>DAOG01000035.1 GCA_002501765.1 Methanosaeta sp. UBA204
TTGAGTGTTGACGTGACACTAGGGGCGCCTGCGATTATGCCGAGGTCCGTGGTCTTGCCGCAGCCACCTGGTCCGAAGAGCGCACGGGTCTCGATGTCGCCAGCATATTGGTCAATATTTTTCAGCGCCGGATTGCGGCCTATCCGGGCTGGTAGGTTTTGGATCTGTAATATTCCGGCGACTTCTGGCGGCATCGTACATTGTTATATCTCCGTATATATGTCCTCTTGTTGTAGTGGATCGTAGAGGGGGCGAAGAGGATAAAGATTTATACCTATGTTGCAATGGAAGGGATGAGATAGAAGGCTGACACAATGATTAGGATTAGTGGGATAGAAGTCCTAGACAGGGCTCTTGGCCCTGCTGTCGCTCTCAGATTCCTTACTCTGCTTTACCATGAACCTGCCGACTATGTAGATATCTCTCGGCGGCTCTATGAGGGATTGACGATAGAAGATATATTTGAAAGAGCCCAAAAACACTGGAAGGAACGAGCCTAATGCCCGCAACGCAACGGCAGATAACCCAGAGTTTGTGGATCAAGTGCTGGCGTACCTCGGCCCAGATGCCCTTTGGGCACTTCACAAATTATTGAACGTTAGGCGACATTTCGATGGCGTTGCACAGGTTGCGGAAGATTGTGTGATGAATGGAGATAAAAGCTAATAAAGCTAGAACTAATTAAACTTAAGGTGAGTGAAAATGGGAATAGAAGCTATATATGAGAATGGAGCTCTCAGAATCGTAAAACCTGCAAAGATAGAATCCGATGTGGTAACTGTAAGAATATTAAACAGAGATGATATTTTAACTGAAGAGGACATGGAAGATATTCTGGAAGCTATTAACGAGAGAGAAAAGAGTAATTACTACGAGTTTGATGAAGTGTTTAAATGAGTTTTAAGGTTATCTTTTCGCCAAAGAGCTATAAACAGATAAAAGTACTCAATGAAGAACTTAAAGATAGAATAAAGAAAGCCGTTATCGAAATCGGTAATGATCCATGGCATAAGGGAGCAATAAAAGTAAGAGGTTACAAAAACATAAGAAGGAAAAGAGTTGGTAATTATAGAATACTTTACACAATTGACAAAAGGCTAGAGGAAGTTCTGATAGTAAAAATAGAAAGAAGAAGCGAGACTACATATAAATAACCGACCGCATATAACAGAGCGTATCTGACTTTCGGTGTCGTACACCTTCGCCCAAATTCAGCAAAGCCGAGCCTTAGATATGCCCGTTAGCCAAAATCACGTCTAACCTCCCACATCCAGGCACTTTGCGATCTACTACAGGCGCTCCCGGGCCAGGAGCCGGACCCGCTCAGTGCGCTTCATCTCGCCGCCCGGAAATCCTCTGTTGACATCTCTATCGGCAAACTCTCCCAGGTCCAGCTCGCCGAGGAGCCGGTCCACATCCGCCCAGGGGTCGGATGAGATCCCGCGGCGCCAGCCCTCTGATCGCCGGAAGGTGAATTTGATGCACACCCGGGCTCGCACGTTCATGGACATTCTGGCTATATCTTCGTCATTGAATGAATTCTCTCACCGTCCGCGGCAAAATGCCTGCGATTGTGCCGAGGTGCATGGTCTTGCCGCGGCCATCTGGTCCGAAGAGCGCACGGGCCTCGATGTAGCCAACACTTTGGTCTGCGCCGGATTGCGGCCTGTGCTGGCTGATAGTTTTGGTCTGTAATATTTCAGCGCCTTCTGACGGCATCGTACATTTCGCCATCTCCGTGTGTATGTCCTCTTGTTGCAGTGGATCGCAGAGTGAAGCGAGGAGTCATCGGGGCAGAGAGGGAAGGGGATACAGATTTATACTTATGTTGCAATGGAAGGGATGTGATGGAATGCTAACCCATAGGGGTGCATAATATGATGTGCTGCGGATATGCTGAATATATACACAACAGTGTGCAGAAGGAGTGATAATATAAGTAATGATATATATTGTGTATCTCGGTGTGTAAATGAAAAGGATACAGTTTGATGGGGGAGCAAGACCAAATCCTGGTGAAATGGGGATAGGTGCAGTTTTAATTGAAAATGGTAACATAATTACTGAAATCTCAAAAAAGTTGCCTAATTGTGGAACAAACAATATCGCTGAATATATGGCACTTCTAGCCGGGATTTCTAAAGCATTAGAATTGGGTTGGAAGCATGTTATGATTGAAGGAGATAGTAAATTAGTAATCAATCAGGTAAACGGTGCGTGGAAAATTAATAAGGAGCATTTAAAAAGTCTCTGTGCTCAGGTTGTAAAAGAGTTGTCTAAATTTGATTCGTATACAATTAACTGGATTCCAAGAGAAAAGAATTCTATTGCAGATGAATTGGCATCAAAGGCATTAGGGTATAAGGAGAATTGTCATCATCATGCTGAAATTGAACATAAAGCTACTGGATGTGAAAAAGATATAGATATTAAATGTCCAAAATGTAAACGTGACTGTGTATTCAAATGGCAGGTATTCAAAAATGGCTCACGCCACATTCGTCAGGATTGTCCTGTTCATGGACACATCAAATATGCACCTAAAATCGAACCCTACCTAACAATTGCCAATCAAACGAAGGATAAAACTACTCAGAAAAAATTGTTTTGATTGGAGCCAATATCTAACATAACAGAGGAAAACGTAAATGTCAGGAAGGTTATCAAGATATGAATGGTTACAATCTGGTTAGATATTTTAATCATTTTGCTCACGACACTTCGATCGTTATGTTATAGTGATAAAAAAATGTGTACTGTGGCTGAAAGATTTAACACATTCTTATTATCCAACTAATATCTATACAAATACAGGATGCCCGAACTAAATTATAGCGGGGTTTGCAAAAAGTTGCATGACCATTGCGGATGGGTGGTTTGATGACGAAGTTTGCTGTTAAGGTACCGAAGCGGAAGATCGTCGAATTTTGTAAACGGAATCACATCCAAAGATTGTCTTTCTTCGGCTCGATCTTGCGTGATGATTTCTCGCAGAAGAGTGATCTTGATATGCTTGTTGAATTTGAGCCCGATAATGTACCGGGTTTCTTTGATCTGATCAGGATGGAAGAAGAGCTATCTTCTATCTTCGGCGGGCGTAAAGTCGAGCTAAAAACTCCCGCAGACTTGAGCAGGTACTTTCGTGATGATGTGTTAGCGGAGGCGGTGGGGGTGTACGTTGAAAGCTGATCTGGTTCGTGTTCATCACATCTTGTATGCAACCCGTGAAGTATTGGAGTTTTCCGCCGATAAGACACGGCTTGATCTGGATTTTGATCGGATGCTGTGCCTCTCGCTCGTCCATCTATTGGAGATTATCGGCGAGGCTGCCGTTGGTGTATCTTCAGAGCTCCGAGAGAAATATCATCAAATCCTTTGGATCCTGTCTCCCAATGATTTTTACCATCAGCTGTAAATGTATTTATACCACAATATGCTTAAACAGACATATATGATTACACACAACCACCACCTCATTCACCTGAGATATATCTGACCCAATCGCTTGCTGTAAGTACGGAAATCTTCTGTAGCCGCCTCCTCTTTGGTCTGCACATACTGGAATACCTTTGCATCACACTCATCTGCATAGTATATCGCTGCAGCCTCTGGAAACTGAGGCTCTTTCGGTGAGCCGTACTCTCCACGACCGTGATGGCTGAGCATGATGTGTAACAGCTTAAATTTGAGAATCTCTGGAAAGATCGTCTCATCACCACCGGACTCTACCGATCCGCTCGGATGGTAACGGCCGGATCCCTCTTCGATCTCCTTTATCTTCTCCAGCAGCATCTCCTCACCCAACGATATGTGACCCCTGAGCATACCCTCTTCAGTAATTCTTATGTTTGTAGTGATCTGGAACTCTTTTATCTTGCCGATATCGTGCAGGATAGCGCCTGTCAGAAGAAGATCCTTATCCAGCATGGGATAAATACTCCAGATCGCTTTGCAGATACCTGCCACGTTGAGGCTATGCTCAAGCAACCCCCCTATGTATGCCTGATGAATGTACATCGCTGCTGGCGCATTTTTAAACTCTTCTAACCAATCAACATCGTCAAAGAACGAATTGAGGAGAGCTTTCAGGTGCGGGTTGCTTATGGAACCTATGATCTCAGAGAGCTGTAAGATCAGTTCATCTATGTTCTTTTCCGTACGTCCTACAAAATCCTCGATATCATAATCATCTGTTTTTCTGATAGCCCCTTTCTCCTCATTAATGTCAATCTTTTGCTTGCTTTTGAACTGACCGACCAGCCCGGATATATATACCACATCATATACACCAAAGCTGTCGTACACTTTCTGCAACTTGCTTATATCCGTTCCGCCCCAATAGGTTGCCTCTATCTCTCCAGTTCTGTCAGACAGACCAACTGTGAACATGAATCCATTCTTGTACTGCCTGGGAGGATGCTTATACTTCACCGAAAAAAGGCTTGATACTTCGTTCCCATACTTCAAATCCACTATGAACTGTTTACTCATCTTGTAGATCCTCCGAGAAACCGCTCCAGCACCGCCTTTATGGTATGCAGCCGGTTCTCGCTCTGGTCCAGTATGGCGGACTGGGGCCCGTCCATCACATCGTCGGTGATCTCTTGACCTCGATGCGCCGGTAAGCAGTGCATCACTATCGCCCCATCGGATACCAGGCTCATCAGCCCGGAGTTCACCTGGTACGGCTCGAAGACATTTTCTCGCAAGGCGGCCTCAGCCTCGTCGCCCATGGAGACCCAGGTGTCCGTCTCCACCACCTCTGCGCCTTCGGCGGCCTTTGCCGGGTCGGCCACCACCTTGACCCTGCCACCGAGACGGTCAGCCTCGTCCAGTATATCTCCATCCGGCTCATGCCCGGGAGGGCAGGCCACGGTCAGATCCAATCCCATCAAGGCAGAGGCTAAGATCGTGGAGTTGCAGACGTTGTTGCCGTCCCCGATCCAGGCAACCTTGAGCCCTTCCAGATAACCGAAGCTTTCTCTCATGGTCATCAGGTCGGCCAGTATCTGGCAGGGATGCTCCCTATTGGAGAGAGAGTTGATCACCGGGACATCGGCGTGGAAGGCCAGCTCCTCCACAGTAGCATGATCGAAGACCCGGGCCGCGATCCCATGAACGAACCGGGAGAGAACCCTGGCCGTATCGGCGATCGTCTCCCCGCGACCCAGCTGGAGGTCGCTGCTACACAGGTGGAGGGCATGCCCCCCCAGGTCCGTCATGGCCACCTCCAAAGAGACCCTGGTCCGGGTGGAAGGCTTCTCGAAGATGGTCGCCAGGCTCTTTCTGGCCAGCACCTGCCCCGTCTCCGACCGGCTCCTCTTGAGCTCGTCTGACCTGTCCAGGATCTCCAGGATCTCTTCTCCCGTCAGGTCGGTTATGGATACCAGGTTCATCGTCATACGTCCGGTCTAATTAATAATCTGCTCTTATCCTCTCCACCAGCTCCGATATGGTATCGACATCTTTGTCGGTGGCCGAGACCTCTGCTTTGATCCTCTTGAACTCGGGTATCTTGCTCGTCCCGGTATCCTCGGACACAAGCTGGTTCGACCAGGGGCTGTTGGGCATGAAGGCCAGGCCAGGATGCTCTTCGTCCTCCTCCGAGAGCCTGGCCGTCACCACCACCATCCCTCCGTCGGTCTCCACCTGGACGGTCTGGCCGTCCTCCGTTTTGATCAGCTTCATATCGCCCCTGTCCAGCAGTATCAGCGCGCTCAGGTCCCGGTACTCGTCACTGTAACGCCCGATCTCCTTTGCCTCCTCCTGGAAGATGTCCCTGTAGGTCACTATGGTAACCTCGACCTTCGCCATCTAGACCGCCTCCATTATCCTGGACAGTATCTCCACATCCGATCGATAACCGCTTTTTATTACCGGCTCGAACTCGACCTTCACCCCGTCCATCCGCAGAGCGCTCCCGCCTGCCTCTAAGCCCGATATGGCAGAGGGAATCGTCACCCTGGCCATATCGGTGGTCAGGTTACGGTGAGGGTCTATGGCTACGGTCGGGATCCGGGCCAGCTTTTTGGATATGGCCGCTGGCAGGGCGGATATGAGATCCGATCCGATCACCATCAAAGCATCGCAGTCGTTCACGGCCTCGGTGACGGCGAACTGGGTACCGTGCTCTACCCCGTCTTTGAACGAGACCCTGTTTATGTGACCGGTCTCCTCCAGCAACGTCTGGTTGAAGCCCCGCATGTTATAGTGGCCTACCATGGGGATCAGCTTGTAACTAGAGACCTCGTTCAGCCTGGTTATCAGAGGCGTGAGTTTGTCAATCTCGTCCTTGAGGGAGTAGATCAGGCCCAGACCGGGGAAGACCACCCCGAACTCCGCCTTTCGGAGGGTGCTTCCCAGCTTCAGGATCTTCTTCTTCATCTTCTTATCCTTGACTTTAGGGATCTTCCCGCCCAGAGCCGCCAGCAAGGCCTCTATGAACTCTGCGTCGCCGCCCGGCGGGATCCTGAAGAAGCCATCTGCGGCGATGACGACCGTAGGCGACTTCCGAACGTCGATCGCTATGGCTGTCCGGTCCTCATCGTACCCCCTCTGCCTCTTCTCACCCCGGGGGAAGTAGGAGAACCGGGACATATGACGGGGCTGGCTGCTCGATGGATCGGACCCCCAGTAGATCAATACGTCGGCAAAGTTCCTAACTTCGTCCAGGGTGCAGGTCGGGTACTCACCCCGCAGAACCTTCTCCATGAGGTACCCCTGGCAGAAGGAGGAGGTATCATCGATCGTCGCACCGAGCTTCTTGGCCAGATCTATACCGATCCTCTGAGCTTCCAGGGAGGAGTTACTCCAACCGAAGAGAAGAGGGTTTTCTGCATCGCCCAGCAGCTCCGCAGCCCTGGATATGGCCTCGTCGAAGCCCACCTTCGCGCCGTCTACGGCGGGGACCAGCCGGTCTTCGCGAAGGGACCGGTAGCGTCCCTCTCCCTTTCGGCAGAGATTCTTGGTAAGGCTAATCTTTCCGTCCTCAAACTCCAACTCAATATCATCACATAATAAAGAACAACCTGTACAAACTGCCATAAAGACCACCTAGACAAACTCGATCGCCCTGCTGGGGCAGGTTACAATACAAGCGCTGCACAGGATCTTTTCAGGACCAAAACGCCTGCATTCTTCCACGTTGACGCACTTGATCACCCCGTCTTCTACCATCAGGATGGCCCTGCCGCTCTTCGGGCCAAAACCCAGTGCGGTTCCCTTGGGATCGTTCGCCACGTTTACGGGACATGCCACCACACAATTCCCACACCCATAACACTTGTCGGTGTGAATTATCATCCCCGTCTCGGTGGCGTCGGCGGACATCAGAGGTGCGAGAAGCTCCCGAAGTTTTTCCAGCTTCTTCTCGTACTTGGGATTCTCGATGAGGGGGGGACAGTCCTCGATGATCTTCTCCTTGCCCAGAAGCGCAACCGCGAAAGCCATACAGGTGGGATACCCACACTCTTTGCAGTTCGTCTTGGGCAGAAGCTGATAGACTTCCATGACATTGGCCATAACCTAGACACCTCAATGTGAAAGATCGAACAAGACTAGGCCCCTTAATCCTATTAAGAATATTGGCCCGGAAGAGAGGCCCTGCGCAAACCTTTTCACGTTTATTTGCATAGGATAGACCGATGCCCTTCAGAAACCCCCTCGCCCTCCTGGGGCTGCTCAGCGTCGTGCCCCTGATAATACTCTACATGATCCGGGCCAAGCCGAAGGACCTTCTTTTTCCTTCTCTCCACTTCATCACGGAGGACGAGGCCCGGCCCTCTGTCGTGATCAGACGGTTTATCACCGATCCCCTGTTCTGGATACAGCTCCTGGCGATCTGTCTGCTGGTAATATCCGCCGCCGGACCCTTCGTCGTGGCCGAGGGTGCTCGTGGCAGCCATCTGGTGGTGATCATGGACGTCTCGGCCAGCATGGAGACCAGCTTCGATGAGGCGGTGAAGATCGCCGGCCGGTACGTCTCCGAGCACGATAGGATAAGCATAGTCCTGGCAGAGAACGTGCCCCTAGTGGCCCTCAGCGAGGGGAGCTTGGCCGAGGCCGGGGCCGTCCTGGCGAGGATATCGCCAAGAGCAGTTCCCGCGGACCTTTCTGGTGGGATGATCATGGCCAAGAGCCTCCTGGGTGCCGATGGTGGCCAGATACTAGTGGTCTCCGACTTTCTGAGCTGGGTGGGCGATGACCCCGAGACAACCCGGGGCCTGATCGAAGACAAAGGAACTCAGGTTGTCTTCGCAGACTCCGGTGGGGGCGGCGAGAACGTGGCCATGGTGAGCGGTTGGATCGAGGAGTCGGGCGTCGGCATAAAGTACGAGGGCCTGATACGGAACTTCGGAAATACGAGACGCGTTCCCATAGAGATCAGCGGGCCCGGTGGTTCGATCGCCAGCTCGGTAACCATCGAATCGGGATCCGATCACTACCTATCCTTCGAGGCCTCTCCGGGGATCAACATCCTCTCTCTGGGCGTCGAGGACGCCATCTTAGCGGACAACAAAGTATACATCTACGCCCCCGAGCACAGTCCCAGAAAGGTCCTCTACCTGGGCGAAGCGGGACCTGCCCTCGCCGCGCTGGAGTCGCTGCCCAACGTCGACGTCAGCCGTTCCGGCGACTACGATAGCTTCGACCTGGTTGTGACGACCAACGCTTCCGCCGACGTCAAGCTGAACAGATACGTCCACCGAGGAGGCAGGGTGATCTATTTGGCCACCAACCCGGGTCTCAGCCCGGAATACCTCCCTGTGAGGGTCGAGGGCATGATCAACGGTACCGCTCTCCTCTGGGTCAGGTCGCCGATCTTCACCGAAGGGATACACTTCGACGAGATCGGGGTCTACGGCCACCCCGACGCCAGGCCTCGCAGCCGCTCGGTGACCATGGTAGAGGCCAACGGCGTTCCGGTTCTGTCCTACTGGAGGCTGGGGGCAGGTACCGTGATATACCAAGGATTGGTGCCCGGGCTGAGCGACTTCCATGAGAGACCGGAGTATCCCATATTCTGGTACAAGATGGTCAACTGGCTCACAGACGTGCCCGACGCATCGGAGGCGAACATGCGCACAGGTGCGATCATAAGGCTGGGCGAGACGACGACGGTAGAGACGCCCCACGGCATAATCACCACGAAAAACCTGCTACTGGACATGGTGGGCGTCTACAAGTTCCAGGGCAAGACCGTGGTGGCCAACATGTACGACCCAAGAGAGTCGGACCTAAGCTGTGGCAAGAGCTTCACCACAGGCACCTTCACCACCGGGACCGCCTCTGAAAAGCTGATCGAGAAGGATCTGTCGCCTTGGCTGATCCTGATGGCGGCGGCGATGATAGCTTTGGAGCTGGTCATCATAAAGAGGAGAGGAGAGGCTTGATGAAGGATATATTCTTCGCCGAGCCCGGGCTTCTCTGGCTGCTGCCCCTCATCCTCGTGGCGGGAGCGATCATTATCAGGCGATGCAAGAACAAGGTCCTCATCCTGAGCAGGGCAGTCGTATTTGCCCTCTTGGTGGTAGCCCTGGCCAACCCCTACGTGGTGGTCACCCAGACCACCCAGACCAAGCGACCCCTGATCACCGTGATATCGGACGAGACAGACTCCATGGACATATTCGACCCGGGCACGGCTCAACGGGTCTATGACCAGCTGCCAAACTCCCAGCTAAGAACCTTCTCAGGAACCTCGACCCCCCTGGGGGACAAGATACTCCAGTACGCCCAGCAAGGAAGCACCCAGGTCCTGGTATCAGACGGGTACAACAACAAAGGCAGAGACCTGGAGGAGGCGCTCGTCCTGGCCCGGTCGGCCAACACCACCGTTTTTGCAATCGTAATCGAACCGATAGACAAAGACGTCAGCGTAGAGATCGACGGGACGTACACCGCCGTTCTGGGCGGGGACTACCCCTTCAACGTGATACTGAGATGGGCGGGTGGAAATTTCGAGGGTACCCTCACCGTCCGCGCCGACGACAGGATAATCTATCAGGATCACCTCTCCGAGGAGGGCGGGTCGAGATCGATCAGGATGTCCCATATATTCCTGACCACGGGACCTCACCTCCTCAAGGCGACCATATATCCTCAAGAAGATAGAGAACGGGTGAACAACCAGTACCAAAAAGCTGTCTACGTCGTACCCAAACCGGATGTACTACTGGTAACGACAGGCTCTTCACCCCTCGCCAGCGTTCTCTCCAAGCAGTACAAGGTCACCGAGGCCTCCGATTACGATCCCGATAAGAAGTACAAGGCCGTGGTCCTGGACGATCAAAAGTACCGGTCCGACCTCGACGCCCTCGATGAGTACGTAAGCGAAGGAGGCGGACTGGTGGTGGTGGGCGGCAGCAACTCCTACGACTTCGGAAACTATCTAAACTCGTCCCTGGAGAAGATCCTGCCAGTGAGGTCTGCACCCAGCATCTTCGAAGGTGGGAACGTCGTAATCCTGGTCCTGGACATCTCGGGGAGCACCCGGCGCGAGATGGCCGTGGGCGGGACGACCTTTCTGGAGTACGAAAAATCGCTGGCGATCGAGCTGCTCAAGTCGCCTCAGTTCCAGGACGACCAGATAGGTGTGGTGATCTTCGGGACCGAGGCCAGGGTGATTTCTTCACCCGCACCTCTTTTTAGGATCGGGTCCATGATCAAAGATCGGATAATACATCTCGACCCCATACCCGGATCGCAGGAGGAGACCCAGCTGGACGCCGGTCTGAATCTGGCCTGGGATATGCTGAACTCGACCGGGACCGAGGGCGAGGTCGTCGTAATCTCCGACGGGAGGGTGAAGGAGTACCCCGAAACCTATCAGCGATCCATCGGGATGATCAATAACATGGACGCAAACGTATACTTGATAGAGGTCAAGTCGTTCGAAGATGCGCCCGGCGGGTTGGGCGACCTGGCAGAGAAGACGAAGTCGGCGTACTACTCCGCGGTCTATCCGGGATCGGTGACCATAAAGACAGGAGAGCCCGTCGAGGCAGAGGCTGTGGTGGAAGAAGAAGCACCCGTGAGCGCATATAACCTGATGATCTTCAACCCCAGACATTACATCACCTCGGATCTGGATCTGAAGGCCAACGTAACCGGGTTCAATGACGTCACCCCCAGATCGGGATCCCAGAGACTGGTGGTCATGGCTAGCGGGAAACCTATTCTCACCACCTGGAGATACGGCCTGGGAAGGGTGGCCTCTCTGGCAACCGATGACGGCACCATGTGGTCTCCAGAGCTCTACTCCGCCCAGAACTCGATTTTCATCTCCAGAACCGTGAACTGGGCGGTGGGCGACCCCAGGCCAGAGTCCGGAAGGATAGATGCCGCCGATGGATGGGTGGGTACGCCCATGGAGATCTCCATAATCAGCGAGAGCCCTCCTAGTATAGGATCGGGCCAAGATCTAGACCTGGAAAAGGTGGGAGATGATCGGTACAGGGCCACCCTGACCCCAGAAAAGAAAGGAGTATACCGCATCGGCGATTATGCGATCGCCGTGAACTATCCCATCGAGTTCAGGAATATTGGGCCCAACCCCGAGTTTTCGAAGCTGATAATGGCCAACGGCGGGAGTATATTTTCCGAGGCGAAGGTGAGGAGCGAGCTGGTGGAAGAAGCGAGGAAGAGGAGCACCGTTACCACCCAGCAGAGGGTGAGCAGGCGAGGGGCGCTTCTCTTCACCGCGTTGGCCATATTTCTCGCAGAGGTGCTCATCAGGAGGAGGAGAGAGATCAAAGGAAGAGGCGGCTGACCCTATCCGGCGATCTCACCATCAAACTTTAATAGCATACCGCCCTACCCATTTTCCATATAGTACATAGAGTATAACTTTATGTCCTCAAGCAAATGTGAGCATAGGCGAGCATTTTCTTGTTGTATATAATGTATAACATTATGTACTCAGAGTAAATCCGACCGAATGGAGGATTTTCTCGTAGTACATAAAGTATAACTTTATGTGTTCAAGTAAATGCAAATGTAAGCGAGCATTTTCTTGTTAGGCGGAGGTAAATACCAGAAGATGAGTTCTGAGATGTGCCCTGTATGCGGTCTTCCCAAAGACCTTTGCATATGCGAAGAGGTAGCCAAGGAGCAGCAGAGGATCACAGTGAAGATTAACAGACGAAGGTACGGCAAAGAGGTTACAGTGATCCAAGGGATAGATCCTCATGAGATAGACCTTCACGAACTCTCGACGTATCTAAAGTCGGAGCTTGCATGTGGCGGGACCGTGAAGGACGTCCGCGGCGTCATCGAGTTGCAAGGCAACCATATCGGGCATATAAAAAAGATATTAGTCAAAAAAGGCTTCGGGGAAGACCAGATAAGTGTCTGATGGATTGTTGTTGTATATAATGTATTACATTGTATACTCGTAGGTCGGGCTTTTTGCCGTTTGGCTCCTTTGAGCTTTGTAGGGAGGATATCCCCGGGAGACTCCTTATTGAGATGCCCTATCTTTGGCGCATAACAGAAGGGCTCTCAAGGCTGAATCCCGGTCGGGACTTTTTTGGCACTGTGATCCAGATCGGCGCTTCCAGAGACTATGATAGTAAATATCCACTCGCTCAGCTCTGGACAGTGCTCGGGAACGCATTCTGAGATGCACCCTGCACAAGGCTCAAATATGTCATCTGCGAGGAGTGACTTGAACCGATCCGAATCAGGAACCTTCGTACAGCGTAACCGATAGGTTCGAGCCCCTTTAACCGATTCCGGCTCCCTGGTGATGAGTTGTTCATTCATCAACTTGATGACTATACGAGAGCACTTGCGAGAATCGATATCGAGTCTCTTCCACAGATCACACTGCAGAACACCATCTTCGCTGGCCTTGATACACTCCAGCGCCTCCTCAAGCATCGAGACACCCGGACGTTCACTCTACGGGGCGTATCATGATTATGTTGTTTCCCCGGAGTACTACCGAACCCAGCGATCGCATCCTCTTCCCGTTCACTATCTCCACGGTCTCCTGTAGATGGATGTTGAGATAGTCGTCCACACTGTTGAGGGTACCCTCGAGAACGTGACGCAATGGTCCCTTCATTTCTACCTGGATCTTAGATCCTATCAACGACTGAACTTTCTTTGTTGGAAACACAGGCTAAACCTCGGTATTTTGAATCATCATATCGATGACAACATGCACAAAAGCACCATCTACCGTGGGCATCTCATATATGGAGATGCTCGCTGGCAGGTTCTATGCCGCCACAACTTCCTTTATGCCAACGACGTTGCTCTTCAACTCTCTTTCCACGAAGTTCTTAAGGGTCATCTGAGAGAAGGGACAAACGGCACAGCTGCCCAGCAGCTTCACCGTGACGACACCCTCCTCGCTGACGTCAATCAGATCGATATCGCCACCCTCCATCCTCAACGCGTTCCGGATGACCCCAAGAACGGACTCCACATCTTCTTTCAAATCCTGCATGACAGATTAATCCCCTTTTACCTTCATGATAGAAACAGCATGCCCCAGTAGCGTATACCTTATTCCTTTTAAAGCTTGCTCCAGCACTTTGACCACGTGTTCACATTCTCCTTCATCGATTACGGTATTTACCAGCACCCCCGGCTCTGCATGATGTTGGATGGCCTTTACGGTCTTCTCCGGATCTTCGCTCAGCTGGAAATCTCTCCAGGTCTTGGGTGCCATCCCCTTGTACTCGTACAGGTAAAAGCCTGTTATCCCCAGTTCGGTCAATGTGTTCATCACGCGACCCAGGTGTTCGTGATCGACAAATATCTTTACCAAAGTCTTCATGAAAATCCCACATAACATCTGGACATAAAACTTTAAATAACTTCTCCCAGGAGGCGCGGATACTCTTTTATCCGGTCAGGACACTTACCCTAACGATAGACATGGTGCCTGGTAGAGATATCCGAGATGTACTCCAGGAAGTAGGCATATCCATCGATGAGATCGTTTTTGCTGCTCTGGAGCTTTATGTACCTCATCCAGGAGTGGAGACCCGTGAGAAAGCCGAAGAGGTCTTCAGACGAGAGCTGGACCTGGCCCTCTCCGACCCCAACCTATGTCTCTTGATATATGCCGGGGTTCTTCTGGAAGATGAAGGAAAGAAGGCCAACCTCCCCAGCATGAACAGCTCAGACTACGAGCGGGACCTGACCTACCTCATAGCGGACGAAGTGCTGGGGATGAGCATCGCCAAGTACGTAGGAGGATACAAAGGAACCTTCGACTACGTCAGATATGACAAGGCCAAACCAGGGATCCTGGGCAGGCTCGGTCCCTTCATGGACGATGTGATCGGCGGTCTGATAGGAGGGGTCTCCGCGAACATGTATACCAGGGCGGTGTTTTACTGAGGGACCTATTCTTCGCACTCAGATCGGGTTTCGGTTTTCTTTCCACCATACCGGTGGGCATCTCCATGGAGGGGATCGAAGCCCTGATGAGGCATATCTACATCTTCCCGGTCATAGGAGCGGTCCTGGGACTGATATTTGCCCTCACCGCCCGAATTCTGGCAGAGTTTGCGCCCCAGGGCGTAGTCGCCGTCCTGGTACTGGTGGTGATCTACAAGATCTGCGGAATTAACCATGCCGACGGCCTGGCCGACTTCGCAGACGGGGTGACGGCCCACACATCGAGAGAGAAGAAGATCAGCGCCATGAAGGACGTCTACATAGGGACCGGAGGCGTGATCTTCGTGGTGGTCACCATACTCGCCATCTTTACCGCTTTGTCCGTCGTGCCTCTGGCCTTGCTTCCTCTGATCCTGATAGCGGCCGAGGTCTCTGCCAAGCAGTCCATGATCACCTTTGCCGCATTCTCCGACCCGCTCCATAAAGGGTTCGGCCAGATAGCCATCGAGAACACCACATCGTCCGACTTTCTGATCGGTCTGGTCATAGCGTCATTGATCTGTGGAGCGACCCTGGGCGCTCTGGGGCTGGCGGCGATCGTAGCCTCTCAGATCTCTGCCTTCTACCTGGTGAAGGTCTCGAAGAGAAACTTCGGCGGCGCTACCGGCGATGGTTTCGGAGCCGCGAACGAGATCGGCCGGGCCATGGCACTGGTAACATCTGCAGCTATGTGGGGGGCGCTGACCTGGATGCCGTGGTGATGGCAGGCGGCCTGGGAACCAGGCTCCAGATGGGCGAGAAGCCGATGGCGAAGTTGCTGGGACGGCCCCTCATCGATTACGTCGTTAGAGCCCTGGAAAAAAGTTCGATAGAGAGGATCTTCGTGGCCACCACCCCAAACGTCCCCAAAACGAAGAGGTGGGCCGAGGAGAGAGGCCTGGTGACGGTGGAGACCCCCTGTCACGGATACGTCCCCGACATGATCATCGCGGTAGAGACGGCAAGAATAAAAAGACCGGTTCTCATAGTGATGGCCGACCTGCCGCTCTTGAAAGACCGGATCGTAGACGAGATCCTAAAGGTCTACGAGAAGGTAGCAGAACCTGCGCTCTCCGTGCACACCCCTCTTGAGATCCATCGCAGGATAGGGAGCAGACCTGACGCCCTCTTCAACTACCAAGGAGAGTTCATCGTCCCTGCGGGGATCAACGTGCTCAATGGAGCGCGGATCAAAGAGGAGCAGGAAGATTACCATCTGATAATGGATAAAATCGAGCTGGCGGTAAACGTGAACACGACCCAGGACCTGGAGATCTGCAGATCGATATTGAAGAAGGATATGAAGATATGAACTACACGATCATAGACGGCGAAAGGTACTCGATGAGTGACCTGGAAACGCTGACCGGCAAGAGCGAACCTTCCGAGCCGAGAGGACACGTACTTCTCCTAGCCAGGGTGCTGAAAGACCCCGTGAGCTTGCCCCGGTTTCTGGATGAGATATGTTCCCTCGAGCTCGACAAAGAGGATAAGCGCAACCTCAGGATGGCTCTGATCAGGGTCCAGATTGATAGCGAGCTGAGGATGACCGAGGACCTCCAGAGGTACCAACAAAGGCGGTACGTGGCCCAGGTCGTAGAGATACTGCTATTCAAAGAGCTTCTTTTGGCTCCGGGCGAGCCCGAGGAGCTGGACTAAAAAAAATTGATGGTGTGCCTCCCGGGCACACTTAACTTACTCCTCCCACTTTGGTGGCCACTGCGTTTTCATCCAGCCAGGGATACGTCCCGAGTCTTCGGGACCCACGAGGACCTTCACCTTGTATCCGTAGAGTTCTTCCAGCTCGCCGCTGAACCTGGCGCACATCCCCGGGAGGATGAACGACCTGTGGCTGGTCTTCTCGAAGTCGACCCCGGCCTCCGCGAAGGAGTCCTTGATCTTGCTGGGGGTTATCTGACCGCCTGCCACAGAAGCCTGGACGCCGATGCCCTCGGTATCCACGGCCAATAGGTAGGAATCGATCTCGTTGGACCCCAGGTCAGACTCCACCGTGTAGTAGGTCAGGGCGAAGTTGGTGGTGAGGTATACGGGCGAGGTCTCGTCCGGCTTGCCCACCTTGTACAGGCCAGGTTTGACCTGCACAGGCGACCTGGGGTCGGTATAGATGTTGAACCTCAGGTGCATGTCGGGCATGACGCTGTGGGGCTCCATGGAATGCCTGATCATTATGCCCGCACCACGGATCACGAAGGTCGCGGCCAGGGCGCTCTCCCAGTAGGCACCCCTGACCGGGTCGTCTGTGGTGAACCAGGCGCTGAGGGGGATGGACATGACCGGATAGTTGAAGTCCCTCTGACCCTCCTCCACGGCGGCTCTCCTGAGCTTTATGAAGTTATGGAGGCTCTCCTGGAGCTTTTCGCCGTTGGGCGCGGTGCCCGGATCGAGTACCAGGTCTTTGAGCCCCATCTCCCTGAAGGTGAGCGCCAGCGACTTTAGACCGTCCAGATCGAAGGGCGAGCTCAGGGTCACGGGAACCTTGTAGTCGTAGGCCAGCTGTGCGACCTCCTTCCAGTTGTCCTTGTTGGCGGCGTAGATGAGGGGCCTCTTCTCGGCGGCCAGCTCGAGGCCTGCCTTCAGGACCTTGGGATCGAAGGAGCAGAGGATCAGGGGCTTGTCGGTGTTCTCCATGACCTTCTTGACGCACTTGGCGAACTTGTCGGGGTCGCCTGTGACCGACCTGACGGCCACCATCTCCACTTCTTCCCAGTTGCCGATGTAGAACTTCCTCCAGCCGTGGATGAGTTTGACCCTCTCTACCAGGTCGGCCTCGTCCATCGCGTCGGTCACGTCGTAGGCAAATGGCGGCTTGTTGATGTACGTCATCTGATGGCGGTACATGACGTCCTCGCCACCGACCTTGAGCTGCCGGTCGCCGGTCCCGACGTAGATCAGAGCCACCTCTGGAGCGAGGACTTCCTTGATCTGGGTCAGCTTCTTGGCGTACTTCTTCTGCTTCTTCGGATCGAAGAGAGGCGTGCACTCCTCGATCATTCTCTCTCTTGCGATCAGACCCGCGGCAAAGGCCATGCAGGTCTTCTCTCCGCACTCCCCACAGTTCGTCTTGGGCAGGAACTTGTACAGGTTCAGCGGGCTAGATTCCTTCATCGGTATCAGGCCTCCATCGTAATCCAGTTGGCGGTATCTGGAGTCTCTGCCTTGACCAGTCCCATCAGCGACTGGGTGATCTCCTGCAGATATGCAACCGCAAAGGGATGCATCATCATGAAGATATCAACCCCGGCCATGGCCAGCGAGAACCCTGTTATGATCTCCCAGACGGGACCTCTCAACATCCTGTCTCCCCAGTCAGAGTCATGCTTGTTTGGAGATCTCACCATCCAGGCCTCCCTGACTCCCCAGGCGTTGGTCGTACCTGAGGACATCGGGAATGTCAGCTCTTCGTCGCCCTTCAGCCCGCCGAGCCTGATCCTCTCCATGTTGGAGTAGGCGAAGTCCAGACCGTATGCCAGGGCCGCGGTGGTCGGATCCATCACGATGTCGCCTCTGGGCACGCCGGCGACCTTCATCAGCTTCCTGTTCAGCTCCTTCTGAGCATTGATCTCCAGTTGGGTCCAGGACAGACATACGTTGCCATTATCCACACAGGACCTGCCGATGGCCTCCCAGTCCATGTTCAGGTTTGCACTGGCTATGAGGGCACGCTCGCCCTGCGCAGCCTCGGAGCCCTTCCCCAGTACGAGGGGGTCCTTCTCCGGGTTGCCGCTGCCGCCGATACAGATGGGGACGTCCACAGCCTGCAGGACATCCTCAACCACCTTGGCTGCATCCTGTGGAGAGGTGTCTTTCACCAGCGGATCCGTACTTATGAGGTGTATGGTCACCAGGTCGGCGCCGAACTCGTTGACGCACTTCTTGGCCCACTCTGCAGGGTCGTTCATAACGTCCTCGTAGTGCATCTTGACCGCCTTGGCCATACCGATGGGCATGTCGAAGACATCCATGGTAACCACGGGCCTGTGGGGCATCGGTGCGTCGTAGAAGAAGGGCAGCGCCTTCTCACCGCCGATCGTGACGGTGTTGCCTCTTGAGCCACCATCTGCCTTGGTTGCACCCAGAACAACTTCTTGGATCTGATGTTTCCAAGTTTTGTCCGTGCCCACCTCGAACTTGGCCTTGGCCAGGGTGTCGGGTATCTTGAAGGCTGGTGCCGCCTCTTTGATCTCCGGAGGCGCTATGGCTTCGGCGACCGCGACCGGCTGAAGCAGGCTATCTATCGGATAGCCGAACGCCTTGGCCATGTTGACCAGCTGAACCGCGACCTTTGCTACTTCCTCCCCGAAATAGTAAGCGAAGAGGGGCCCAACGCCACCAGCCCCGGTCTCGATCTCCAGCTCGATATCTCCCTCGATCTTGATGCCCTCGAGGGACTTCACATTCATATCAGCTAACTGCTTGTTTAAATCGGATAGCTTTATTTTTTTTTCTCCCATTTTCATCTCCCCATAGAACCGGTCCGATTATTAACTGGGCGACTGTAGCCGACTCTCGACCGGATAACCGGTGGATCTGGCCACCTCGATCGGTCGGACCGCGGCATTTGCCACTTCTTCTCCCGAGTAGTAGCCGATATCACCACGAATGGTCTCTATGAAGTCTCCCTCGATGGTGACGCCCTCAAGAACCTTTATCTCCGATCCGGCCAACTGCTTGTTCAGGTCGGCTTTTCTATCTGTCAAAGATAATCACCCTCCTAGACCGATCTCTTTGATAATATTCTCTACCTCGACGACGGCAGGCGAGTCATCTGGCAGGCCGATCAAGGGATCGCCAACCAGATCAAGCCGGGCTATATTCTCGTCGTAGGGGACCATACCGATAACCTTCAGGTCGAGACCGTCCGCCGTATTGAGAACCTGATCTCTGCTCTGTTCATGTACCTTGTTCACTATCACGTAGAGGTTCTCGTACTCCAGATCGAGCTCATCAGCAAGCTGCCGTATCGTCTCCGCGGTCTTGAGGCCTCTACGAGACTCGTCGGAGACCACGATCAAGGACTCAAGACCGGTGATGGTCTTGCGGCTCAGGTGCTCGAGGCCTGCAGGGGTATCTACGATGGTCAGATCGTAGTCATCCATGGTCTCATACATGATGCCCTTCAGCAAGGAGTTGAGATAACAGTAGCACCCCGAACCCTCAGACCTTCCCATCACGAGCATATCGTATCCGTCCTTCTCCAGAAGAACTTCGAATACCTTTGCTGCGAAGTACTGCTTCTTGTCGTAGTCGGGTGGCAACGAAGCCATCGACTCCTGGAGGTTCTCTCTTATGTCTCCCACCGTGATCTCCACCTTGTCTCCCAGCGTATCTGCCAGGTTTGCATCAGGGTCTGCATCGATGGCCAGTATGATGCATTTATCGTCTCTCTTCAAGAGGGAACGGAGGAACATCGCGGTGATGGCGGTCTTCCCGGTGCCGCCCTTACCGGTTATCGCTATAACTCGCCCCAAGGTATTAAGCCCTTCCTCACTTCTTCTTCTTCTTCTTCTTCGACTTCGCCTTTGCTGTCGTCGGCTTTATGACGACTTCTTCTATGGTAATATCGGCGCCTCTCAGCTCCAGGGTTATGCCACCTGCGCCACCCTGTGGTGCGGCGAAGATGGGCGCCGCCGCGGCACCCGGCGCGGCTGCAGGAGCTGCTTCGCCCCCCTTCTTCTTCAACTTAAGGCTCAGTTTCTTGGCCATAATGATATCTCCCTCTAACTATCTAAAAGTCAACCAACTTGCGTAATTGACAGAACCAACCAAAGATATGAAGGGAAAAGGTGACGCTCACTTGGCGAGCGTCACCTTTTCGATGTTGATCTTGGCGTCCTTCAGCACCAGCTTGATGCCCCCCCCACCTCCTCCGGCGGGTGGCGCGAATGCTGGCGCTCCGGCAGCAGGTGCGGCTCCAGCAGCAGGAGCTGCTTCGGGCTCTTTCTTCTTCAGTTTAAGGCTCAGTTTCTTGGCCATTCCTATAGACCTCCTACACCCGTAATACTAGCTTTTCACTCCAGAATGCCCTCGTCCTGCAGGTACTCGACGACCTGCATGAACTGGCCTTCGCTCATCAGCAGCTTCTCTTTTATCTCGTCCACGTCGAGGTCGCCGCCCGTCTCCTCGATGTACCCGATGACCTCGTCCTCGAACTCTGAGGGGTCTTCCACGGTCCATCCCTCGGTGATCTTCTTGTCGTCCACCGTTCTGACGACGCCGTCAACGACAGGGTGGTCGACCTTCAGCAGGAACTTCTTGAGGTCAGCCACCTCCTCTGCATCCTCCTCGGTGGCGATCATGTCGAACATCTCATCTGGAATTCCTTCCTTCACACGCTCTTTGAGCGCTTTTGGCATCCATACGATCCTTCTCCAGCCACCATCAGCCTGGAGGAACTTGCTGGATAGGTAATAGAGGATTCCTATCCCCAGGAAACCGATGACCTGCTTGCCGCCACCTGCCTGTCCTGCCATCGTGGAGAAGGGAAGACCGTTTGGCGTGACTCCCTTGTGATCACGGTCCACAACGCCTATACCGTCAACCTCCGGCAGATAGAACCCGATGGTCTCGAAGCAACCACAGGAGGTGTGGGGAGCATCGAAGAATGTGTAAAGTGCCATCCTGGTGTACTCACCGCCAGACCTCTTCTCCGCCATCGCGTTGATGGACTCGTACTCACCGGTGATCGCGTCGATCAGGCCGCTCTTCTCTATGGGGAACTGGGGACCTTCAGGGTCCACCTTTGCAGCTGCCCTGCCGTCGAACCAGTTGATAGCTCCGCACAGTGATGGTCTGTCAGGCGTCACGCAGCAGGCGCTGGTTGGAGCGAAGGACTGACACATCGTGCACCCATAGAAGACATCGACGTCATCATCGTGCATGCCCTTGGCGCGGTCATCTCTCCACGTGTAGGACTCCATCGCCTTGGCCAGCTCTTCCTTCACCTTATCCGGATCGGTGACCACCACGGTCTCCATCTTCTCGATGAAGGGCAGCTCTGCCTTATAAAGGGTCATGACCCCCCTGAAGATGGGCTCGAAGGACTCCACACCCTTCTTCTTCATATCCTTGCTGATCCTGCACCAGATATCGTACCTCTGGTTCAGGTGCATCTGACCCTGGATGAAGGCGAAGAGCGCGTGGTTCCGCCTCTCGATGATCCCCTCAAGATCTTTCTCGATAAGCTCTCCAGCAACCTTGTATATCATGCCGAAGGGAACAGATGCTCCCTCTTCGAGTTCATTCAGGTCGGGTCCGAGTATGGTTACCCTGCCGTCCTCAAGCTCATCCATCTCTGCTGAGACACAGAGCTCAAAGCCGTCCGCGTTGGGACCGCCGAGCTCTACCCACATGTCATCTTTCCTGATCCGTTCCCCTTCGTACATCGGGGACATCTCAAATGGAAATTCTTCTGCCATTTTAAACTCTCCTTCTATCGAGATGATTCTTACTTCTTCAGTACCGCGATCACTTCATCGACCGCCGCATGGTAATCATCTGGCTTGAACGCCAAGTTACCAAAGCTCATGTCCGCACTCACATGGTAGTACCTGTCTATCGAGATCCTACGGATATCCCGGTTGAAGTTCTTCAGCGCAGAGAAGGTCGCGCTGGCAAACTTGTAGAAGATACCCATGAGGATGAACGTATCATACTGCCCTTTGCCGTCCAGTCCCATCCAGTCCTTGAACCTGAGGTAGTTGGCCAGAGGATTGAAACCGATCTGATAGACGTTCTCGGTGTAGCCTCTATCGATGAACCCCTTTATGGAATGGGCTGTAGCGGCTATGGGGATCCCTGTCTTCCCGATCTCGATCGCCTTGTCGAACATCACCGGGTCGTCGAAGAGCTCCGCGCCCACGACAAGCAGTGGTCGCTTCGACTTCTTGATTATGGCCCCTAGCACCTTTGTCTTATAGGTCTTGGATATCTCCGGCCCGTGAAACTCGGCCATCTCAAAGGGTACCGGGTTCTTGGTTGTGTCAACCGCCATCTCCATCACTTCCTCACTCGTATCTTTCTCTCAATGTTCGTCGGGTCGAAGGCGACTTCGCTCGGCCTGATCGGACCCTCCAGGATCATCTTCCTCTTCCAGTCGATCTTCCAGTCGTGCTTCTCCTCCAGCTCCTTCAACATCTTATCCTTATACACAAGCGGCAGATCTGATGCATGCCTGACATAGATCGGCCAGTCAGGGGGCATCTGGCCGAAGTACTTCATGTTGATATCGCAGTAATGGGTCAGCTTGATCATCCTTCCCGCGTTGTTGTCGCTCGGCCTGAAGCAGAGCTTTGCCAGCATCAGCATGGCCTCCTCTTTCGTCTCCGCCACATAGAGCAGGTGCTCAGGCGCAGGCTCGCAGTATACCTTGGACCCGTCTCTGGCATCGATGATCTCCCAGTCCTCCTTGACATCGGTCCTGCCCAGGTACGCCCTTCTGTACATCACGCCGTGAGGCTCTACCACGACCGGAACGCCCAGTCGGTTGAAGCCTGTGGCGATCGACGCTGCCTTCTGGGACATGGCACCCCATGCAATCCCGCAGACACCGACCTTGTTCAGGACGTAATCCGCTATGTCGTCGTAGTTACCACGCTCGTTTCTGTGGGCATAGATGGTGGCCACCTTTATCCCTGCTCCATGACCGTGGGCGTTTGCCACGCACGAACCGATGTTACAGACGTTTCCACCATCGAAGGCTCCCGGGAACTCCTCCCATATCGTTCTGCCTTCTTCATCCGTATAGAGGGACATATCCATGGCCATGCAGCCAGTGGTTATCACGATGTAACCGCGCCTTGCGAACTCCCTGGCCATGTCGTAGCATTCCTTTGTGCCGTTGGGGTAGTTTGCACAGCCGACGAGGGCGATGATCCCGGGGATCGTGCCCAAACAGAGCGGAGCACCCACGATCCTTATTTCTGTGTCAAGGACGGGACCTCTGCCTGCCCGCATCTTGAACTTCTGGTTCTTGATGTACTCCTGGTTGGCATAGGCATAACACTTCAGTACGGGTATGTCCTGCGGACAGACCTGCTCGCACCGCCTGCATCCCACACATATCTCATACGTAGACGAGAACGGCTCGAGGTTGCCCTTTGCAGCCTCCTCCATCGCGTTGCTGATTTTTAGGTGCGGCGGACAGACGAAGGCGCAGGAGTTGCACTGGGTACAGGCCTCGACATGCTTATTGAACTCTTCCTCGGTGAGGAAGATATTTGCCTGTGCCTCGGCACGCTCTGGCTTGACGGCTATGGCGGTTCTGATGCCAACCTCGCCGGCCTTGATCGGATCCAGGACTATGACGCCAGGCACCTTGAAGTTGACAAGATCATCCACGATCTCGTCCGCGGGATCGTTCGTTCTGTCCTTCAGGCCGAGAAGGATCTTCTCGTTCGAGGCGATCACAGGGATCTTGCGTGCCGAGCATTCCTCGAGGACATCGCAGTATACGCACTGCTCATCCACCATGACGCAGTCCATGACTCCTGCCCTGACCATCTTGCGCCACCATCCCATGGCGCCAGCCACCTTGACCTTCGTGCCCAGGTTCTTCTTGATCCACGGGTGACCAAGCCCCTCTCCGATCCGGGTGTTGTCTATGGCGGTACAGCATACGCCACCTATGTCCACCTTATCCCAGAGGTTGTTCTCCTCAGCGTAGAATATCGACTCTGCGGCACCGGCCACGTTGTGGCCATAGGTGATGAAGATAGCCTTGTTCTTGTCCAGGCAACCCATGCCGATCTCTACCAGAGGTGCATCCGGATCGCCACGTGGCATGTCGTAGGCGATGATCTGGATCATATCAGATACTTCTTTGCCCAACGAGTCCAGCATTCCTGCATGGAGCGCCTTGGAGTCGAAGTCCCTGTAGCTGGCCTCCTGCCCGGTATGGCAGCATGCCAGAAGCTGGGATACCTCCTCCTCTATGTAGCTGAGGACAGGACCGAAGTCCTTTATGGTCTTGGGTTTGATGCCGCAGATCGTCCGCGTCAGGGGGGCATCAACATCGATCTCGGGCCCCATATCGAAGGGCATGTCCCCGAACCTATCCAGACACCAGTGGTACAGGTGCCTGCCGTGCGCACAGTGAGCTGTGCAGCCTATCAGGACAACCAGCAGCACAAGCTTTCCCTGATGACCCTCCTGAGTGATGCCGCAGGCACCGCGCTTATTGCCTGTCAGGTCGCACGGTCCATAGGTACAGAGTGTGCATCTGTCACAGATGGGGTTGTAGTATATCCGATATCTATCGGTCAGCTTAAAATCCCAGTCCCGGAGCTTTGCGATGCTGGGATATGGGAATGGCCCCATCGGCTGATCCCATTCTTCTTCTTCCTTAATGACAGCTCCTATGTTGATCTGGACGTTCTTCATGTCCTCAACGGTAAAACTGCCCTCCACTTTGCCCATGTAGCTCTTGACCTCCTTTTCCTCTAAATATGGTACTCTAGGTTATCATCGGGATACATAAAACCCTTTCGGTTTTCATCCAGAAATCTAACTTTTGATGGTTTTTTTTCGTATGCATATTCAACGCACCTGAAACGAGTTTGACATATGGTGTATTAAAAAAAGAAGAAATTGTATATCGGCCGAATCCAGATCATTATAGTATGTTTATATTTTTAACTTCTGGAGCTACGTCCAATTTATTATGTTTAATTTAAAACACGAAAAAAAACTCTTCCGTTATTATCCGGGAATATGATATTCCGCCAGGTTAAAATGGGAAAAGACTCCAGGTGGGGTGAGACCATGATACATCACATTCGTGAGGGCTTCGCCACCGCGAAAACATGCCGCCATGGGGGTAGGATCAGGAAGATCGCCTCCCGCCTGGGTGCCGATGATGAACTGCTAGACTTCAGTGCCAACATAAACCCGCTGGGTGCGCCGCCACTGGACGATGTGATCCGGCGGGAGATGAGGTGGATATCCCATTATCCCGATAATGAGTATAATGAGTTCAAGCAGGCAGCATCTGCATTTGTGGGCGTGGATCCCGAAAACATAGTGCCAGGCAACGGCTCGTCCGAGCTCATCAGGCTGTTTGCGGAGATGATAATCGAAAAGGGCGATACGGTTGTGATCCCGGTCCCCACCTTCGGGGAGTATGAGACACAGTCCAGGCTCTTCGGCGCAGATATAGCGTACATCGATCAGCTCGACAAAAGTCCGGTTATAGATAATTCTCTTCTAAAAGATGCCAAGGCTCTCTTCATATGCAACCCCAATAACCCCACAGGAAGGTTACTTCCCCGCCAGGAGGTTGTGGACCTGGCCCAAAGGTGTGAGCACTACCAGACATTTTTGCTGGTGGACGAAGCCTTCATAGAGCTTTCCGATCCGGACCAGAGCGTAGCCACGATGGCACCCGGTATGGAGTATCTCTTTGTGATGAGGTCGCTGACCAAGTCCTTCGGGGTTCCCGGGATCCGGCTCGGGTTCGGCATGGCGAACCGGACGCTGGCAGAGGTGATGGACAAAACGCGGATACCATGGAGCATAGGCACAATCGGAGCCGCTGCAGGAACTCATCTCCTTCATCTCCTCGGTGAGACCGAGCATATCGAGAAGAGCAGGAGGTACATAAAAGTTGAGCTGCGGTGGTTGAAAGACGAGCTTGAACGGCTTGGCCTGGAGCCGGTCGAGAGCAGCGTCAACTTCATCCTTGTGAAGATCGAGGCAACCGGTTTTAGCTCCGAAGAACTCACAGAACGTATGCTCAAAGAAGGGATCCTCGTCAGGGATTGCAGCTCTTTTGTAGGTATGGGAACCGGCTACATCAGGGTGGCTGTCAGGAAGAGAGAGGAGAATGAACGGCTGGTTTCGGCCATGATAAGGGTCCTGGGATGCACAGACTGAACTGTGAGCGTTATCCATGCCACTTTCCCGATCAGGACTGCACCTTCTGTTTCTGTCCGTTCTATCCATGTTTTGAGCCGCGGACCGGTGGGCGTTTTGAGGACGAGATATGGTCCTGTGAGCGCTGTACGGTGATCCACCGCGAGGACGTGGCTGAGATGGTTATGGATTCTCTTATGCAAGGCGAAGCTCTCGATGATATCTGGAAGAAGGTTGCGAAGCTTCTATGATTTTGGAGGTACTTCTGCTGGCAGTTGCACTGGACATACTGCTGGGAGAGCCACCTGCCAGGATCCATCCTGTCGTACTGATAGGATTGATGATATCCGCACTCCGGAGGCGTGCACAACCCACCCGGGCTTACGGGCTTGCAATCGCCCTTATCGTGGTCTTCTGCACGGTGGCAACCGGGCATCTGCTGCTGAAGGCGGCCAGCTACGTGGATATCTTCGGCCTGAGCCTTCTCTTATCAGCCTATCTCCTCAAGTCAACCATCGCCATCAGGAGCCTTCTTGTAACCACCGCCAGGATCGGGCATATGGTCGAGAGCGATCTCGCCAAGGCGAGAAAGATGCTGCCGGCGCTGGTCAGCCGTGATGCAGAAGATCTCTCCAGAGCACAGGCCAGCTCTGCAGTGATAGAATCGCTCTCGGAGAATTATGTGGACGCTATACTCTCGCCGATCTTTTATTTCCTCGTCTTTTCGGTTGTAGGGATAGGTATTGAGGCCGCTCTGACCTACAAGGCCGTGAACACGCTGGATAGTATGCTCGGTTATAAAACAGATGATCTGATCAAACTGGGGTACGTCTCAGCCAAGATAGATGATCTGGCCAACTGGATCCCGGCCAGGCTGAGCGTCATGATAATGGCAGTTGCCGTTCCCCGGCGGGCCCTGCCCACCATAAAGACTGCGCTGCGATATCACCGTGCGCCGGCCAGCCCCAACTCCGGATGGCCAATGGCAGGAGCGGCTGGTGCTCTGGGTATCAGGCTGGAGAAGCGAGGAAGCTATACGATCTTGCATGACGGAAGAGAGCCAACCACCGCAGATATACCCAGAGCGCTGAGATTTATCGGCGCAACAATTGTACTGACGCTTGTTCTCGCGACCTTACTACCGATGGCTCTATAAATGGCCTGGCCATCTGAATCGGTATAACCGCGGATACTTTTCATTGAACGGGATGTATAAATCATGATGCATACTGGTGAAAGAATAAAAGGTGGGGACATGCCCGATGACCTGATCGCAAAGGTCGACGGGCTGATGGACCAGTTCATGGACGTGGTCGAAGATATAGTTGTGGATCGCAAGCTTCTGAGGGGGATTGCGAGGAGCCAGAACCCCAGCAGCATAGTGGTGGTTCTGGAAGAGAGAAACCTGTACATATTGGCTCAGCATCATGCCGGAAGCCTCAGCACCATGTACACCTATCATCCTGACAGGCATATCTCTCCGGAGAAGGCAATGAGCAGCGCCAGGTGGGAGTTCAAGTTCGAGGACCCCCTCATGCTGGTCTTCCCCAAGAATATGCTGGATCAGACCGATAAGGATCGGTACGATGCCTTGAGGGTAATCGCCATATCTCACGTAGAGTCCGAGATCCAGAGGGCCCTGAGCCTGATGAGCCTGATGCAGATCAGGCCGCTCTTCGGTCACGCTTCCTACATGGTGGACGACCGATTGGCCTGCGTCCTGGTGCCCGCCACAGAGGGATCCTCCCAGGTCTACGACGACGCCATCAAGCCAGTCCTGGAGAGCGGGGGCCTCACGGTTCATCGGGCCCAGGTCTTCGGAGATGACGAGAAGAAGCTCAGAGATGTGTGGCTAGATATCTGCCGGGCCAGGATAGTGGTGGTGGACCTGACCGGTGCGGATCCTCTGGTGATGTACGAGCTGGGCATCGCCCACACTGTGGGCAAGGAGTCTCTGGTGCTCTATAAGCGCGGCGAGCGACCCGAGTTCCCTATCGAACTGATCAAGGCTGGCTTCATAGAGTACGACGAAGGTGAGGAAGGCATGAAGGTGCTGAGGGCAGATATGAGCGGCATCCTGAATGAGGTCTTCAGGTCGCTGGAGAGTTACTGAACTCAAGTCGTTACGAGAATGGAGCATGGTCAGGGGGTATGGCACTTTCGGAGTATCTGATCTCCATAGTGTCCCAAAATTCAACTAGAGTTCGTCGCAACGGCCACACTCTTCACATCCGAGAGTCCCGCAGACCTCTGGTTGAGGGGTGTGAACTATGAACCCTCTGTTTCTCTCATCGTCTATATAATCCACCACGGCAAACCTCATCTCTTCAGCCTCTAAGGGATTCATGTGGATGCTGATCCCGTTGCTATCAAGTATCATGTCTCTCTTATCCATCACACCGAGGCCCAGACTGTAGGATGGCACAGGATTCACACTGCTGGTTATGTAGAGCCTGATCACTTTGCCTTCAACCAGGCACGCCTTCAGCTTCTCCGCAGCGGCATCGGTAATATCTATCATCCAGTTTCAGTTCTCAACTAACTCTATTTAAGCACTTCTGCCAGAGTCTAGAAAAAACCGCCATAAAATCAATAACATCGGGGGCTGCTGTCCTCCAATGCCTGGGTTCTTATTGGTTACCTCATAGCCCGCCTCGGCGATGCATTCAATACCTGAACAGATCAGCTCTTCCCC
>DAOG01000152.1 GCA_002501765.1 Methanosaeta sp. UBA204
ATGGTCAACCATGGGAAAGGCGGGTTACAACGACGAACAAGATCCAAGATCGCTTTGGACACACTCGGCCAGTCTTCTGTTTTTGTCCATCCGGTATTTTCGTATTTTTTCCTTATATCTCCCGTAGTAACGGGGGCTATATGTATCCAAGCACCCTTTTGGCGGTTAGGGCTCGTGTCTGCATATGGTAGCAACTTAAGCAAGACCAGATCAGTTACGTCTTCATTACGGTCGGCAGCAGAGATTATACGGGCATAGTTTTTTCGAGCTTCCTTTCTTGCATTTTCGTAAGCAGGTATATGTTGTTGACCTTCAGGCTTGGATGGATAAGTTCTTGCGAATTCCCCAAAAAGCTCGATAAACTCTTCTCGCCTTTCTGGTGTTAGGATAGGCTCTTTGTCGGCGGTAGCAGTTACATAAATCAGCGATTGAATGTCCACCATATCCCTGGGGTTGTACTCCTGAAGATTATTTTTAAGTTGTTGGCAAAGATCCTGGATGGCCGCATACGTTGCTCCCGTCGGAACCGAGGTCAACTTGATTTCGTCGTCCAGACCCATAAATCCGATAAACCGCTTCATGGACCTGGGTTTGACGAACATCTCCGTCTCTGGGTGGCAGATGAAGAGAAAGTATGTTGGAAAGGTCCACTTATGCGGAAGACCATTATCCATCACGTATTTCATATAGCGGTCGAACCGTTCATGGGAAGGGCTTGCCCCGTAAAGCAGGTCGAAGACGGCGCGGCAGAAAGAGGGTTCGTCGAGTTCAGGCTGGTAGAGAACGCTCAAGTCCCCAGTGGAGGGAACGCTGCGGTAAAGCAGTTTGTTCTTAGGATGTTTGCCTATTTTATCAAGCCTTGCTACGAATTCGTCAAAATCACCCTCATCGATCAATCGCTGAAGCTTCGATTTGCTCAAGATATCCTGCGCATCGGCGATGATGGCCTGTTTATATTCGATCTCCTCTTCGACAAAACGTTCGTCTGAGAATCCGTTCCAGTCGGGAAAATCCCTTCTGACGAGAGATACGAGCTCCGGGATCTTCTGTTTATCTATTTTCATGCCAGCTCAAACTAAAAACCCTATTCCACTAAAAATGTTTTGACTGGAACTTACATTTTCGGGCACCTGCAAGTACACCTCGCCGAAGGCGGCCGCGATCTGTCACCCTGAGGGAGGCCCGGCCGACAAGCTGGCCCGTTATCTGCGAGAGCTGGGAACGACTGCCATCTTTGTGATCGTGGTGAAGAATACCTCCTACAGATAGCGGATCATCAACGGCAGCATCAGCACACCCATCGCATGAGTCTTCCGTATCCCGGCCAGGGGCGCTATCAGCCCGATCGTGGTAGAGACGAAGAACAGGAACCCGCCGAAGGGGCCGGTGAAGATCAGAGTCATCGCCACCAAAAACGATATCACCCCCAGACAGAGCCGTTTGTAGTTCAACTTCTCCACGATCCTGGCAGCAGTCTGTCCTGTCCATATCGTAACGATATAGGAAGCCAGCGCCGTTGTCAGGACTACCAGGATCATCATCATCAAGAGGCTCTGGTCCAGAGTTACAAGTTTATCCACCGCGGCCACGGCTCCGCTCCTGGGCCGGCCGATCACCAGCAGCGCCACCAGGGCGAAGAGGGCGTTGGCGGTGTTGACCCCGGAGACCGAGATCAAGAACTCTTGATCTGAGCCTGCCGACCCCAGCCTGGTGACCACCGTGGCCACCGCAGGAGTCACGCCCGGGATCCAGGCCACCAAAGATCCTGCCAGCCCGCCCAAAAAGACAGACTTGACCACCGTCCTGGCGGGCAGGCGGAAGAAAGTATCCCTCTGGGGCGGTATCTCCGCGTTTGAGAAGAAGCTTATGACCAGCAGCGAGGCTCCGAAAAGACCGCTGAGGAGCGGGAGGAGTACCTGGGGCTCGAAGCCTAATGGTGAAACCGCCAGGTTCTGATGCTCGAAGGCGAATAGCCCCAAAAGCCCGCTGGTCAGGAAGAGAGCCAGGGCCAGAGCCTTGTACTTCAGATGAACCAGGGACCCCTGGCCTTCGACCACCAGCCCTTTCTCGGTGGCGATCATCAAAACGACGATGGCCAGAAGCACCAGACCGATATGGGCGATGAAACTATCGTAGAAGTGACGAAATAGGAGCGTCAGAGGATATATCAGGACCAGAGCCACCAGTATCGAAGACGCGCTCCCCAGGGCAGAAAGCCTGACCGCCTCCGGGCCTCTCCCATCCAGCATCATGGCATGGCCTGGAAGCACCGCCAGGACGGTATCGGGATCCGGTGCGCCGATGAAGACCGAAGGAACGATGTCAAGGAAGGTATGGGCTATGCTGGCCGCCAGGATGACCACCGCCAGGTGATGAGGCTCCAGTCCCAGAGAAAGGAGAGCTGGCGATAGCGCCAGGAGCAATGCTGCGAAGTTGTTGGTATGTAGACCGGGCGTCAGACCGCTGCAGACCCCCAGGAAAAAACCGAGGGCAATCGATAGGAGGAGAACAAAATCCAGCATCTCTGAGGTTTTATTATAATTTGCGTTAGATAAGTCTTGCGATCGGCTGTCGGGTTTGGGTTATCGCGGGGATCGGTGATAATAAAAACACGACCCCAATATGGCTGGCCTGCAACCGGACCCGCGCCGGGGGCGAAAACGCTTAAATAGTCTTAATCTGGTGGTCTTACAAATCCGCGCGGGGGCAGTGTTCTCGTTGCTATCGTTTCAGCGGCGAGCAGGCGCGGTGAATGCACCCCCCGGCACATGGACTGCGGTGTCCGAACGCGTTCGTTGCGCGTGAGTCGATCTCCTTGAGGGAGATTCAGCGGAGGACTGTGATGAAGAAGATCAAGAAGACGAATCCAAGGATAGTTCGCCTCATAGACGATCTAAAGGCAGCGTCCCGCGATGGTGGGGCAAGGATCTGGCGCGACGTGGCCCGCAGGTTGGAGAAGCCCACCCGCAACTACGCCACCGTGAACGTCAGCAAGATCAACAGACACACCGGCATCAACGGCCTGGTTCTCGTCGTGGGAAAGGTACTGGGCGCCGGAGAGATGGACCACAACGTAACCGTTGCGGCGCTCAGCTTCAGCGATCAGGCCCGATCCAAAATAAAGTCGGCTGGTGGCGAGTGTCTCAGGATAGAAGAGCTGATGGCAAGAGACCCTGCATGTTCTGGCGTAATTATTTTAAGGTGATCTGATGATTATTGATGCATCCGGGATGATCCTGGGACGTTTGGCCAGCGTGGCTGCGACGAGCCTTCTTGCAGGAGAGGAGGTTCGGATCGTCAACGCAGAGAAGGCGATAATCTCGGGTCGGAGAGAGAGTGTCTACCGGGAGTACGCCGAGATGAGAGAGAAAGGGTCCACGGAGAAGGGTCCCTACTTCCCCAAGAGACCCGAAAGGATACTGAAGAGGACGGTCAGAGGGATGCTCCCACACAAAACGAAGCGCGGACGCGATGCCCTGTCGCGACTGAAGGTCTACGTTGGGGTTCCCACCGAGTTCGAGGGCATGGAACTTGAACGTCCCGCCTCGGCAGATCTGAAACGACTGGGCACGGGTAAGTATGTAGAGCTGGGCAATCTGAGCCGCAGGCTCGGATCCAACTTCTAGGAGAGTCGCGATGAAGATAGTCAACACATCAGGTAAGAAGAAGACCGCCATAGCCAGGGCCACCCTGAGAGAAGGTAAAGGGCAGATCCGCGTCAACAAGAAGCCTTTGGAGATCATGGAACCCCGGTTGGCCAGGCTTAAGATCATGGAACCGATCATGATGGCCCAGGGTCATGTCACCAACATAGACATAGCGGTAAATGTCCGTGGTGGCGGGTTCATGGGTCAGGCAGAAGCTGTGCGCACCGCGATCGCTCGCGGGATAGTGGAGTGGACCGGCGATACCGTTCTGAGAGATACGTATGCTGAGTATGACAGGAACCTCCTGGTCAATGATCATCGACAGAAGGAGAGGAAGAAGGTTGGCGGCCCGGGTGCTAGAGCTAAATACCAGAAGTCCTACAGGTGAGTCTGCTTGATTCCAGTTAGGTGCTTCACCTGTGGGAATGTCATTTCTGACGTATGGGAGGAATACAAGGAGCGTACGAAGGTCGAGCCACCTGGAAAGGTACTGGACGACCTGGGCATAGACAGCTACTGTTGCAGGCGTATGCTCTTGACCCACGTAGAGATCGTGGAGACTCTCCGAAGGTATCAGTAGACGTTAAGGGGTTGTAGGGTAGCCTGGTCATCCTTCGGCGTTCGGGACGCCGTAACCTGAGTTCGAATCTCAGCAACCCCACCACAGCTCATCCATTTGAGGTGGCTATTTGAAAGCCGAGAAGTATACTCGATATGAGCGCGCCAGAATTGTGGGGGCTCGAGCTTTACAGGTTTTGATGGGCGCTCCTGTATTTATCAATACCGACTCGATAGATCCTCTCGAAATAGCTCTTGAAGAGATGAAAATGGGTGTCATTCCCATTACCGTTAAACGGGATCGTGATACCTATAGAGGCAGGTGAAATTTTGGAAGAAGATGCGATAGAGACAACGGTCGAAGAACATAATATGCTTGTCCCTATAGATGAGTACCTTGCGGCAGGCATACACATCGGTACGCAGCAGAAGACGAGCAGCATGAAAGATTACATTTACAGGGTGCGCACGGACGGACTCTACGTGCTCGACGTCCAGGCCACGGATCTGCGCATCAAGCAGGCCGCAAAGTTCCTGGCGAGGTACGATCCGTCGAACATCCTCGTGATCTCGGCCAGACAGTACGGCCAGCGCCCGGCCTCCATGTTCGCCAAGTCTGTGAGGGCAAAAGCCATCGTAGGGCGTTTCATCCCCAACACCTTGACCAACCCCATGTTTTCCGAATATCTGGAGCCGGACGTGCTGATGGTCACAGATCCCAACGGTGATGGCCAGGCGGTGAACGAGGCGATCGACGTGGGGATCCCCGTGGTCGCACTCTGCGATACCAACAACTTGACATCCAACGTAGATCTGGTGATACCGACCAACAACAAGGGCAGGAAGGCCCTCACCTTGATCTACTGGCTCCTGGCCAGAGAGGTTTTGAGGCATAGGAACGAAGAGGATCGGTTCCGGTACACCGTATCCGACTTCGAGATGGAGTTCTGATCCGTCATGAGACATCCCGCCGCAGCAGACAGTTTCTACCCCGCAGATCCCGGTGCCCTCCGGCGCGAGCTGGAGCAGGCCTTCCTGGGGGTGAACACGTCTGGCGAGGTGATACCTGCTCATGGGGTGGTCGTCCCTCATGCAGGCTATCCCTTCTCGGGATCGGTGGCGGCGGAGGTCTACTCCCGACTTCCTCGGAGAGATACCTACGTTCTCATCGGGCCGAACCATACCGGTATAGGCCTGCCCGTATCCCTCTCCAGAGACTCCTGGATGACACCGTTGGGCGTAGTCGAATGTGATCTGGAGTTTGCCGACGCTCTGAGAGGAAGCATAATCGAGGTGGACGAATCTGCTCACCTCTACGAGCACTCGCTGGAGGTCCAGATACCCTTCCTCCAGTACCGGTTCACCGGTTTCAGGATCGTCTCGATATGCATGGGCCTCCAGGACGAGGAGACCGCGGTGGATGTCGGCGAAGTCGTCGGAGAGGCGACTCGCGATCTGGGCAGGGACTGCACGGTTATCGCAAGCAGCGATTTTACCCATTACGAGTCTTTCGAAGACGCCAGGAAAAAAGACACCAGGCTGATCGAGTCCATCCTGCAGATGGAGATTACGAATATCTACGACCTGGTTTACCGGCTGAACATTACCGCCTGTGGGATCGGCCCCATTGCCGCCACCATAACCGCATCCCGGATACTGGGTGCGAGCAGCGGCAAGCTCCTCCGCTACGCCACCAGCGGCGAGACCACCGGCGATTTCAGCCAGGTAGTGGGATACGGAGCTCTCGTCTTCACCTAGGAGGTCTTTCACTGACCACAGCATCGGCTCCGGGCAAGGTGATCCTCTTCGGAGAGCACGCCGTGGTCTCAGGGGCACCCGCTCTGGGCGCGGCCGTCGATATGAGGGTCCGGGTCCGGGTCGAGGATGCTTCGGGTCTCGTAATAGAGGCCCGCAACCTGGACCTGGTCCTGGACGGTCTGACTATCGACCTCTTATCCAGAAAGGCCGGGATGAAGGAGATCACCGGGAAGGCCCTTCACGCCACGAGGTACGTCTCTGCGGTTCTCGCCGAGGTAGAGGCCCGCAATCTCCATGTGGTGGTGGAATCCGAGATACCTCCTTCCTCCGGGCTGGGCTCGTCAGCCTCGGTCGTCGTCGCCACCCTGGCAGCGCTGAACGACCATCGGGGTCTGGGACTCTCTTCTGCCGAGATCGCCGAGAAGGCTTATTCGATAGAGAAAAATGTACAGAAGGGCATGGGAAGCCGGATGGATACCGCCCTGGCCACCTTCGGCGGCTACCAGGTTGTCACCGATAAGGCCGAAGCGGTTGACCTGCCGAAGCTCGATCTGATCGTGGGCTGTACAGGCAAGCCCCATGATACCGGGTTGGAGGTGGAGAAGGTCCAGAGGTTGCGTGCCAGGTACCCCGACGTTGTAGATCCCGTCTTCGAAGCGATGGGTGCGATCTCCAGGAGGGCCCTGACTCATCTCAGAGAACGAGAGCTGACGGAACTGGGTCTTCTCATGAACGTGAACCACGGCCTACTGGAGTCCATCGGGGTGGGGACCCGGGAGCTGACCGAGCTGGTCTATGCGGCCCGTGGTGCGGGAAGAGCCCTCGGAGCGAAGCTGACCGGTGCCGGTGGAGGCGGATGCATGATCGCGTTGCCCGGTCTAGAAGAGCACGATCAATCGAGAGCGATGACAGCTATCGTCCAGGCCGGGGGCGAAGCCTTCCCCGTGACCACCGGATGCGAAGGCGTGTGGCTGGGTTGAGAAAGATGGTCGGGATACTGAAGATTGGTGGCGGCGTACTGACCGATAAGACGAAGCTGGAATCTCCGCGTATGGAGACGATCGAGCGGATCGCGGCGGAGGTGGCAAGTTCTTCCTCGGGACTGGTACTGGTACATGGTGCAGGCTCTTTTGGACACATCCACGCCGATAAGTACGACCTGAGGGAGAAGTTCGATCCCGAGGGCATCCTGGAGACGCACAGGTCTGTGGTGAGGCTGAACGAGATCGTGGTAGAAGCCCTGTGCCGGGCAGGAGCCCATCCCGTCCCCGTCCATCCGCTGAGCTGTGCCCTTCTCCAGGATGGTAGGATAGAAGATATGAATATTGGGCCCCTAACGGAGATGATAGAGAGGGGTCTGTTGCCCGTGCTCCACGGCGACGTGGTCATGGACAGGGCGCGAGGCGCGGATATACTATCCGGTGACCAGATCATAACCCACCTGGCCAGATCCCTGGGGGCGGATGTCGTGGCGTTAGGAACAAGAGAGGACGGCGTCATCTACGGTGGAGAGGTCGTTTCTAGAGTTACCAGAGAGAACTATCACCGTATAGAGCCTGAGCTAGGCGGGAGCAGAGGGGTCGATGACGTCACCGGTGGCATGAGAATGAAGGTGATGGAGCTTCTGGACCTGGCAGACGACGGCATCCCCTCGCTTATATTCAACGCCGGGAAGAAGGGTATGATCGAGAAGGCCCTGGAAGGCGAGCTCGTGGGAACCCTTGTTGAGGGATCCTCATGACCACACCCGGCAGAAAATTGGATCATATCAGGATCTGTCTGGAAGAAGAAGTAGAGTCTGCCTGGAGACCCTTCAATGATCTGATGCTGGTGCCCAGGGCACTGCCGGGCATCGATGCTTCCGAGGTTAACACAAGATGCCGGTTCCTGGGCAAAGAGCTGGCCGCCCCCCTGATGATCTGCGGCATGACAGGAGGGCATCCTGATACCAAAGAGATTAACCGGAACCTGGCCCGGGCCGCCCAGGAGGTGGGTGTCGCCCTGGGTGTGGGCTCGCAAAGGGCTGCCCTGGAGGATCCGATGATGGAAGAAACCTTCTCCGTGGTCAGAGATGCCGCCCCCGGCGTGCCCGTGGTGGGCAACATCGGAGCGGTACAGCTCAGGAAAGAGGGGCCGGAGATCCTGGATAGGCTGGCGGAGATGATCGATGCCGACGCCCTGGCCATCCACCTGAACTTCCTCCAGGAGAGAGTCCAGCCCGAGGGAGAGTGCTGGGGCGGGGGGCTGATCGAGGCCATCGGGTCGGCCACCCGGGGAAAGGTTCCCATCATAGTAAAGGAGACGGGAGCCGGGATCTGCAGAGAAGATGCTGTCGCCCTCGTCGATGCGGGCGTCCGGATCATCGATGTGGGCGGGTTGGGAGGAACCAGCTGGGCCGCCGTCGAGGCTCGCCGGGCGGAGGAGAAAGGTGATCAAGAGTCGTTTCGTCTGGGCCGGACCTTCAGAAACTGGGGTCTTCCCACACCGGCCAGTGTTGTGGAATGTGTCGCCGCAGGAGCCGAGGTGATATCCTCGGGAGGCGTCAGGAGTGGTGCCGACGTGGCCAAGAGCCTGGCCTTAGGAGCCACTATCGCTGGCTCGGCGCTGCCCTTGCTGGCGCCCGCTACGAAGAGCGCCGAGGAGGTGGCCGAGGTCCTCCGGCGCTATATACGAGAACTCAGAACCTCGATGTTCCTGACCGCCTGCGTTGATCTGGCAGAGCTGGGGTCTGCGCCCATAGTTGTGGGCGGAAGGGTACGAGAGATCCTGGATCAAAGAGGGTTTGAGACGAAAAAATTCGCAATTATTAGAGATATATCAAGATAAATATTAGAGAGATGTCAAGATAAATATTAGAGAGATGTCAAGATGAATAATATAGAAATCAAAGCGGTCGGCGGCTACGAAGAGGTCGGAAGGAACATGACCGCGATCCGGGTCGATCGGGACGTCATCATTATGGATATGGGTCTCCGGTTGGACAGAGTTCAGATACACGAAGATACGGATGTGGAACGGCTTCACACTTCGGAGCTGATCAGCATGGGTGCCATCCCCGATGACAGCGTCATGAAGAACATCGATGGCAAGGTAAGAGCGATAGCTTGCACCCATGGTCATCTGGACCACATCGGAGCCGTTTCCAAGCTGGCGTACAAGTACAAGGCGCCCGTACTGGGTACACCCTTCACCACAGACCTCATAAAACAGGAGATCAAAGACGAGAAGCTCTTCGACGTCACGAACGAGGTCATAACCATGAACGCCGGGGAGAGCTATCAGGTCACCCCGGATATCGAGCTGGAGTTTGTAAGGGTCCAGCACAGCATAGTGGACTGCGTCTTCGCAGCCATACACACCCCCTACGGTGTAATCCTCTATGCCAATGACTTCAAGATGGACAGGAACCCCACCCTGGGCCAGCCGCCTGACTTCGTCAGGATGAAGGAGCTAAGTAAGGAGGGTGTCCTGGCCCTGATCACCGAGACTACCAACGCGGGGATATCCGGGAAGACTCCCTCAGAGCAGATCGCGAAGGACCTGGTCTGGGACGCCTTGTTGGGGACCGCGGAGAGCAAGTCGGGTGTGCTGGTTACCACCTTCTCGTCACACATCGCCCGGATCAGGGCCATAATCGATGCTGCTCACGAGATGGGACGGAAACCGGTTCTTCTGGGCAGATCGATGGACAAGTACTGGGGAACCGCTAGGAGGACGGGGTACGCGACGAAGGCCAAAAACCTCGCCATCTATGGCAGGCGTAGGAGCATAGACAAGTTCTTCAAGAAGATGATGCAGGATGGTAAAGACAAGTATCTGCCCATAATGACCGGCCACCAGGGCGAGCCCGGAGCCATACTGGGCAGGGTGGCCAATGGGGAGACCCCCTATAAGATCGAATCGGGAGACAAGGTGATATTCAGCGCAGGGATAATACCCCAGCCCCTCAACAGATCAAACCGCTACGTGGTGGAGACGAAGCTGAAGATGAGAGGGGCCAGGATATACGACAACGTCCACGTCTCGGGACATGCCTGCATAGAAGATCACTGGGAGCTACTCAGGATGATAAACCCGGAGAACGTGATAACCAGTCACGGTAACTTCGAGTCGCACGGCAAGTACCTGACCATGGCCGAAGAGACGGGGTACGAGCTGGGGTATACGATCCACATCCTCAGGAACGGGCAGGGGCTGGCGCTCTGAGATAAGTTTAACCGGTCGGAGAGTTGGTGACAATATATGCTTGACGAGGAGCTAAAGAGACGTGCTTCCATGGTAACGGATGCTATCGAGAAGCTGCTGCCGGTGGTTCATCCGCAGGGTCTGTATAAGGCAAGCAGGCATCTTGTGGATGCTGGCGGGAAACGGCTCCGGCCGAGCATGTTGATCCTGGCGGCGGAGACCGTGGAAGGAGACCAAAAAGTCGTTCTTCCTGCCGCAGTCTCCGTGGAGCTGGTCCACAACTTCACCTTGATCCACGACGACATAATGGACCATGCAGAGACCAGAAGAGGCCGGCCCGCGGTTCATGTGAAGTGGGACGAGTCCGGAGCCATCCTCGCAGGAGATACCCTCTACTCCAAGGCCTTCCAGATCCTCGCCTCCACGAAGACCGATCCCGGATGCGTGGTAGCATCGATGGAGATGATGGCAGGAACCTGTACCGCCATCTGCGAGGGTCAGTGGCTGGATATGGAGTTCGAGACGAAGAACCGGGTATCGGAAGACGAGTACCTGGAGATGATCGAGAAGAAGACCGGTGTCCTCTACGGCGCTGCGTCCTGGGTGGGGGCCACATTATCCGGCGCTCCGGAAGTGCAGGTAAATGGGCTGGAGGAGTTTGGCAGGCTGGTGGGTATGGGGTTCCAGATCTACGACGACGTCCTGGACCTGACCGCGCCTCCTGAGGTGCTGGGCAAGCCCCGTGGCGGGGATCTTGTGGAAGGGAAGAAGACGCTGATAATGATCCACGCCATGGAGAGAGGGGTCGTGCCGGAGGTCTTGGGGAAGAAGAACGCCACAACCGAAGAGATCGAAGCGGCCTTATCGGTCCTGGAAGAGAACGGGTCGATAGACCACGCCCGGACCAAGGCGGCGGCGCTGGTGGAGCAGGGGAAGAGAGCCTTGGATGTCCTGGAGGACTCGGAGGCGAAGGATCTGCTGCTGGAGCTCGCCGACTACATGATCAGCCGAAGGTACTGAATAGTATGAGCTTAACGCAAGTTAATAGGTGATAAATATGAATAAATCTGAGGCCGAGCACTTATTTGGACATTGGATAGAGCATAACAAGGGTCATGCCAAGAGCTTCCGGGACCGGGCAGATGCAATCAAAGAGATAAGTTCTGGTTCCGCTATCGGGCTGGGAGAGGCGGCGGATCTGATGGACCGGTGCACCGAGAAACTTGTGGAAGCCAAAGAGAAGCTGTGAAGGGGATCAGGGGCGGGGTCCTCTCGGATTAGATTTTTGCTGTTCCTCGACCTTCTCCTTCGTGACCTTGTCGAACTGATCCTGTATGTCTTTTCCCAGGATGCCTATGGCGTCGGACCTGCACTGCCGGCAGTGCCTCATCTGCCTCATGACCTTGCTCAGCTCGTCTTGGACCGCCCTCTTCTCTGCCGGGCTAGGCGGGGTGATGTGAGAGAACCGGTACTGGGGTATGAGAGGCATCACGTTCTGGATATAGACCCCCAGCTTCTTGATCGTCCTGGCGACCTCCATGACGTGATCGTCGTTTATGGTGGGGATGAGAACGGTATTCACCTTCACGATCATCTTCCTCTTCACCGCTTCTTCTATGCCCCTGAGCTGATGGTCCAACATGATCTGGGCGGCTTCGTAACCGGTGTACTTCTTGCCCTCGTAGGTCACGTACTCGTAGATCTCCTTCCCGATCTCGGGGTCCACGGCGTTCAGGGTAACGGTGACGTTCCCGATGCCCAGCTCGTCCAGCAGCTCGATCTTCTCGGGAAGAAGCAAACCGTTGGTGCTGATACATAGAAGGAGATGAGGATACTTTTCTCCTACCAGCTTGAAGGTTTCGAAGGTCTGCTCGTTGAAGAGGGGCTCTCCCGGACCGGCCACGGCAACCACCTTGATGTAATGAACCTTCTCTATGACCTCATCCACCCTGGCCAGGGCCTCTTCTGGCATCAGGACCTGGCTTGTGACCCCCGGCCTGCACTCGTTGACGCAGTCAAATTTCCTGATGCAGTAGTTGCACTGGATGTTACACCTTGGTGCCACGGCCAGGTGCATCCTGCCGAAACGGTGAGAGGCCTTGGCGCTGAAGCAGGGATGCTCCTGAATCCGCCTCAACTGCTCCGGGTCCCAGGGAATCTCCTTGCCCATGACGTTGGCGGTGGGGTATTCATTCATGCTCATGATCACGAACTCCGTCTTCTAAGTGCATCTTATTCCCTAAAAGGCTATCTCATGTCCAAAACCCTTATCCGCTCTGGTCGCGTTTTGGCCTACATGTCTAAGAGGGACGATAGGTTGGTCATCTGGCCGGTCTACTTCGATGCAGACAGGACCCGGACCGGTGGCAGGGCGGTCTCCAAGAGCGACGCGGTCCACAAGCCTACGGTGGACGAGGTGCATGTGGCCGCGATGGAACTGAACCTGGAACCAACGATAGAGCGAGAGAAACGCTATCCATCCATATGGTGGAATAATATGGGAAGAGTTCTGATCCGGAAGAATGGACCCAAGACCGCTCTGTTGAGAGATCTCGCCAGAACTATCAGACGCATAAGAGGCTGATCGTCTATCGTTCCTGGAGGGTCTCTACCTCTTCCACGATCTCTTTTCCCGCGGCGACTTCGTCTATGCTGTGAACGACGCCGCCAAAGTCCTGAATCACCGATTCCACGGCGACGTAGTCGATATCGTCACCCTGGATGGTGATCTTGACCGTCTCCGTCTGCTGGTCAACCTCAGAAAGGCTCAAGTTGACGCCGATTATCCCGTCGAGCCTGCCCAGAACCCTGGCAAGCTCCAAAATAGTGGGAACATGTGGCTTCAATACGTCCAGTACCAATCGTCTGATCATCTCAGCTCTCTGACACTCCATCAAATTGTTACTTAATGCATTTGGTTAGAGGCAATACTTAATAATGTTTGTGATCGTCGCCCAACCATGATCGATCTTCACACGCATACGGTCTTCAGCGACGGAGAACTGCTTCCTGGTGAGCTGATCCGGCGAGCCGAGACCAAGGGCTATCGGGCCATAGGGATCACAGATCACGTAGACTTCTCCAACGTGGAGTTCGTCATCTCCAACGTCTCCAAGATCAAGACGCTGGAGGACGTCTTGGATATGAAGATCCTGGTGGGTGTGGAGATCACCCACATTCCTCCTCCGAAGATGGAACGATTTATCCTTCTTGCCCGCAGGCTGGGGGCCGAGATCATCGTGGTCCACGGAGAGACGCCAATAGAGCCTGTCTCACCGGGCACCAACCGGGCCGCCCTGGAGATGGGCGTCGATATCCTGGCCCACCCGGGTTTCATCACCCATGAAGAGGCCGACCTGGCCAGAGAGAACAACGTCTGTCTGGAGATTACCGCCCGCGCGGGTCACAATATCACCAACGGCCACGTGGTGAGGATGGCTGTTGCATCGGGCGCGAAGCTGGTGGTGAACACGGACGCCCACAGTCCCGACGACCTGATCGATCGTAAGCGTGCCGTTTTGATCGCCATGGGTGCGGGACTGACGGAGGAGAAGGCCACGGAGATCACAACCCACCATCCCATAGTGACGCTGTAACCTGGTGATATCTTGGACGTCGTGGCGGTGGACATCTCGGGCAGGCACGCCGTAGAAGGACGCTACATCATGGTCTGTGCCGCGGTGGCTGCCAGGATATCGCCGCGGTGCACCGAGAAGACGTGTCGAGTGAAGCTGACGACCCTGGTGACGAGTTCCGTCGATCTGTACGTGGTGACCGATCTGATCGAGACGGCCTCTGAAGGTCTCCCGGGGGTTCTTGTGGCCGAGAGAGGGGATCTCTTCAACATAGAGAGGTGGAAGGCCGAGAGCATCCTGGGTCGAGAGTTCAAGTACCCTGAGTCCCTGGGCGAGAGACGGGCCATCGAGCTGGCTCACCACATATCTTTTGCCGCCAGGAAGATGATGCTCGAACTTGAAGAGTGGCCGGGCATGGATAAAAATGAAAGACTGTAGGCAAGGAGGAAAAAAACGTCTCTTCGGTCTGATTCGCTCGGAGTACACAATGTTATACATTATATACAATAAAAAAGGTTTGATATTCGCCGCCGTTATATTCGCAGCAGCAGCATTTGTGTGCTTTGGATGCTCTTCTACAGCGACGAGTTGCACACCCATCATCACCGAAGTATATTATGATACTTATTTAAAAGGAGATCTTGACGAGTTTATAAGGATATACAATCCCACTGAAAGTACAATCGATGTCGGCAACTGGCAGATTACCGATAGGGAGGGTGTCATCATCTTCCCGGCATGGACGAATTTAGATGCCGGGGCTAGCCTATATCTCGCCTCTAACGCAACAGCATTTTATGAAGAGATGCTTCTGAAAGCTGACTTTGAATACGGCGTGGATTCAGACTCGACACCAAACATGATAAAATCAGGCAGGCTACAATTAGCCAATAAGGGAGACGAAGTAATCCTGAAAGACGACGAAGGCGAGATAATAGATGTCGTGATTTATGGTAACTCGGATTATATCGGTGCCGGATGGACCAAAACCCCGGTGAAAGACATAAAAGAGGGTGTTATCTTAGAGCGAGATAGAAATGAGAAAACCGGGCAGTATGAAGATGAAAACTCGTCTGCTGACTGGGATGATTATCGAGTATACGTCATTGGGCAGTCGCATTTTCCTTATGAAACTTTCAATTTTAACGGAAATGTAACGGTATTTGCATCGCCAGATGGCAGCTTTAACGAGATCGTAAATGCAATTGATAACGCACAGGATTCGATCTATTTGAACATTTATCAATTTCATAATTTCTATTTGATGGACCATATAATAGATGCGTTGGAACGGGGCGTTGACGTTAAGATAATGCTCGAAGGCGACCCGGTAAACGGGATCGCCGATGAAGAGAGGTACATCGCGAACCAAACCGTCGCCGCAGGCGGAGAGGTACGGTTTATGATAAATGACAAAGGCAGAGGTGTTCATGACAGATATGCGTTCAATCATGCGAAATACGCAGTTATCGACGATGAAGCGACGATGGTAACCTCTGAGAACTGGAAAAATACGGGTGTGCCGGTCAATAATACTTTTGGGAACAGAGGCTGGGGCATTATGGTAAACAGTCCAGATGTAACAGGTTATTTCAGCGAGGTGTTCTTTGAAGACTGGAAGCCCGCAAGCAAGGATAGTATACTTTTCACTGCATATGATTCAACCTACGGGAATGAATATGGCTGTCCGCCGCCGGATTTTGTGCCAAATCGCACAATCCTGATCGGTAATTACTCGCATCCATTTGAGAGCAAAACAATTTCTGGTAAGTTTAATATTTCTCCTGTATTAGCTCCTGATACCTCGTTGATGCAGATGGTGTCTATTATTGGGATGATAAAAGGAGCAAAAAATTCTGTTTATGTCGAGCAGCTTTATATCTACAAGAACTGGGGGAGACGTGCAGACCCAAAGCCGAATCCGTTCTTAGAGGCTGTAATCAACGCGTCGAGGAGAGGTTGTGAAGTAAAGATATTGCTGGATTCCGTGTACGGAAAAGAGCATAATGAGGAAATGATCGAGTACGTCAACGATATTGCAGCGGATGATAAATTAAATCTTGAGGCGAAGTTGATAAATAACGAAGCGATAGGGCTTAACAAAACACACAACAAAGGTGTGATTGTTGATTGTCGTGAAGTTTTGATTTCAAGCATCAATTGGAACGAGTACAGTCCAACAAACAACAGGGAAGCGGGTATAATTGTCGAGAATAAAGACGTAGCCGAATTTTATACTGATGTGTTCCTCTATGACTGGTATGCTGGCTCACCGGTAAAAGCTGTCTTCAATATGGGACCAGGGACATACTCAAGCATACCCGGCACGCATAGCGGAACAGTCACACACGTACAAACAATGGGTGTATATAGTCATGAACCTTAGACTTGATACTTAATGGAGCATCTCAAAGAAGTCATCTGCATGTTCAGCGAACAAAATGTGACAGTTGTGGAGTCAAGCTTTCACGAATGCAAACCGAGCCGGCGCAAACTGGCCGTAAAGGTGGTGGACATCTTCGGCAACGACACCATGACGATCGTGGACGTGAATATGGGAGGGAAAACCGCGAATGAACGCAAATTAAAAGAAAATAGTAACTACTCAGGCACCTAAACCACGATCGGGAGACTTCACTATGCAGGAACTACCCGAGACATGGGGCATACTGTAACCAAACACGGGATATAACCGCAGAGTACGCAGAG
>DAOG01000008.1 GCA_002501765.1 Methanosaeta sp. UBA204
TGTTGTTCCTCACAGTCTCGCGCATCGTTTTACTACCACCTGAACAGCGCATCAAGTAAATCCTCCCTTCGGTCGGATTTACTTGTGTACATAAAGTTATACTTTATGTACAATGAGACATAGTGGGCCAGAGATGAAGGCCAGATACGGAGAGAAGAAGACGGTCACGATCCGGAGGTTCGAGCCTCGCGATCTGGGTGGGGTGCTGGAGGTGGATGCCGAGGTGGGTGGCGATCACGATCCGGTCCTCTTCACCGTATTTTACGAGTCCCATCCGTCTACATTATTGGTGGCAGAAAGTGAAGGCCAGATCATAGGTGTGGTGGTGGGGTTCAGGCAGTCTCCATCCGAGGGGCGGGTGTTCTGGCTGGCGGTGAGACCCGGTCATCATGGCCTGGGGATCGGGTGCAGGCTGATAACCGATCTGATGGCGATATTCCGGAAGTTGGGGGTGATTAAGGTGATCCTGGAGGTGAGGATGGGGAACCAGAAGGCTCAATCTCTTTACGCCAAGATGGGGTTCGGGATGGCGACCGCGTGCCCTGACTATTATCCCGATGGCGAAGGTGCCATAATAATGACGAGACCTCTCTGAGATCATTCGATGCCGTGGGCGGTTATACTGAACTTTGCTGTAGCGCCTTCGGGTTGAGACCGATGTTTCACAAGTCTGGCCCGCCTCCGGCCCGCACTTACCTTCTCCAGCTCGATTATGGTCTTACAGCTGTGCATCATCGCCGTACCACCTATGGGCCTAAGCTTGCCCGTCTCCATATCCATGTAGATCTGGTTGGTTATCGCCGCCGGGATACGGTGCTTCCTGGTGATCACCTGGAGGTCCCCCAGCTGCGAAGCGAGCGCCCGGTGCACGGGTCGGTTGTCTTCTGCCTCCAGGGCGGACCTGTAGAGGGCGGTAGCCGAATCGATCATCACCAGCCCGAAGTTCTTGCCCACAATCTTGGCGGTCTCCTTGATGGAAATGTGCTGTTGTTCCAGGTCCAGGGGTTCGAAGACCACTATATTGGTGGCGATCTCCTTGGCATCCTCGCCGGCTATCTGCTTGAACCTGTCCACAGAAAATCCTTCGGTGTCGATGAAGACGACCTTAAAACCTCTTGCCACCGCCTGAACGGCGAGCTGCAGGAGGATGTTGGTCTTGCCCGTTCCCGCCTCGCCGAATATCTGGGTTATGATCCCCGGCTCGAACCCGCCACCCAGGAGCCGGTCCAGCTCCATACAGCCCAGAGGCAACCTATCCGTTTTCATCTCAGATCAGCCTCTATAGATCCAGAAGTTTATCCAGGAGATCCATGGCTTTGACATCCCTGGGGCCGCCGCACCGCCCCACGATCCGTCTGATCCTGACGATCTCGTCCAGATAGATCTCGCTCCCCAGCGCCACGTACCTGGTGGCGGCCACCGCGGCCTCGATTACAAGGTTCGTTCCCCTGTTGACCGCCCGGAACTCTTTTCTGAGAACTTCACCCTTGACAAACTCGATTTTGGGCATGGATATGTCCACCCGGAGAGGATCGCACCTGAAGAGCGCCCAGGATTCTGCGTCTTTTAGGATGATCTCCCCGTCCCGGCGGACGAACCTGTCCCCGTCCAGGTCGCCCAGGGCCGTCTCCACGAAGACCAGGGGGTCGTGGGTTATGTTGGCCACAAACTCTCTGGCAGCCATGATGTTCTCGTAGGTGTGGGTCCCGGTGAAGAGCCGGAGCGAGAGGATCGTGTCTTTCTTTATTATGCCGATGGGGGCGGCGTTCGGGAGGCCTTCTTCGCTCACCGTGATCACTATGACCTCGTTTATCCCGTCAAATATTCCCAGCTGGTCGATCTCATCAGGGTCGTAGATCATTCATTCATCCATCCATCTCTCCTCAGAACCTCATGCCCTTGACCAGGGCTATGAAGAGAGCCGCCGCGATAAGGTCTGCCGAAGAGCCCGGGTTCACGTCTTCTTCGATGAAGGCCCGGTCCAGCTCTTCCGCCCTACGCAGGGTCTCCTCCACGCCACGACCTATCGCGGCGCCTGCCCGTCGAGAGACCTCCTCCGCCTTCTCCCTGCCAAACTTCGACCTCACCAGACTGTCGGGTTCTTCGGCCAGGGTTTCCAGGTAGGTCAGGACCACGCCGTCGTTCAGGCCGTGTCTATCTACATTGTCCATCAAGACGTCCGAGAGCCGGAAACTTCTTTCGAACCCGTTGGCCCACTCTTTGGCCACCAGATCGTGATCCTGAGAACGCCTCATCAGGTCGAGGAGGGTCTCGCCGCTCTGGCGCACCTTCTCCGCGGATCTGGGGTCTTTCAGGCTCAGGTCGGCCACATCGGCCACCCTGGCCCCGGCCAGGTCGAAGGCTGCGTAGAAGTTCACGGCGTCTTCCACGGTGGTATCGTTTAAAACCTGGCATAGCATCTCTCTCAGGTCGCCCGTCTTTCCCGCAGCTGCCGACAAAGGCATTAGGAGGGTCAGGGAACCGAAGTGGGTGTTATCCTCCAAGTGCCATCTCCTCCACGAGGAAACAGCATCTAAGATGAGCTCTCCCTGAGAGCCTTTGCCACTCGCCGCCTTCCTGAAGACAGGATAGGCGGATACCGCACTGACCAAAAAGTGGTGAAAGCCTATATCGTCGTAGTCGTGGCCGCGGTCTACGTTACCCGGCTTGGGGTCGGACGAAAGCTCGATCAGCATTGCCAGCTGGGCGGCCTGGGCGATGTGGTCGGGGTTCATGACTTCAGAATATCCTCGGCAAGCTTTTTCTTGAGCTTCATGTAGTCTCTGGGAGACAAGCCTATCCTATCCAGGACGGCGTCTCTCATGAAACAGGGCTTGGTGATCTTGCAGCACCAGACCAGGCTGCCGAAACATGTACCGTCACCGTGCTCGAGAGGTGTGCCCCTGGCCAGCTCCATTTTAGTTTCCGCAAAATCGCGGGGTGTAATATTTAACTTGTGTAGTGCCCCCATAATAGGGCAGTTCTTTACTGGGGGACAGCAGAATGCCAGACCTCGAAGGTCTCCGCCCGAACATATGTGTTTGGGGGCGTTGTACCACCCGATCAGGTCTTCGAGAGTCTTCAAGGCCTCTGAGAGCCAGGACGCAAACTCGGGGTCCGTTTTGCCGTTCAGGGCGATCAGGTCGGCACCCATGGACAGGAGAAGCTCTGCGTCATCGAAATCGGCCACGTCATACCGGGCCATGATCTTCGGTCCGCCCGAGTCGGAGAACCTCTTTATCACCTTTCCGCTTCGTTTGCCCGTGCGGGTCAGATCAAGATGGATAAGGTCCGCACCTGCCTCTTTGAGCTTCCTGGCAACTGTTCTCTCGTCACCCAAGGCCTCTGGCCGGAAGTTGACCGATACCGTGGCTCCTGATATCTTCGCCACTCTCACCTGGTCTGCGACTTCGTCCAGATGAGATCCTCCGGTGCACTCTATATCCAGGAGGTATCCTCCACCGGCTGCGAGCTCTGCGGCTTCTGTCAGGTTTTTGCGGCTCGATCCTGTCATCGAAAACCCCATGGGCGAATCGGCGTTCACCACCTCGATCGCTTTTTTTACCTCGGATAGGGATACCTGGTCGAGGTTGAAACTGCCCACCAGGATTAATCCTGCAGAGCCGTTGAAGTCGCGCATCTCGCCAGAGCCGTTGTTCGGGAATATTACGACGAGGGGACTGTCCATCTCCAGGTATCCGATTTTCAGCATCAATATCAAGCCCTTCTCTGGTGGTACATAAAGTATAACATCATGTGATCGAGGTGTGCTCGAGTAAATGTGAGCGTAAGCGAACATTTTCTTGGCTGATTTCTTTCTCAGATTTAACGCAAAGACGCAAAGGCGCAAAGGGTGTTATCATTCATTGCGCCATTGTGTCCTGGCGTCTTTGCGTTCTCGTTCATACTATTATCTCTTTTGAATACGCAAATCCATCTCCACCCAAGTTAACTTATAACTATCTAGCATTGCTCTTGCTAGATGAGTTTCGCTTTTTTTTATTGTATATAATATATAGCATTGTATGCCCAAGTAAATATAAGCATGAGCGAACATTTTCTTGTTGTATATAATGTATGGTATTATATGCTCAAGTAAATGTGAGCGTAGCGAACATTTTCTTGCTATTCGGCAGAACATATCAGCTTTTCGGCCAAGGGCCTAGCGTCGATGGAAGATCCTGGAAAAATAGCCTGGAGAGGTCATCGATATTTGCATTCATTTATATCCGAGGATATCCTAGCTATGGGCTAGGTGAGATCCATGGTATCTCTGAACGTTAATGCAGAGGCTAAGGCCAAGGTACAGGGCAGCGAAGATGGTGAGAGGTATCCCATAGTGGCCGAGATAAAGGGGGCCGGGAAAGACGGCAGTATCATGGTGATGGTGGGTGGAGAGTCGCCCGTATCTGCCCGGATCGGAGGCGATGCGGAGAGTCCCATAGCCGTAGCCGTAGCCGTTCCCGAACTTCAGACGATCACCGAGTCCGTATCCAAGATGGCCGACGGGATCAAGATCGGGATCGATAACGAGCCCCTGAAGATCGCGCTGGGACGGATCCCCGTGGACCTGACCGTCTCGGTAACTTCACCCAAGGACGAGTCGGTGCTCACCGTCAATATAAAGGGATCCATAGGCGACTGATGGTATCGGTCCTGAGACGACGTGCGGGGTTATCCAGATCTCGGATGATTGAACGAAGGTGGTGCACCAGATCAGCTTTATATATGTCATCCCGGGCTGGCTTGCGACATTCCTGCTGGCGATGTCACCGATATTCGAGCTTCGTGGGGCTATACCGCTGGGAATAGGTGTTTATGGACTATCGCCTTTGAACACCTATGTAATCGCTGTTTTGGGAAATTTGGTCCCTATTGTAATTCTTCTCCGATATTTGGAGCCTGTTTCCTGTTATCTCATGCGTTATCCTCATGGTAATTGGTTCTTTTCGTGGTTATTCTCTCGAACATACAGAAAACACGTAGAAAGGCATAGAAAATACGGCCTTTTGGCTTTGGTGTTCTTCGTATCGTTGCCGCTCCCGGTTACAGGCGCATGGACCGGATCGGTCATCGCGTTCTTATTCGGGCTGAAGTTCAAGTACGCTTTTCCCGCCATCGCCATCGGCGTCCTGATAGCAGGAGTTATCGTGACCGCTGCCGTTGTTGGGGTAGAGTTCTTGATATTCCAGTGAGCTTATTCCGGCTGGCTTCTATTATTCTCACAGCTCACCGACCCCGGAGAACGCCGCCTCTGCCTCCTGGTCCCGGCCGGTTAACTTGAGCACCAGGCCCATATGGTACCAGATCGCAGCGTTCGTGGGATCGATCTCGATGCCTGCCTCAAAACATTCCAGGGCCTCATCATAACGTCCCGCGATGCCCAAGGTCGTGCCTTTGTTGCACCGGGCATCCAAGTTTGTGGGATCGATCTCGATGGCCCTGTCATAACATTCGATCGCCTCTTCATGCCTGCCCGAAGCGGTAAGCGCCGCGCCCTTGGCGTTCCAGGCCCCGGCGTTCGAAGGACAGATCTCTATGGATCTATCGCAACATTCTATGGCCTCGTCGTACCTTCCGGAGACGGCGAGAACGCGGCCTTTGTGGTACCAGGCGCTCGCATCCGATGGGTCGAGGGAGAGCGCCGCATCGAAGCTCTCGATGGCCTCATCATACCTGCCCAGCTCGGAGAGCGCTCTGCCCCTGACATTCCAAGGTTCTGCAAACGAAAGATCGATCGCGATAGCCCCCTCAAAAGACTCGACGGCTTCTTCATACCTACCCGACTCGAAGAGGGCGCGGCCTCTGGCGTTCCAGGCACCTAGAAACGATGAATCAAGATCGGTGGCTCTTTCGAAGGACGCTGCGGCATCTTCGTACTGTCCCAGCTCGAAGAGGGCGCAGCCTTTGGCATTCCAGGCATCTGCAGATGACGGATCGAGATCGACGGCTCTTTCGAAGGACGCTGTGGCATCTTCATACATTCCCAGCTCGAAGAGAGTGATGCCTCTATCGATCCAGGTGGTCACGAACGACGGATTGATCTCAGCAGCCCGATCGTAGCATCTTACGGCATTTTCATATCTGCCCAGCTCGAAGAGGGCGCGGCCTCTGTTGTACCAGATCGCCCAGTCCGGGGGCGCGAGCTCCAGGGCATTCTCGAAGCACGCCGCTGCTTCTTCGTACCTGCCCGACGTAAAGTGGGCGATGCCCTTCGCGTTCCTTGCCTTTGCATCCAGAGCATAGACTCCTCCGTCATCGGAGATCCGAGCATGGTCATGAAAGCTCAGACTATGATTCTCTGCCTGTTTATCCTGCCAGCCGTCCGTCAGATCTTCTTCGCCCAGTGCCGAGGCTGCGAAGATCAGGACGAGTAGAGGCAAGACCGCCGCGATACGTCTCATAGATCCTCGAGTCCGGATGTCTGTAGGAGGTTGATATCCTTTGCGTTCTTAACCAGACAGACGTGCTTTTTATTGTACATAAAGTATCACTTTATGTGCTCAAGTAAATCCGACCGAAGGGAGGATTTTCTTGTGATCGAGGATCTGGCAGGTCGTCTCGCCTCCCTGAAAGTCATATGAGATCGGATAATATCGATAGCATCGACAGGATTCACATAACTGCAAGCTGAGACCTACATATAAAAAAGATTCATAATCTATCGAGATGCACCTTTATGCGGTGGAATTCGCATGAGTGCAAAGAGACTTGTGATCGCCATTTTGGCTTTTGGGTTACTCTGTGTCCCTGGTGTAGTAGGACAGGATTACGGATACCCATTCTATGACGATACCTTCGTACCTGATCCGTACGGCGATACATTCGTACTTGATCCGTACGGCGATACATTCGTACCCGATCCGTACGGCGACCCCTATATGGACCATGATCCATATACTCCCGATGGTTCTTATCCAGACCAGTCACCGTCCGGTGAAGACTACTCGTCGTTTTACATCACCGAGAGTCCATCTAATCCGGAATCGATGATGGATCTGGGGTATGCATCAGACGTACCTCCGTTGCCCGAGGTTGTCTCGTCGTCCTACGAACCCGATGTGGCCATGATCTTGGAGCAGCAGAGTGTACCGGTGAGTAGCTCGCCGGGATACGAGAGGGGTATGGCTATGGCCCAACAGGTGGGATCTTTTGGTCAGCAGTATGTTCCCAACCAGCTCTGGATCATCGATGCCTATGGACAGCGGAGATCGAGCATCTCCATGCCTCTCTACAGGTGGGCGAGAGAGGAGATCATCCCTGCGGTCAGCGGAGAGTTGGTGATCTACGAGAGGTATCCGTCCGGATATGTCGAGAGATACTACCCAGGGTACATCACCCGGGGCAGAAGGTACCAGATGTGGTTCTATGCCGACACGCCAAGAAGACATGATGTGATGTACAGCGTCCGCACATCGAAGGGCTGGTACAACAGCAACAGGATCTGGTTCGACGTCTATCGACCATGGGGATCCTGGAACCCCTGGGGACCTGGCCCCTACTGGGGCAGCACCGGCATCTCAATGTCGAGCAGCGGAGGTACAACAAGAATGATTAGCAGCGACGGAGGTATATCCATCAGTACTCGCACAAGCTGGATGTAGATATTGAATAGCCTCGATGACGGAGGCGGGAGAGCCGAAGATGTGGGCGATATCTCATAGATGCCTTTGGACATCTCTATAATTTTTGGTATGACATCCTCCGGCGGTCTCTCCTCTGCCGAGGTTCGGCTCAGACCCAGACCAGCAAAATGCTCATCAACCCGGACGTCCATGGCTCTGTATAATAGGAGATGATCAGGGTGGCAGATTCTGGGGAAACAGGTGTATGAGGCTGGATCGAGAGACGATACGGAGCCTGTGCACGGAGCAATCCTTCGAGCGCGGGGTCGGCTACTTCAAGGCGGGCTGGGTGAAGGTCGTGGACGCATCTCCGTCCCGGGTGAAGGCAGTTGTAAGTGGCACGGATGATTACCGGGTGGAGACAAATCTGGACGACCAGATCTCAGCCACCTGTACCTGTCCTTATGATTGGGGCGGATACTGTAAACATATCGTGGCAACGATGCTGGCGGTGGTCCATGATGATGGGAAAGTTGAGGCTCTGATAGAGGAAAAAGAGACGATGTGGAAAAGGGTTGAGATGCTCTTGAAGAAGGCTGAGCTGGAGGAGCTGAGATGCTTTCTTCTCAAGGAGTTTGAGAAATGTCCCGATATGATGTCCCATTTTCTCTTGGTGACCCATATCTATTAAATCAAAATTTTTTATTAATTGATCCTATATATAACTAGCTCTTTAACGGTCCATATGTGATCAGTAATATTAGCGGCCATCATAGGAGTCCTTTGGATCCACTTTCTGTCTTCTTGATCCACTCTAATCCTCAATCCTTTATGAG
>DAOG01000097.1 GCA_002501765.1 Methanosaeta sp. UBA204
TGTACGATGTATTGAGCCATTCCATATAACCGAATGAGAGACCCCAAACGACCTATATATTTCGAGAGATCCGGAAAGAACTATAACGAAATAACTTGGTTATTATTTTTATATATGTTTGACTGTATAATTCCATCCGCCGTGTACTTCATCACGTTGAATGTGAAGATATAAGACGATATGAAACCAGAGAAGACATGCTGGTACCAGCCAGCTGGGGGTCTGTATGTATTATTTAAAAATGTTGATCGATGGACAGCTCGTCGACTCGATCTCCGGAGACGCCACGGTAATCCATAACCCGGCAAACCAGGAGCCAATAGCCGAAGTCCCGGTGGGCAGGCGCGAAGATGTGCGTCTGGCACTGAATGCCGCACAAAGAGCCTTTCCCAAATGGGCAGAGACCACCAGCCAGCGACGCGGTGAGATCTTACATGAAGGAGCCAGGCTGGTGCGCCAACGTATTGGAGAGATCGCACGGCTTTTGACCCTGGAAGAGGGCAAGCCATTGAAACAGGCGAAGAGGGAAGTCCTCTCTTCTGCGAACGCGCTCGACTATTATGCAGAAGAAGGCAAGCGCAACTTCGGCGAGTGGGTTCCAACCGAATCCCGCCAGACCAGAAGCCTGGTGATCAAGCAGCCGATAGGAGTTGCGGCGATCATCACACCTTGGAACTATCCAGTGGATCTTCTGGCCTGGAAGGTGGGACCTGCATTGGCGGCAGGCTGTACCGTCGTTGCAAAACCATCCAGTAAGGCTCCTCTGGCAGCAACCGCATTTGCGCAGGCGGTAAACGACGCCGGAACGCCTGCGGGCGTTGTAAACGTGGTCCATGGCTCCGGAAGAGAGGTTGGTGCCGAACTCGTCGAGAACCCAACATCCCGCAAGATCGCGTTCACCGGTGAGACAGATACGGGCAGATGGATAATGGAGCATGCAGCGCAGCATATCAAGCGCATATCTCTGGAGCTCGGCGGGCAGTCTCCTTTCATCGTCTGCAAAGATGCCTCGATAGACGATGCCGTGGAATCGTGCGTGCAGCGTGCCTTCTCGAACATGGGACAGATATGCATCAGCGTCAACCGCATCTATGTTGCCGACGAGATCGCCGATGAGTTCATATCAAAGTTTGTGGACCGTACCGTCGAGCTGAAGATCGGAGACGGCCTGGACCCGGACGTGGACTTGGGTCCGATGTTCAACGAAGCTCAGCGCCAGAAGACACAAGAGCACATCGCCGATGCGCTTGGGAAAGGCGCAAAGGTCCTCTGCGGCGGGCACGAGCCCGAAGGCGAAGAGTATAAACGAGGCTTCTTCTTCCTGCCGACCGTCCTCTCTCATGCAAACCACACCATGAGGGTGATGCGTGAAGAGACGTTCGGTCCCGTTGCACCGGTCATGCGGTTCAAGACCCTGGACGACGCTCTCAGGCTTGCGAACGATACCCGATACGGCCTGGCTGCATACATCTTCACAAACGATCTGACCACTGCGATATACGCGGCAGAACGGCTAGAAGCCGGTGGTATAGGGGTCAACGTGAACAGCGTCATCGAGACGCAAGCGCCTTTTGGAGCATGGAAATTGAGCGGGTTCGGGCATGAACGCGCCCATTATGGTCTGGAGGAGTATCTGGAGATCAAACACATACGCTTTGGTCTGGTTCGATAACTTACACCGCCGTATATCTCCCCAGCCGCCTGATCGCCTCGTACTTCTCCTTCTTCTCCAGCTTTGCTCCTTCGACGGCCTCCTTCAACGTGGAGATCGATTTGTCGTAGGTATCCCGGTCCACAGGATACGGATACCCATCCTTGCCGCCGTGGGCGAAGCTGTACCTGGCAGGGTCCTTCCAGCTGGGGCTGGCCCCATAGATCAGCTCGGATATGAGCGCCAGGGCGCGGATCCTCTTGGGGCCGATGCCTTTCAGGGCAACCAGATCCTCGTAGCTCTCCGGCTGGATCTCGTAGGCCATCTTCAGCGTCCGGATCCCGTCCTTCCCGATGTCCACGGGGAGGACCTCGTGCCGCCTGGGCATCGAGAGCTCCGCCGGTCGGACGACCCTTGCCTGATCCGAGAAGTCGAAGAGGGTCCTCTGCTTCGTGTACCTCATGAGATGTGATGGACCGTCCCTCACCAGGTCGAGGGTGACCTCTCTGTTCTCTCGGCTATCCCCGGCGGTCAGATCCAAGACAGAACTCGCCTTCTTCTGGGCGCAGATGGCGGAATGAGGCTCCTCCACGAAGCTTACCACCCGGTCGGAGAGCCAGTGGTAGCGCCTGGCGTAGGTCTCGCTCATCCCCTGCTGCACCACCGCCCATTCGCCTCGCTCGGTGAAGAATATTGCATGATGGTAGAGCCGGTACCCGTCCTGCACCAGGGCGTTGTCCACCTTCGCCGCCATCCTGCTGGCCCGCTTCAGCTCTTCGATCTTCTCCGTGGATAACGATAGAACCAGGCCGTCCTTCTCGATCTCCAAAGGAGCCTTCCTTGAGCTCTTTCCCTTGCCACCGGCCACGCCCAGACCGTGCACCTCGGGCGAGATCGCCGCCTTCAGGGCACCCGTGGTGGTGGTAGTGGTACCGGAAGAGTGCCAGTCGAACCCCAGAACGCAGGAAAGAGCCTGAAACCAGTACGGATCGGATATGCGGTGGAGGAACTCCTCCTGCCCGTACTCGTAAACCAGAGCCTCCACCACCGCTCCAGCCAGAAGCCTCATCCTCTTGAAGAGCCATGGCGGAGCCCTTCCGCCATGAAGCGGCAGGTTCGCAACGCCCGTCTTCATGCCCAGATACCCTGATACCCCAGCATAGCCAAGAGCAGAACGTCCACGATCAGGGCAGCAAAGAGAACGGACCGATAGTTGGCCCCCTGATAGAAGATCCGGTTTCCCCTGCGGGCGCTGGGATGGCGCACGAAATCGATCGACTGAAAGACGATCCATGCTCCGGCAACCAGGGCAACGAAGAAGTAGATGAAACCCAGCCCGGTCGATGCGCCGAGAGCCAGCGAGAGAACCACCCCCGCGATCCAGGCGGTGGCCACAACCTTCGCCGTAGCCGGTATGCCGTAGGTCACGGGCAGGGTGGGAACATTCATCTTCCGGTCACCTTCGACGTCCCTGGAGGCGTCACAGTTGGTGAACCCCCAGTCGGTTATGCAGATCATGGCACCGAAGATCAGGGGCCCTACGTAGAGGCCGGGCCCGGCCTTGAGCCATCCGGCAGGAGCCATCGCCAGCCACACCCCTATTGGGACGGTACCGTAAGCCAGACCCACCAGGACCCAGGAGAAGGGCGTCTTTCTCTTGGCCCACTTGGAGTAGAGGGTCATGACCAGGGTGGCCACTATCAGCGCCACCAGGCTCTCCGGGTTGAGGTAGAGAGCCACGGCGGCGGCTATCCCGAACAATAAGACGGAGTAGGAGAGGGCAGTCTCCTTGCTGATCTGCGAGGAGGGGAGAGGCCGGCCCGGCATCCCCATCCTGTCCACGTCTACGTCGCAGAAATCGTTGAAGACATAAGAGCTGGTTATGGCAAAGTAAGCACCCACCGTGGCCAGTACGAAGGGAACGAAAGAAGGCAGCCCGCCGGTGGTGACGTAGCTGGCCAGGAGGGCAACAGCACCGGGAAGGACCAGGTTCATGGGTGCCAGAGGAGGGCGGAGAAGCTCCAGGTAGGCGCCGAACCTCCCGGTGCTCATAGATTCCATCAAGACTCGCTCACCTCATAACGCCAACAGGTCCTCGAAGACCTCCAGATGGTTCTGGGGGTGGACAAGGTAGTCCAACTTCCCTTCCACCCTCAGGAGAGGATACATCTCCTTGCTCCGCACCAGGCCCAGGTCTCTTAGATCGGGCGCACCGACCTCTCTGATGGGGGACGCCTGGGAACAACGTTTGTTCCTGACGAAACCTTCGGTGATGAGGAAGTAGGCACCTCCACCCACCTTCTTTATGGGCTCGTAAAGGGAGCCGAAGTCTCTGCAGACAAAGTTGGCCATCTTCAGCCTCTTGTTGGACCGGTTTATGGTGATGTGGCCGTACCCCGGCGGGATCAGTACCTTATCTCCGGCCGCGGCACTCACGACCACCACGTCGCTCAGGTCCTCCTTCTGGAGGAGGTAGGCAGCTTCACCCTCCAGCACCTCGTATACTTCGGGATAGGTGACATCTCCGCCGGGGACCTGGGGGTGATAATGGCCCGCCGTCTTGACGAACTCCTTACCCAACATCAGGGGAGGGATGATGGTTATGTCGTACCTCAACCCCTGGTCCCGCAACCGGTCCCGGTCGGCCCTGCTCAGGTAAAGGTCCCTGTACATGTAATAGAGCTCCGCGTTCTCCGCGCTCGCTGCCCACTCCTGGTCGTAGAGCACGTCTTTCATGTCGTAGAGCCATCTGATATCTGGATCTCGGCTTTCCAGTGCAATCGTCAAGGTTCAACACCCCGGGAATATAACATCGCTAAATTTATAACGTTTCCTGATGAGGTCGATATATGAACAGGCCAACCACGTTCTGCGAAGACCTCAGGGAGTTTATCACGATCTTCATCAGCACCACCGCGGAGTCGATCCAGGCCACCCAGGGAAGCGGTGCGCTCATGATCATGAGCGTGGCCATCGGGTCCCGACTCTGGGACGAGCTGGACCCTTTTGCCGAATGCGTCATGCCCAGGCTGGAGACGAAAGATGAGAAGATCGACTGTTTCATGAGCACCCTCAAGAAGCTCGGCGTCATCGGAGGCTTCTCCTTCATCGACAAAGACGGCCACATCGAGGTGGAGATCAGAGAGTGCTTCTTCGCTGCGGCCAGCGATAAACAGATTAAGATGGGACTGGAACAGCCACTTTGCCCCATAGGGGGCATCATCGTGGCCGGGCTCCACAAGACCGCCCACATACTCGCCACCCTGGAGAAGGTGGAGCACGATCCCAAGACGGGCATATCCGTCCTCACCTTCAAGATCTACTCTTGAAGTTCCGGCCGCAGCCTCAGCCAGAGGTTCTCGATGGCATCTGCCACCGGCCCGCCGAACTCTATCACGGTCTTCCTGGATACCATGGCATCTACCACACCAGGATCGAAGGGCAGCTTCTCCGCCATGCTTATGCCCATCTCCTGGCACCATCTCTCGATCTGCTCTGTCACCTCCAGGTTTAGGTCGTACTTGTTTATGCAGACCAGGGTCTCGACGCCGAAGTGCAGGGTCACCCCCACGATCCGCTCCAGATCATGAACACCCGAGAGGGTGGGCTCGGTCATTATCAGTGCCAGGTCGGCCCCGGTTATGGAAGCTATGACCGGGCACCCTATCCCCGGCGACCCGTCGATCAGTACCAGATCCTTCTTTTCGGCCTCGGCCACCTCATGAGCCAGCTCCCTGACCATGGCGACCAGCTTTCCCGATGCCTCCTCGCCAGGTATGAGGTGGGCGTGGATCATGGTGCCGAAGCGGGTACGAGAAACGTAAGCGTGGCCCGAGACCTGGTCGACCATGGATACGGCATCGGCAGGACAGACCAGGGTGCAGACCCCACAGCCTTCGCAGTGACGAGGATCTACCTGGAAATCTTTTATGGCCTCGAACCGGCAGTTTTCCTCGCATTCGCCGCACTGGGTGCACTCAGACTCGTCTATCCGGGCGGTCTGGAGACCCATGAAGTCGTGGGTCTCCACGATCTCAGGATCTAAGAGGAGGTGCAGATCGGGAGCGTCGACGTCGCAGTCGGCCAGGACCGCGTCTCCTCGGGCCAGGAACGCCAGAGACGCCAGGAGTGTGGTCTTGCCAGTTCCGCCTTTCCCGCTTATCACCGTGAGCTGCTTCATCCGATCAGCTCCTCTATCCGGTCGGCCAGGCTCACGAAACGATCCTTCCACTCCGGCATCTCTCGGGAGAAGAGGAGCCCCCAAGAGTAGAGCTCGGCTATCTTCCGGCTGAAGGGGATCTCCAGCAGCAGGGGGATATCCCGTCTCTCGCAGTACCTGTAGATCTCCCTATCTCCGATGCCGCTCCTGTTTACGATCACCCCGCAGGGAATCTCCATATCCGCAAGAACGTTCACCGCTATATCCAGGTCGTAGAGACCGAAAGGCGTGGGCTCGGTGACAAGAACACAGAAATCGCTTCCCTCCACGGATTCGATCATCGGACAGGCGGTTCCCGGGGGGGAGTCGATCAAGATCAGATCGCCCGAGGCTTGCTTCTTCGCCTCCTTGATCAAAGGGGTGGCCATGGCCTCGCCCAGGTTCAGCTCGCCCCAGAAGAGTCCCAGGTCACCGACTTGGGCCCTGTAGATCTTGCCTATGGCCCTACTCCCCTCGGTTATGGCGTCCTCGGGGCAGGCGATGGCACAGCCGCCGCATCCGTGGCAGAGCTCCTTGAAGAAGAGAACTTCCTGGGGAAAGACCGCCAGGGCGTTGTAGGCGCAGAACTCGGAACATATCCGGCACCTGGTGCATTTCTCGTCGTCGATTATCGGGATGGGCAGCCCGCAATCGGCGCTCTCCACCAGATCCCTGTCGGGAAAGAATAGGTAAGAGTTAGGTTCTTCTACATCGCAGTCCACAAGCTCAGCCTCGCCCAAGGCGGCTGCCATGTTGGTGGCCACCAGGGTCTTGCCGGTACCGCCCTTGCCGCTAGCAATTGATATGATCATCAACGGGGTCTCCATCGGAGATGTTCCGCATCTTATATACCCAAAGCGGCGCCTTCACGTTGATCCCTTCGGGCCATCTCCTCGTATACCGCATCAGGATCAAGAATCATTTGAGACGATATTCTTAACTGTTTCGATCATGGTCAGGGGAGATGACGGAGACTGAGAGTGCCGGTTGGTGTCAAGATGGTGCATATGCCCACAATTCCGTGCAAATGACAGTCATGATTGGGACATATGGCTTTCCATTGGTGATCGGTTAAGCCCTCCATTCGTTCATTAATCTTTTCCGATTGACGTTCGGGTCAAGTGCTTGACTTTGATAGACTTCGAATAGATCCATACGACTGGCATCAGGACTTCACGTCTTCGCGTCTTCGCGTGAATAAGAAA
>DAOG01000132.1 GCA_002501765.1 Methanosaeta sp. UBA204
TAAGTATCAAGTCTAAGGTTCATGGCTATAGATTGGTCGGCCACATCTTTTGTCAACGGGGTATCTGCGTCAGTGTTCAATAAATGGAAAGTCTTATTAATATGTAAGACTTTAATAGGCACTTGTAGTCGTGCCACATGCCCCATGAGGCTATCGATGAAATGTAATGGAGGATTCCATGTTATCTGCTGAATATCGGCTGGGAGAGGCGATCCCCGATGTGGGTCTGAAAGTGTCCCTACATCAAGAATTCGTAGAACTGCGCAGGAAGATTGATAGGATTCCGGATCCCATGACCCGGGTTGAGATGCTTCAACTGATCACAAAGATAGAGCAGGCATTGCTGTCATAAGATCACAGCGGTTGCAGGACTTGCCTCATATTGCAAAATGAGTGCGGCTGCCGGGAATCGAACCCGGGCTACAAGCTTGGGAAGCTCATGTCCTAACCCCTGGACCACAGCCGCACAGGTTCCCCTGGTGAGCCATTTCTCATAAAGGTTATGCCCTGGTGTAGCTGGCGATGATCTCCTCGAGACCGTCCACCACCGTCTGCAGGTCTTCTCTGCTCAGAAGATAGGTGCTCAGCTTGAACTGTCTCGTGAGACCGGGCTTGATACCGAAGATCTTCCTCTTCTTGAGCTCCCGGTAGAGGAAGTAGCGCCCCTTCCTGGCGGTCTTGGAGATCTCGTAGAGAACCTCGGACTTGAAGAACATCAGGTCGTGGTTGTGAGGCCTCTCTCCCTGGAGCAGTATCCCAAAAGGCTCGATCTGCGAGGCGAACCACCTCGCCTTCTCCACCTCGTCGTCCCACAACTTCGTTCTCTCCACCACGTGGGGAAAGCTGGCCATCATGGACAGGATCCCTGCGCCCCGCAGGGTGCATCCCAAGAGTTCCAGCTCCTTGTCGGGCACCAGCTTTGATCTCCTGAAGATCGTTTTGGCGCACTCCTCGGTCGCCCCCAGCACACCTATGGGCCCGCAGCTGGCCATGGATTTGTGCCCGCTGCCCACGATCACGTCCACACCCAGATCTCTCGCGCTCAGGTCCATCCTGCCTACGGAGTAGGCCCCGTTCAGCAACAGGTCCACGTCCAGGTCGTGGCAGATCTGCGCGACCTTTTTCGCATCCACCAGGTTGCCATAGTTGCCGTCCGGGTAGGTGAGAACCGCCAAATCGACCTTTTCGCCCCGGCTTCTCACATCTTCTATCGTCTTATTGTACCCTTGAGGATCTACCTTGTATTCAGGCTCACCGCCAACAGGCGTCTGCTCCACCTTCAGGCCCGCCAGCTCCGCGGCCAGGATAGTTGTGTAGTGAGCGTTCCCGTCGGCCACCACACAGGATCCTCTCTCGCAGAGGGCATGCATGGCGGCGAAGATGCCCTCTCGCGCTCCGTGGGTAATCCTCACCTCATCAATATCCAGGAACTCCGGCAGTGCATCGTGCACGAAACTCTTGATGGGCGGGTTCTGGATCTTGTCCATGGCTCCCGTGCAGAAGTCGCATATCGAATAACCGTCCGCCCACTCCAGGACCGCCTCTTTGGCCTCCGGGGTGAGGATCCCACCCCGCTGCAAGGGATCTATGTTGATGGCACCCCGGGTGCGTCTTTTCAATTTGGTGAACTTCTCCAGATCGTCGAGCATTTCGATGAGAACTCCTCTGCCTCCCGTATAATCCTTGCCCTGCAGAAAGCATGATATACCTTTCAGGCAGAACGCCTACGATGTCGATTGTGATCGGGCACCGTGGTGCAAGAGCTTTGGCACCTGAGAACACCCTGGAAGGCATCCGCGTGGCAGGAAGATGCGGCGCCGACTTCGTGGAGGTGGACGTCAGGTTATCCGCCGACGGATCGCTGGTGGTCATGCACGACGAGACCGTCGACCGCACCACAGACGGGACCGGCAAGGTAGAAGATATGTCCCTGGCAGAGCTGAGGCGGCTGCGCGTGGACGGCGAGACTGTGCCCACCCTGGACGAGGCGGTGGCCCTGGCAAGAGAGCTAGGCATGGGGATCGTTGTGGAGATGAAAGAAGAAGGCCTGGAGGATCTGGTGGTCCAGAAAGTAGAAGGCCAAAAGGCCATCGTCTCTTCATTCTACCACGCCTCGGTCCGGGAGATCAAAGAGCTGGCCGAGATCAAGACAGGGATAATCCTATCATCTCTTCCCACCAAGCCCGTGGAGCTGGCCCTGTGGGCGGATGCAGACGTCATATTTCCTAGGAGGGTCAACCCCAACCTCTTCAAGAAGGCTCACCGGGAAGGGATAGAGGTCTACCCCTGGCTCGTCAACGACCAAAACCAGGCTCGATGGATGAAAAGGCTGGGCGCAGACGGTCTGGCCACAGATGACCCCTGCCTGATCAGAGAGGCGGCAGACGAGCCCGTGAGAAACGTGGGCCCCGGTGAATGCGAGTACTACCCCTGTCACCACTTCGAGGGCCAGGACTGCACCCATTGCTTCTGTCCACTCTATCCCTGCAAAGACCCCGAGCTTGGGAAGTTCATCAGGACCAAGCGAGGCAAGAGGCTCTGGAGCTGTGTAGACTGTACCCTGGTGCACAAACCGAGGGTAGCCAGGTATCTGACAGAGCATCCCGACGCCACGACCGAAGAGCTGAAGAGAATCGACAAAGAAGAGGCGAACGGCTAGGTGTGCAACCACCCGTCCGTATTTTCATAATCGATGGTCTACGGAAAGATTTATCCACTTTCCGCGTATACGGCCGGTTATGAGACGAATTCTAGTACTGATGATCGCAATGCTGGCTATGTCCCAGGCCTGGTCTGTGATAGGGCAGCTGGATCTCAGTCCCGATTCAGAGGTTGAGCTGACAGATAGCATGAAGGCCTTCCTAAACGAGACAGAAGACCTGAACACATCCGGGCTTGTTGAAGATGCGAGCACATTGAACCTTACAAACGTAACCGTGCCGGACATCAACATCACCGGGACGCCTTCGTTGGATCAGTTCATGGAGACGCCTATAAACGAGAGCACGCTGGATAGCACAATCGCCATCACAGGCTCCATGTGGGACTTCCTGAAGGGTGATGATATAACAGCACCTCTCTACACGAGTGAGAGCATGCTAGACATGAACACCACGTGGACCAACACTCAGAGGATGTTCCTGGGACTACCACCGGTAGAGACTGCACCGCTCTATACAAAACACGTGATGAGCTGAGCTCATCGTCCGGACGAACCCAATCGGCGTTGGATCCATAGCGGTTACCTGTCGTGATATTTAGCTTGGGCCTTGTCGTCCCTCGAGAAGGTTGCGAGAATTTTTATCGGTCAGTGCCCAGGTCTCCGGAAAGGTTAATAGCATGGGAGAGCCCAAGGCCGGACATGGGCTCGTAGGGTAGAGGATATCCTAGCGGGCTTCGGAGAGCCTATCGAGGAAACCCGTTGACCTGGGTTCGATTCCCAGCGAGTCCGTCTCGGCCCATATTTTGCCCGCCGAGCAGAAACTTTTTGTCCTGTTGTTGTTGTATACCGGATCTGCCGGTGGTGATGACTTGATCGACCTCTTGGGGAAGAGGAAGCTAGAGGAAGAGATAGAGGAGCTGAAACGAAAGATCGGTGAGCTGGAGAAAAGACGAGATACCCTCCTGCAGACCGTAGACAAGCGCGAGGCGAAGATCAAGAAGCTAACCTATGCCCATCAGGAGGTCAGCCGCACCCTCAGAGCAGCCGAACAGAAGATCTCCGCCCTCCAGGCAAAAGCGCCTGCAGAGGAAACCGGAAAGGATACAGGTACGGTGACGGCTTGGTCCCGCCATCTGAGACCTGCCGACCTGGAAAGGCTCTTGGATAAGCTTTCTGCTCTTCGATCATCCCAAGAGGACTTGGTCTCTGCCTATCTTCGGGAGGATACCGATGTCCTGCCCCAGGAGGCCCGGGATCTGGCTGATGGTGTCAAGGGGGACCGGGGGCTGGTGATCCTCCACTGCCCTCTGCTCTTCACCCTGGCCCTCGTGCCGCCCTTCCCCGTGAAAGAGGCCATGACCAGCGAGGGGGGGTCCTTCGAGCTGGACCCACTGAGAGAGATGTTGGAGACATCGGTCCTGGTGATCTCGGCCCACGCCGGTGAGACCCTCCTGGGGATAGCATTAGGATCCAAGGAGCTTGCAGAACGGGTGGTGGTGAGAAGCACGGTAAAAGAGAAGCACTCCAAGGGGGGCTGGAGCCAGAAAAGGTTCGAGCGGCTGAGAAAAGAAGACATCCGCCAGCATGCAGACCTGGTCGTGGACCGGCTCTCGCCCCTGGTGGAGAACTACCGGCCGCACCTCCACTATGCTGTGATTAGCGGGGAGCCGATGCTCACCAAGCTGATCAAGCCTGCCCTGGACCTGCCCGTCGTAGAGACGAAGATGGCCAGGTTCGGTGGTAAGCGCGCCGACCAGGTGCTGGATGAGGTTTACGGTTTTGTTTTAGTACACAAAGTGTAACTTTATGTACTATAGTAAATGCTCATGATATCCAGTCTCATGCCCGAAGAATGAA
>DAOG01000063.1 GCA_002501765.1 Methanosaeta sp. UBA204
AGTTACAATTGGGTGCAGTACAATTTCAAGCTCGTCTAATTTAATATGTCGGTATAATCTATATGACCGAAAGTCATGTAATACCCCGATTTCATCAATAACTTATAATCTCGGTCGGAAGATCCATGCAGTTGATCATCTTGATTGAGCAGAGCGATCCAACAGACCGTATCAACAAAACATCTATTGGTCACCATATGATCTTCATCTTGGAATTCCATAGAGATAGTGGTCGTGCTTCGTTGCCAGGTCAGAGATGGACGTTTTTACAGCTAACGAAGATAGATCGAATGCCGGGTCTTTTTCGACATCGGTGATCTTCCGCTTCGATTCAATAGTCAAAACGTAATGCTTACCCACCTCCAAATCTATTGGCTCCTCTGGTTTCAGCACTTTACCATCAAAAACGGCATGTAATGTCTTCGTCTTAGTCATCTTACACCTCCAATCTCTTATACCGTTTTGTATGTCTTTCCGATCCCTGATAAATGTTTATCATAGGCATCCATTCCAATTCCTTCTTTGCCTTACGCGCATCTGCCTCCGTATATCTCACATCTCCTTTATGTCTTTCAATGTGTTATATTGTATGTAATATATAACATTATATACTCGAAGTAAATCCGACCGGTGGGTGGATTTTCTCGTTGTACATAAAGTATAACTTTATGTACAACGAGAATACTTCAATTACTTCTGGAGGTTTTTGATGGCTTTCACCCTGACCGAGAAGATACTGAGAGAACACCTCGTTGACGGGTCCTACGAACCCGGTGACGAGATAGGAATACGGATCGATCAGACGCTGACCCAGGACGCCACAGGCACCATGGCTTATCTTCAGTTCGAGTCAATGGGCCTCTCCGAGATCGAGACCGAGGTATCCGTCAGCTACGTCGATCACAACACCGTCCAGGTAGGGTTCGAGAACGCAGACGATCACCGCTACCTTCAGACCATCGCCTTGCGGTATGGCATCCACTTCTCCAGACCGGGGAACGGCATCTGTCACCAGGTACATCTGGAACGGTTCGGTGTTCCGAGCAAGACCCTATTGGGATCAGACAGCCACACCCCCACCGGTGGCGGTCTGGGGATGATAGCCATCGGAGCGGGCGGGCTTGATGTCGCGGCGGCTATGGGCGGCGGTCCTTACTACATTACCTGCCCCCGGGTCATCAAGGTCAACCTGGAAGGACAGCTCCATCCATGGGTATCGGCCAAGGACGTGGTGCTGAAGGTCCTGGAGATCCTGACCACCAAGGGTAACGTGGGCTACGTCTGCGAGTACGGGGGCGAAGGCGCGGCCGCTCTGACCGTACCCGAGAGGGCCACCATAACCAACATGGGCGCGGAGACGGGGGTTACCACATCCATATTTCCCAGCGATCAACAGACCCGCAGGTTCCTCGTCGCCCAGGGCCGGGGCGAAGTCTGGAGGGCCCTGGCAGCTGACGGAGATGCAGACTACGACCGTGTTCTGGACATAGACCTCTCCGACTTGGAACCGATGATCGCAACCCCCCACAGCCCGGGAAACGTGGTACCGGTCAGCGAGCTGGAAGGTATGCCCGTCGACCAGGTGATGATCGGGTCCTGCACCAACTCGTCCTACGTCGACCTCATGACCGTGGCCCGGATGGTGAAAGGGCATCATCTGCCCCTCGGCGTATCCCTGGGAGTCGCTCCAGGGTCGAGACAGGTCTTCCGGATGATCGCCGAGAACGGTGCTCTCAACGACCTGATCGCCTTCGGATCGAGGATCCTGGAGTCCGCCTGTGGTTTCTGCATTGGCAACAGCATGTCGCCCAAGACCGATGCCGTCTCTGTTCGTACCAGCAACCGGAACTTTAAGGGTCGGTCGGGGACCACAAGCGCCAATGTCTATCTGGCCAGCCCGGCGGTGGCGGCTGCGGCAGCCCTCAAGGGCGAGATCACCGATCCCAGGAACCTGGATATGGCCTTCCCCGGGATAGCCATGTCAGAGAGTTTCTTGATCGACGACAGCATGATAACGCCTCCCCTGCCCGTCGAGAAACGGCCCAATGTGACCATATACCGCGGTCCGAACATAGGCGCACCGCCCGCCAACAAGCCTCTGGACGAAGAGATCAAAGGGGTGGTTGCCATCAAGGTGGGAGACTACGTGACCACCGATCACATCATGCCCGCGGGCGCTCGCCTGAAGTACCGCTCCAACGTGCCCAGGTACTCCCGGTTCGTCTTCGAGCCCCTGGACGACGAGTTCAGCACCCGGGCCAAAGAGTACAGAGATAAAGGCGTCCACAACCTGATCGTGGCCGGGGTGAGCTATGGCCAGGGATCTTCGAGAGAGCACGCTGCCCTCTGTCCCATGTACCTGGGGGTCAAGGCGGTGATCGCCAGGTCGATCGAGCGCATCCACGCCGCCAACCTGGTAAACTTCGGGATAGTGCCTCTCATATTCGTGACCGGGCCGGACTATGAGACCATAGAAGAAGGCGACGATATCGAGATTGCAGGTATGAGCAGGGCCCTCGAAGGCAGCGACGAAGAGATCATGGCCATAGACCATACAAGGGGAGAAAGTATCCGGTTGGAGATGCACCTGAGCAGACGTCAGAGAGATCTCCTCCTGGCTGGTGGGCTTCTGCCTCATACCGTCCAAAGATCTGGTAAAATAGGTTAAAGATCGGCCTGTGACCTTCACGGGCCGAACAATGTTTTGATCTGCTGTTCCAGGAACTGGCTGTTATTCTCCACAGATCCGTCTTCTGAATGGAGCGAAACGACGGGCAATTTGCCCCTACCGACCCCAATATCGTACCTGGCCATTGCGTCTCTGGACGGCTCTCCCGAGACCCCGGCATCACCGAAGGACGAAGACGGGACGTCGAAGGGAAAGTTCGCCATCCACGCGGACATGGTAATTTTAACATCTTTCGGATAACCGAACCGGCCCTGGTCGACCGATATGTCCGTCTGGTTCTCGATGTAAGAAGACCAGTAAGCATCAACGTACTGGCCGAAGGCGAAGTCGGTCATCGATATCTCTGTAGGGTCGCTCCCAATCATAAAGAGCTTCTGTGTCTGGGTGTAACCGCCCTGGGCTGCCGCACAGCCTATAAGACAGATCAGCAATAACATAACTGCAAATTTCACGGTCTAATCTCCTCCCCTTTTAATAACAAAATCGCGATGCGACTCTCTTTGATACGTACCAATCTATTTATGCCTTATCGATGGTGAGTGGTGGCCATGTCAGGATGCTTTGAGGTTCTACACAAAGATCTGGCAGGTCGGATAGGCAGGCTCCATACGCCGCACGGCATGATCGAGACGCCTGCGCTAATGCCGGTGGTAAACCCTCATCTTTGGCTGATCGAACCTGCCGACCTGAAAAGGATAGGCGCGAAGATCCTGATCACCAACAGCTACATCATAAACCAGGACGAAGACCTGAAAGAAGAGGCGTTGGAAGAAGGGTTGCACCGTCTATTGGGGTTCGATGGTCCCATAATGACCGATTCGGGCGCATACCAGCTCTCGGTATACGGTGACATACAGGTCCGGCCCGACGAGATCCTCCGGTTCCAGCAGGCGATAGGGTCGGATATCTGCGTCCCCCTGGACATACCTACCCCGCCCGACGTTCCCCTGGCGAGAGCCGAGTCGGAGCTGCGCGAGACCGAGAGGAGGCTAATCGAAGCGCGCGATCACCGGGACGAATCTAGTTCGCTCCTGGCGGCGCCCATACAGGGTTCAACCTACCCGGATCTCAGGAGGGCAACCGCTCATAGGCTGAAGAACGAAGGCTTCGACGTCTATCCCATAGGAGCGGTGGTACCCCTCATGGAGTCCTACCGGTTCGGAGATCTGGTGAAGGTGGTGGCCGCGTCCAAGGAGGGCCTGGGACCTGGAGCGCCGGTCCACCTTTTCGGTGCCGGTCATCCCATGATCATCGCCCTGGCCGCCGCCCTGGGATGCGACCTCTTCGACTCTGCGGCCTACGTCCTCTATGCCAGGCAGGGAAGGTATCTCACCGTCGGGGGGACGAAACGGTTGGAAGATCTGAGGTACCTGCCCTGCTCCTGTCCGGTCTGCAGGAGTCACACCCCCGAGGAGCTCATGATCTGCGAGAACCGGGTGGAGAAACTGGCTCTTCATAACCTCCACGTCACCTTCGAAGAGATCAGGCGAGTAAAACAGAGCATCTGGGAAGGATCGCTCTGGGAGCTGCTGGAGGAGCGGTGCCATGCCCATCCCAGGATGGTGGACGGGATGAGAGCGATCTGTGACCAGAGCCGATGGCTGGAGAGGCTGGACCCAATATCGAAGTCTACCCCTTTCTACCTGGGTCCAAAATCGGTGGCCAGGCCGGTGGTGATCAGATACGGCTCGAGGATCGGGAGGATCGAGCTGAAAGGTGACGTCCTGGTCACAGACTCCAGAGAAGAGGAGAAGATGGAGGGGTTCGACCACGTCCTGCGGTTCAAGCCCCCCTTCGGGCCGTACCCGTCGGAGCTGGCCGAGACCACTCCTCTGAACGCGGAGGTTCCGGAGGAGACCGACCCTGTGGCGATGGAAGAGGCCCTCTCGAACCTGGAAACTCTGATGGAGGCCAACCCCGAAGCACATTTCACTTTGAGGCTTCGGTCCACCGAAAGAGAACACGAAATAGAGCAGATGGAGGGAACATGACCAGGTACTTCGAGGTGATAGGACGCGATGGCCCTGCCAGGAGGGGCAGGCTCCTCTTGGAGAGGACCATCAATACCCCTGCTTTGATCTCAAATGACCGAATCGTATCCGCAGGCAGCCTCTGGAGCTTCGGGTCCGTGGAGGAGGCGCTTGAGGCGGCCGATGGGACCATCGACAAAGATAAGCTGTTCATACCGCCTCATGTCTCCGTGCCTCTCCACGTCGAGCCTCCGGTGGACCTGCCCCAGATCGAGACGAATGGGCCCTGTGGGTTGGTGGTCCATCCCTTCTTCCTCGATGAACCGTATCCCGCCGACGTCTACATCATGGGCGCGGCAGGGTCGCTCCGCAACCCCAGGGAGCTGTTGAAGGCCGTACTTGAGGTCAAGGAGAAGACGCCTCCGGATTCTGCCCTCTACGCCCCCGCCCTGGCCACGCCGGCGAACCTCGCTCTCCTGGTGTATCTGGGCGTGGATCTGGTCGACTCCACCAGGGTAGTGGTGGACGGTTATCTAAGACGCTACCACACCCATGACGGATCCTGGAATATCGAGGACCTGAGGGAGCTGCCCTGCAGATGTCAGTACTGCAGAGCCATGGAAAAAGAAGACCGTCCGGACCTGCAGATGATATCGGATCACAACCACCTGAAGCTGGAAGAAGAGATCAGGCTGGTCAGGGAGATGATCCGGCGAGGATGTCTCAGGGAGTATGTGGAAAGAGTGGTACGGGTGACGCCGGAGGAGACCGCGACATTGAGGCTCCTGGACCAGGAAGGCCGTTACCTTGAGAGGAGAACGCCCATTTTTAGGAAGAGCGTCATGTACTCCAATACCGCGGAGTCGCTCCACCGGGTGGAGGTCACCCGGTACGCCAAAAGGGTACTGGATCGGTACAGAGCACCAGAGAGCGAGGTTCTCCTCCTCCTTCCCTGCTCTGCGAGAAAGCCTTACTCCAAGTCGAGGTCTCATCGTCTCTTCGCCGGGGCGTTGGGCTCGTGGAGGAAGCGTATCCACGAGGTGATACTGACCTCGCCGCTGGCGGTGGTGCCCAGGGAGTTAGAAGAGGTCTATCCGGCGGCGCATTACGACGTGCCCGTGACCGGCCGGTGGGACCTGGAGGAACGAGACTGGCTCTTGAGGTGTCTGGACGCCTACCTTGAAAGAAGCTCTTACAAGAAGATTATTGCTCATATCGATGGCGAACTGAGGGAAGCGGTGGAGGAGCACGGGATCGACGCGGTCTACACCGGTGGAGGGACAAACGGCGAGGCCCTCTCCAGGCTGACCAAGGCCGTAAAAAAAGCTGCCATCGACGCCTCTGTCCTCGATCACAAGAAGCTCCGCGTCCGGGCGGTGACCGACTACTTCTTTGGATCCCAATCGGGCGACCTGCTGCTCGCCGGAGAGGTGAGGATCAAGGGGCGGGAGGTCCAAAACGGAGATAAGAAGACTTTGGCTACGTTGACCCCGAACGGCACCATCGCCCTGACCATCGAGGGCGCAAGGCGGCTGGAGCCCATGGGCGCCCATATTGTGGAGATCGGCGAGTTTCTGCCCAGAGGCGACGTGCTCAGTCCGGGAGTAGTAGACGCTGACGAAGAGATCAGACCCGGCGATGACGTCATCGTCCGGGGCGAGAAGGCCTTCGGGGTGGGACGGGCCAGGATGAGTGGGTGGGAGATGGTGCGGTCCACGAGGGGGGTCGCGGTGGAGCTGAGGAAGGTAGAAAAGGTCTGAACGGGAGAGCGCCGACCCTGGTGGATGGAGATCCTCTATCTTACGAGCGTCTTGCTGGGAGAGATGGTGAGCGGTTCTGAGGCATCGAGCACGCCACCTCTGAACGAATTGCGGGGCATCCGTGGACCGTCTATTGTACACCCCACATACAAAACGCTTTTCATCTCTTTTTACTAATTTCTCGTGCTTCATTCACCAATTGTTCTGCGCGTATTAGACGGTTCCCTGAGGCCTCCTCTTCTTTTCTGATTTTTCTTTTAATCTCCTCGATTAATTCTTCTTTTTCCATAAATCCCACCGTGAACTAATTTTTAGGCAAATCTTAAATCTTATATAAATTAATCATCTCTTCATAATCCTTTATTATTTTATCCTTGCTCGTTAGGATCTCTTTATATTCGTCCAGCGCCATTTCTATTTTCCCTAACTTTTCTTCGGTCACTTCTTTATCTCCTTTAATAGCCTCCTCCGAAGACTTTGTAGGTACATATCCAAATAGATACCCCAACATCGCCATGATAAAGGCATTGAATGTGGCACTGAGCTTGTCCATCACGGTAAATTGCCCATAAATGGCTGCAACGGCGCTGTCTAGAAATCTCGG
>DAOG01000020.1 GCA_002501765.1 Methanosaeta sp. UBA204
GATTGGGTTGCTTGATATTGTTTTCCACTGCATCTTTGAAAGTCAAGTTTAAGGAGCGGCAATATAAATTGATCTATCCATGGCTGAAAAGTCGTGGCCCCATTGGGTAGTGCCCCTTCAAGAGGTTGGTGTTTTTTCAGAAATACGATGCCGAGGACGGTTTTAGGCAGAAGCATCTTCAATCGAGATCATCAACAAAAACGTTATCTAATGATCGCTTTAAGGATTCGCCCATAAAACATCAACCAAACTCAAGATCTCTACCCATCAGACGGGTAGTGAACAACCATCAGGACTTCGCGCCTTCGCGCCTTCGCGTGAGTCAAAATGTAGGGGGGGCACGCGAAGACGCCATTCTCCATGAGATGGAAAACTTTCTGCCAGAATTCTAGGACGGCCTCTGTACAATTAAAACCCGACGTGAAATTGTAACCATATCCCAACCCGAAACCCCTGCCTTTATTTCCCCCCACAGAACCACCGCCGTGGATCGAGTGCCTTGCGATACCGGCGGATCACCTCCCGTCCTATGATCATCCCGCCGATCCAGAAGGAAACCTCGCCAAAAATTATCAGCAGAGCGGATAGGGTAACTTTTCCTTCGGTGGAGAAAGAAGTCATGGGAACCAGCAGAAGCCCGGCGTATAGAAGACAAGAGATAACTACCAGCCCCAGCCCCATCCATCGTTTCCAGGGCGCCTGGATACGTTCGTATTCACGCACGTAGCTACTCCATCCCCCTCAACCCCTCCAGCGCCCCGTCCACCCGACCCCGCATCTCCGCAACCAGGCGCTCGTTCTCCGCAACCCGACGCGCCCGCTCCCCCAGCATACGCGCCGTCTCGGCAGGCGCAGGTCCGCCAGGCCTGTCCCTGAGGGCCACGTTCTTTTTGGGGTCTAGCGCATCTTTCAGCATCCCTGTGCTGAAACCCATATCGCTCGGCCTTATCCCGGCGATCTTCTCCGCGGCCGAGTCCAGGTCCTCCATGGAGGGAGTCTCGCCCGAGGCGGCCAGGGCGCCCACGATCTGGTGAGCTGTTCGAAAGGGCGTCTTGGTCACCCTGACCAGAGAGTCCGCCAGCTCGGTGGCCGTGGAGAAACCGACACCGGCGCCGGCCTCCAGTCGGTCGGTCTCGAACCTGGCCGAGGAGATACACCCGTTCATTATCCTGACGGCACCTCTGGTCAGAGAGAGGCTCTGCCATAGATGAGGCGTTACCTCCTGGAGGTCCCGGTTATAGCTGAGAGGCAAAGCCTTGCAGATCGTAAGAGCGGCCATCAGGTTTCCCACGATTGATCCCGTCTTCCCCCGGACCAACTCCGCGGTATCAGGATTCTTCTTCTGAGGCATGATGGAACTCGTGGATGCGAAGAGATCGTTCAGCTCAATGTACCCGAACTCCGATGTGCTCCATAAGATCAGCTCCTCGGCCATCCTGCTCAGATCGATCATGAGTATGGAGAGATCGGCCAGAACCTCCAGGACGAAATCCCTGGTGGACACCGCATCCATGCTGTTTTCCACCAGACCCTCGAAGCCGAGAAGCTCGGCCGTCCGGTCCCGGTCGATCTCGAACCCGGTCGACGCAAAGGCAGCCGCGCCCAGGGGACTCTTGTTCACCCGGGGATAGCTGTCCCCGAGCCGTTCTCCGTCCCGGAAGAGGGCATCGGCATGGGCCAGGAGGTGATGGGCCAAAGTGGTGGGCTGGGCATGCTGGAGATGGGTGAACCCGGGAACGATCGTCTCGGTATGATCCTCGGCAAGGTCCAGCAGGGTCTTCGTCAGGGAGTTCAGCTCCACCATCAAGGACAGCATCATATCTCTCAAGACTATCCTGATGCAGGTGGCCACCTCGTCGTTCCTGGACCTGCCGGTGTGCATCCTGCCCCCAACCTCGCCGATCCTGGAGATCAGGTCGGCCTCGATCGCCTCGTGGACATCCTCACCCTCGCCCAGCTCTGATTCTGATATTCTGTCCAGGGCTGCGATAATCCTGGTCCCCTCCTCGGGTGATATCAGACCCTGCTCTTTGAGCATCACCACATGGGCTCTGTCCACCAACAGGTCGGCCTCGAAGATCCACCGGTCCGCCTCCCGGGAGGATATGAACTCTAAGACGTCCTCTGAGATCTCGCCCAGCCTCTCTCCTCGCAACAACATGGTCTCAGCTCAGCTCGTGTACTCCGAATTGATCTTCACGTAATCGTAGCTCAGGTCGCAGCCAAAAGACCTGGCCTCGCCCTGCCCCAGCCCCAGGTCCAGCCGGATCTCTAAATCATCGCTCTTCATGACCTTCTCCGCCTGGTCCAAGACCAAGACCCCCTCCACGATCCTGCCCCGGTCCACCAGGGTCACCTCCTCGGCGGGGCTACCGATGGAAAGGGTGATCAAGTCAGGATCCAGCTCCGCTCCGGAACGGCCCAGGGCAGCCACGATCCTCCCCCAGTTGGGGTCCTGCCCGAATAGGGCGGTCTTGACCAGGCTGCTTCCCATGATGGTCTTGGCCGCCGCTTTGGCATCTTCCCGGCAGACCGCCCCGGTAACCACGGTCACAACGCCCTTGGTAGCCCCCTCGCCGTCCCTGGCTATCATCTTGGCAAGCTCGGTGCAGACGCGGCTCAGAGCTTCCTTGAAGGCTTCCGGCTCGCATCTCGATTGGCCGGTAGCGGTGATCAATACCATGTCGTTGGTGCTGGTGTCCCCGTCCACGATCAGCATGTTGAAGCTATCATCCACCGCCTCCGCCAGACACTCTTTCAGCACATCGGATGTCAGGTCTGCGTCCGTATACAGGAAAGACAGCATGGTGGCCATCTGAGGTTCTATCATGCCCGCGCCCTTGGCGATCCCAGCGATCCTGAACCCGTCGTGCTCGAAGGCCACCTCTTTTGCCAGGGTATCGGTGGTCATGATAGCCCTGGCCGCATCCTCACTGGCCCCGGGGCTGGACCGCAGATCGGCCTTCATATCTTCGAGCATCTCGGCCATCTGCTCCAGGTCCAGGTACCGGCCGATCACCCCCGTGGAGGCCACCCCGATCTCATCGGGAGCACAGCCCAGGTGACCGGCCAGAAGATCTGCCATCTTCTCGGCATCTTGGATCCCCCTGGTTCCCGTGTAGGCGTTGGCACAGCCGCTGTTGACGATTACGCCCTTCAACCGGCCACCGGCCAGGTTCTTCTCGCTGACGTCCAGAGGGGCGGCCCGGATCTTGTTCGTCGTGAAGACTCCTGCGGCAGCGCCTTCGGCGGCGATGATGGCCAGACCGTACCCTTCCTCCTTCCTCAGACCGCAGGCTCTGACGCCCGAAACCGCGCAGATCCCGCCGTCAATCCGCTTCAACCTCAGAAACCTCCATGCCAAGACCGACTATTATGTCTCCTCTGGTTACGATCCCTACGAGTCTTCCGCCCTCTACCACGGGAAGACGGTTGATCCGGTGACTGACCATGACCTCTGCCGCTTCTTCTACAGCGTCCTCGGGACCAATAGTATGGACCTTCTTGGTCATGACCTCCGAGACCCTGGTCTGAGCTAGATCTCCTGCGCCGGACCGCATCTTCTCCCAGCGTATGAGGTCCCTTATGGGCACCTCCAGGACCTCCAGAGGGCTGGGCAGCCAGAGGCCGCTCTCTTCCTCTACGGATAAGAGCTTCAGCAGGTCCGACTCGGAGACCACGCCCACCACCTTCTCGCCATCTAGAACGGGCATCCCGCTGATCTGGTTTCTTCTCAGCAATCTCGCGGCGTCGCTCACCAGATCTCTGGACTGACAGACAACCGTTTCCGGGTTCATTACGTCCCTGATCTTCATAACTATCCACCACGATCGATTTGTAAACCTTGTATATATAGATCCATCTCTAAGTATTCAGGGTGCGCAGCCGGGGAACCATAGCCCGGCCGTCTCATCCAGCCCCGTTATCAGGTTCATGTTCTGGATGGCCTGTCCCGAGGCGCCCTTTACGAGGTTGTCGATGGCCGAGAGCGCCACGATCCTCTCCCCGGATTTGTCGATCTCGAAACTCATGTCGCAGAAGTTGGAGCCTCTCACCCCACCCAGGGATGGAACATCGCGGACCATCCTCACAAAAGGCGCGTCCTTGTAGAACGCCTCGTAGAGACCGGCGATCTCCAGCGCGTCGGGGATGTCGCCCACGAACTCATCCTTGACAAAGACGTGAGCAGTGGTGAGGATCCCCCTTATGGCGGGCACCACATGAGGCGTGAAGCTGATCTTGACCTCCGGCGATAGCCTCCTGAGTTCCTGTACCATCTCGGGAACGTGCCGGTGACTGGTGAGCTTGTAGCCCTTCACGTTCTCTGCCAGGTTGGGATAATGGCTGGTGTCCGAAGGAGCGATCCCCGCGCCGGAGATCCCAGACTTGGAGTCGAATACTATCCTTTGGACCAGGCCGGCCTCGACCAAAGGGGCCACCGAGAGGATGGCTCCGGTAGGGAAGCATCCTGGGTTGGCCACCAGGTCTGCGTCCTTCACCTCGGGATGGAGCTCAGGCAGACCGAAGACCGCCTCTATGAAGGCCTTGTGCCTGATCTTGTAGGTCTCCTCGAAGACATCGAGGGGAAGTCGGTAGTCGGCGCTGAGGTCCACCACCTTGGCACCGGCATCGAGAAGGTCGGGCACCCAGTCCATGGCCGTGCCATGAGGCACGGCGGTGAATACCACATCGCATCGCCCGGCGATCTCCTCTACCGAAGGCGATTCGAAGGAGAGTGAAGTAATTTTGCGCAGATGGGGGTGGACCGCGTCCACCGGCGTTCCTGCCAGCCTCCGCGATGTGATGCAAACCGCCTCTGCCTCAGGATGAAAGCTCAATAGGCGTAGCAGCTCGCCGCCGGTGTAACCAGATCCGCCGATTACGCCAATTCTGATCATGGGATCCAATCACAACAGGCTGGTATAAAGCCACTTCCTTCGCCCCAGCATATCCGAGACTCTCAGTTCTTGCCGCAGATCCTGGCTCCTGCAAAGGCCAGGTCCGTGGCCACCCTCTCGATCCGTTTTTTCTCCTCCAGACAGGCGAGCCAGCTCTCGGGCAGCCAGCCCGTGCCCTGCGACGCCCCCACGAGGGCTCCGGCCATGGAGGCGATAGAATCTGTGTCCCCGCCACCGGTGGCGGCGTTGACCAGAGCATCCACCGGCTCGAAGTTGAGGTAGCAGTAGAATGCGGCGGGCACGGTCTCCAGAGTCATGGGAGATGTGCCGATCTCCTCCAGTGCATCTTGAGGCACCAGGTCCTGGAACTCCATTACCATCGAGAGGCGGTACGAGAACTCGCGGTCTATTCGCCTGGAGAAATAGGCAGCCATCTCTACCACCTTTTGAGGGGTGAAGCCGAGGAAGGAGAGAGCCACCCCCACGGCCATTGCCACCGATCCTGCCCTGGCTGCGGGAGAGCTATGGGTGGGAAGACTCTGCAGATCGGCGTACCTGGCCACCATGTCCAGGTCGCAGTGGTAGACCAACCCGATGGGTGCTGTCCTCATGGCCGACCCACAGGTGGGAACCGCCACGCCCGATTTCTTCCAGGAGACGTCTGCCAGCATCTTCTCGATGGCCGCCCTGGTGGCCAGGCCCATGCCCCGGTTGAGCGATGGATCTTCGATCCAAGACCGCCCCCAGTCCATCAGCCTGGAGACGAAGGTCTCTATGTCGAAGTAGCCCACCTCGATTATGGATTCTGCCAACAGCAGGGTCTCCTCGGTATCATCGGTGAACTGGCCGCGCATCAGGTCGCAGTGGAAATGGTCCGAAGAGGGTTCGATCATTACCCTGACCTCGCCCACGCACTCGCGGATCTGATCGGCGGTCAACCCCTCGACGGGCATGCCCAGGGCGTCGCCTGCCGCCACGCCCAGCAAGCAGCCCCGGTACCGGTCCACCGGGTCTCCGGTCATGGTACGGGATGAGCGATCCTATGACTAATAACCGTCGGGAGACGGATAGGGATGATTCGGGACCAAATCATCGAGATCATATCTGGACGGTTCTTTCCGGTGCGTCTCGTTTATGATCCATGGGGGAGGATAATCCCACCACAAGGATCCGAGAACGACCGCGATTTGAAGGATGTCGAAGAAGATGATATGCCACTTTGCCCTCGCCATGATATTCCTGATGGCCCTCACCACGAGCTGCCTTCAGGGCGCGCCCGTCGTCCCCGTTTATGGCTACAATGTCGTCGAGACCTTTCCCCATGACCCGTCGGCTTTCACCCAGGGATTGGTCTTCCACGACGGTTATTTGTACGAAGGAACTGGCCTGTACGGTCGCTCGAGCCTGCGCCAGGTGGACCTGGAGACGGGCGAGGTCCTGAGACGTTGCCAGCTGCCGGACCACTACTTCGGTGAGGGGGTGACATTCTGGGATGACAGACTGGTCCAGCTGACCTGGAAGGCGAACCTGGGCTTCGTCCGGGGGATAGAGAACTTCACCCTGGTGAGGACGTTCACCTACTCCACACATGGCTGGGGACTCACCCATGACGGCGAGCACCTAATCATGAGCGACGGGTCTTCTGTCTTGTATCTCTTAGACCCACAGACCTTCGAGCCGGCGGGACAGATCCGGGTCCACTACAATGGTGTTCCCGTCGACAATCTGAACGAGCTGGAGTACATAAACGGCCGGATATTCGCCAACGTCTGGAAGAGTGACCGTATCGCCATAATCTCGCCGGGAACGGGCACGGTAGCAGGATGGATCGACCTGACCGGTCTCCTGAACGATGAGGAACACGCGCGTGCGGGCGTCCTTAACGGCATCGCCTACGATCCGGCAAACGATCGGATCTTGGTAACGGGGAAGCTGTGGCCCAAAACATTTCATATAGAACTGGTGGTCGAGAGATGAGACTAGGTGTTACGGTCGAAGACGTGAATGTTACTACGAGGTGCTACAGCAGTACCTTTAAATAGCTCGGATACCCCTACTGATGAGCAAAGAGGTTTTGAGATGGTAACAGGCACAGTAAAGTTCTTTAACAGGACTAAGCACTTCGGGTTTATAGCAGGGGACGACGGGCAGGACTACTTTGTTCATGAGACAGGACTGAAGCCGAGCGTCTCCATCGACGAGGGAGACAAGGTCACCTTCGATGCAATAGAAGACGATAGAGGTCCCAAGGCTGAAAACGTAGATAAAACATAGTTAAACCCTACATCCGCAGACCGGACCAGTTCCGGTCGTATCTTACGCTTTTGATTGTATATAATGTACAACATTATATACTCAGAGTAAATAAAGTATAACTTTATGTGCTCAAGTAAATGTGAGCGTAAGCTAACATTTTATTGTTTTAGTTTATTTCCATAAGGTGCCATGAGTATCTTCCACATTTCCAAGATCGCCGGTGAATTCGATCTAAAAGAGAGACAGGTTCGGGCCGTTGTCGAGCTGCTGGACGAGGGAGCAACGGTACCATTCATCGCCCGGTACAGAAAGGAGGTTACTGGGAGCCTGGACGAGGTGGCCATCACCACCGTCCAGGAGCGCATGGCCCGTCTCAGGGATCTGGATAAGAGGCGGGCCTCGATTCTGAGATCCTTGAGAGAACGCGGACAGCTCACCACCGACCTCCGGCAGAAGATCCTGGCAGCAGAGACTCTCTCCGCACTGGAGGACGTATACCTGCCCTATAGACCCAAGCGTCGCACCAGGGCGACCATGGCCCGGGAGCGAGGGCTGGAGCCACTGGCCAGGAGGATCTTCGACCAGGATGGCGCAGATCCCGTAGAAGAGGCAGCGGTCTTCATCGATCCGGATAAGGATGTCCCCTCGGTCGAGGAGGCGCTCGCCGGTGCCCGGGATATCATGGCAGAATGGATCAACGAAGACGCAGATGCACGGGCCCGGATGCGAGACCTCTTCGGGACAGAAGGAGTCCTGAGGTCGAAGGCAGCCACCGGCAAGGAAGAAGAAGGCGCCAAGTACAAAGACTACTTCGATTGGTCTGAACCCCTCTCCAAGGCCCCATCTCATAGGATCCTGGCGATGATGCGAGGGGATGCGGAGGGTTCCCTGAAGATCCACATCTTGCCGCAGGAAGAACAAGCACTGGCCATCCTCGGATCGATCTTCGTCCATGGGACCGGCCCGGCGTCCCGGCAGGTCGAGGCGGCGGTCCAGGACGGCTACAAGAGACTTCTGGTGCCATTGATGGAGAGGGAATGCCTATCGGCGGCCAAAACGGAGGCCGACCGGAAGGCGATCGCCGTATTTGCGGAAAACCTCCGCCAGCTCCTCCTCGAGCCGTCGTTGGGCCAGAAGAACGTTCTGGCCATCGACCCCGGGTTCAGGACGGGTTGCAAGGTGGTCGCCCTGGACCGACAGGGAAAGCTCGTACAGAGCGATACGATATATCCTCACGAGCCGCAGAACCGGACCGCCGAATCTGCAAAGAATATCCTGGAACTCTGCGAACGCTTCGAGATCGAGGTCATAGCGGTGGGGAACGGGACCGCGGGCCGGGAGACGGTCTCGTTCCTCAACGGGCTGGAGCTTCCCGGGAAGATCCCGGTGGTGATGGTGGACGAGTCTGGCGCATCGGTCTACTCTGCATCGAGTTCCGCCAGAGACGAGTTCCCCGATCAGGATATCACCGTTCGTGGTTCCGTCTCGATAGGCAGGCGGCTTATGGATCCCCTGGCCGAGCTCGTCAAGGTCGATCCTGGGTCTCTGGGCATTGGTCAGTACCAGCACGACGTAGACCAGGCCGCCCTCAAGAGCAAGCTGGAGGACGTGGTCAGAAGCTGCGTCAATCTGGTGGGCGTGGACGTGAACACCGCCAGCAAAGAGCTTTTGACCTACGTCTCCGGCCTGGGGCCGAGGCTTGCAGAGTTCATCGTCCGCTACCGAGACGACCACGGCTCTTTCGGGCGAAGAGAAGATCTGAGAAAGGTGCCCCGCCTGGGTCCCAAGGCATTTCAGCAGGCGGCCGGCTTTCTGCGGATACGGGACGGGTCGAACCCCCTCGACGCCTCCGCAGTCCATCCTGAGAGCTACGCGATCGTGGACGCCATGGCCCGAGATCTGGGGTCCTCTGTCCAGGAACTGATGGACGACTGTGGTCTGCAGAATAAGATAGACCTTCAGAATTACGTTACCGATCGGGTGGGCATGCCCACGTTGGAGGATATCCTCTCGGAGCTGGAGAAACCCGGCCGTGATCCTCGCCAGGAGTTCGAGGTCTTCAGCTTCGCAGAAGAGGTGGTGGATATGGAAGACCTGGAGCGGGGGATGACGCTTCCTGGTGTCGTGACCAACGTAACCGCCTTCGGCGCCTTCGTCGATGTCGGGGTCCACCAGGACGGACTGGTGCACATAAGCCAGCTCGCGGACCGGTTCGTGCGAGACCCGGCCGAGGTGGTGAAGGTCCACCAGAAGGTGATGGTGACGGTGCTGGACGTGGACCTTGATCGGAAGCGGATATCGTTATCGATGAAGAAGAAACATTTTTAAATTGAAACGTCTTTGATTATCGTGTACCGTATTTGGCCAGAAGGTGAGTATCTACATGAATGTTAGGAACCCTTTGACAGGGATGCTGGCGTTGGTCATCCTCTTAATTGCAGGGATGATCCCCGCCTCCGCGGTTCAGGATACGACATATCTCGATGTCGGAGCCGGAGACGAATTTGCGATCTGTCTGGATTCAAATCCGTCGACCGGTTATGAGTGGAGGGCGGATTTCGATCCGAGCGCACTATGCCTGAAAAAGAAAGACTTTGTATCCTCTCGCCATCCCCCTGGGATGGTCGGTGTCGGTGGCAGGGAACTATTTACCTTCGCTGCGCTAAAGGCCGGTGAGACAAAACTGTATATGACCTACCTGCAACCCTGGGCGGGCGGCAGTATTGCAGAAACACGGGATTTTTCGATCAGGGTCGCCGATGAGAATATGACACATATCAACGCCACCGTGGGTGAAGAATTCCAGATTACTCTGGCAGATAACTCAGGATCGACAGGATATACATGGAAGACGAAGTTCGACGAGAGCACATTGAACCTGATAAATGATACCTTTGAGCCACGCTTGCCCAATACCGATATTATGGGCAGCGGCGGCTGGCGTACATTCGAGTTCTCTCCTCTGGTGGCCGGTGAGTCGGATATAACCATGACCCTGGAGAGCCCCGCTCGCATAGCCGTAAAAGAGTTGGTCTTCATGATAAACGCCAGGTGAACGGTAGTGGAAGAAAGTGAGTGGATGGTAAAATGCAAGATCGATTCGATGCAGGCTGGTGAATTAGCGAGATGGTATTTCGCCAGAGAGATGCGAAGATTCCGTCGACAGCCAGCTGAGGCCAGGATATGGAGAAAGCACTTAGGCCCCATTTTTGAAGAGCTGATAACCGAATTAAAGGTCAAGGACGGGTTGGCCAACGCCGAAGTTGTAGACAAGATGGACGAGATGCTAGACGGTTTAAGGGCAAAACACGTTCAAGAGATAGCGGTAGAACTGATGCAAGGCGAACTGCTAAAAAAATAATCGAAGCAGATCGACGAGATCCCGATCTGATCTTTACCGCGGCTTCCGGTTGCCCTTGGCCCCCGGTATCAGGCAGTCCGGCCCGTCTCCGATCAGGTCATCCCTTCCTACCTTCTTCAGGCCCTCGATGACCAGACCCCGGTTCCTGGGGTCCCGGTAGCGGAGGAGCGCCCGTTGGATCCGTTTCTCCTCGCCCTTCGGGACGTGGACCCTCTCCATGGAAAAGGGGTCGATCCCGGTATGGTACATGCAGGTGGATGCCGTCATGGGAGTCGGGGTAAAATCCTGGACCTGCTCGGTGTAGAGGCGATGGTCTCGTATGTACTCCGCCAGCTCCACCATATCCTCTACGGTGCATCCGGGATGGCCGGAGATGAAGTAGGGGAGGATATACTGTTCTTTTCCTGCTCGTCGGGACGCGGCTTTGAACCGCTTGCCGAAGGCCTCGAAGACCTCCCGGGAAGGCTTTTTCATCCTCCTGGTAACCTCATCGACAACATGCTCCGGGGCGACCTTCAGATGGCCGGAGACGTGATGTTCGCATATCTGGGCGAGGTACTCGGATGAGTCTGCCAGCACGAGGTCGTGCCTTATCCCCGAACTTACGAAGACCCTTTTTACCCCCGGCAGGTCCCTGATCTCTTCGATCTTCTCGCCTGCCCATCACCGCGGTGCCGAAGGAGGGTGATCGACGTAGGCGTCTCCGGTGACCAGGATGACGTCGAACTTCTCGATTCCCTGGCGGCGAGCCTCTCGCAGGGAGATGGGGAGGGGTCGAGGCCGAGCTTGGTCTATCATGGCAGCTTCTCATTCAGCGAGAGGAGATGGAGGCCGGTCGTCTCGTCGAAGACTCTTCTGGCCTCCAGGCCGGTGAGCTCCAGGAGCACGGCTTCGATTATCAGGTAGGTGGTGGCCTTCTCTCTCAGACAGCCGGTGAGGCTTCGCTCATACCGGCCCACAGAAGTATGGATGTGGATCTTGGGCTCGTCCTCACCGGGGTAGACGGTGGCCACCCCGAAGGTCTCTCAGCCTCCTTCAACGTTCTCGAAGTGGGGGATGGGAGGTATCACCATCTCCCGGGGACCGGTGACCATCCGGCCCTCTCGCAGAGCGCCCAGAAAGAGGATCAGACCCGAAGAGACCCTATTCTCCAGGACGAAACGCCGGATAGCCTCGATGAAGTCCTCGCCGTCGTCCATCCTGATCACGAAGACCCTGCCCCGGCTGCCTTCCGAGTACTGCATGTGTGTGGCTACGTCCTCATCGGTTCTAACTTGACACTGTCACATTGAATCCATATCCATTCTCCCTATTGTTGAACCATGCACCAGATCTCAACGAATACCACCCTAAGCAGCCTACGATCCACGTCTATGATGAGATTTTCTCGATGAATACCTTGCTTTATGCTTTTCCTTAATAAAACCCACCAGATCCTCGTCGGTAAGCACCTTTTGTGGCAGGATCACTTCAAGAATTTCCTTCACATCCTGGACGGTCAACATATCAGCATTTTTGCCCATATCGATGTTCAACATTAGCATCACCAACATCGCGAGCATTGACATCGTTATATGATGATACCACCCGTTCCAACTGACAACCTGATAATCCGCAAGCCCCGCAATACCTTTTGCATTCACACGAAATCAGAGATTTCGTGCGAGTTCCAGATTTTCGATCTGGAACACCTCAAATGCCCGTTCAATCCAGTACCTACTGCAGGACATCTGGGCAAACCGTTTTACAGTTGTATCGATTGGTGCATTGGAATATTGATATTTTGTTTGGTCCTCACCATCATCTTTCCGGATAATTAGCCAAAGTTCATCACCAGGAAGACTATCTACAACAGGATAGACGCGAACACATGCGATATTCGACCACAGCTTCTTTCGCTCCGTATCTCTAACGAAGACGTGCTTTCACTGCGAGTCATCCAACTGATCTTCGAGTTTCCTCACCTTAACAGGCTCAGGTTCACCTTCGAGCAATCTTTCTTTTGTTGGGGCACGGCCTCGATTGCTATTCCGTTTCGGTACTCCGGTCTTTGGTAAATCCACCCAGACCCTTGTATCAGAGGGAATGTCTGCAATGTAAGTCATTCCCTCGCTATCGATTCTATCTCGAAGCCATGACTGCCTGCCACAAAACGAATCCATTCCAACCCAGCCGAATGGAACGTTATTCTCTCGTGCATGGAGGATCATCTCCAATCCGAGTTCGGCTTTCGTCTTGAAGACAACATCTTCAGTACACCACACGCCGCGCGACGTTTCATGTCTTCTGCCCAGTCTTCTGGAAGATATAGATCTGCATCGATCAAGGTTCGATAACCTCCGTTCGTATATGCGAGAAAAACACCAACTTGGCAGTTATCGACTTCCCACGAAATCGAAGATTTCATGGGAGTTCCAGATCTTTGATCTGGAACATTACCGAGTTGGCCACAGTACTGGCGTTTTACACCAACTGAGTTCTTGCCTTGCTTCGGGAAACCCGATTCGTCGATATGGATGGAGCCGTTGACTTCATCACCGATTAATCCGACTACGTCCCTCTGAATGTTGTCATTTATCGGAATTTGATTCCAGGGTGAATCGGAAATGAAGTGGTTGAGCGACTGGTTGTTAGAATTTGGTATCTTATTGGCATATTTGCTTATATTGCCACGTCCTCTAACAACCAGTAAACCTTCAAGGTATTGACGTGCCTGTTTATCAACAAAACGGGTCCTGGTGCGGAAATATTCAGAGGATCTCATATGAATCTGCCCTAATACAACGGATGTCAGACGCAGGTCTGGAGCGCGCAACTTAAAGAACGTATCTATTACCCCCTTTCTATAGAGGGTGTGTATGCTATGTGATATATAAATTACTTATATTTCACGGGGATCTATCGGATGGTAGTAGATATGTGACAATGTACGATTGGTTCA
>DAOG01000032.1 GCA_002501765.1 Methanosaeta sp. UBA204
TCTGACTTGAAGAGGATACAAAAATTGACCGATATGTTAGAGAAATGGACAATCTTGTTGCGCCATTAGAGGCTGTCCTACAATTCAAAATCGAGTGATGAAGAAGACCAGATAGGGCTTTATAGTCCTGAACGCTAAGTTTGGCACTTATCCGATACGCAAGACGCTCCCAACCCAAGAAAACGGGCTCTTCGCCATATTGTGTGGGTGGCGGCCGAAAGTAGATCATATATTTTTGGCAAAATATAAATTGTGTCATACTCGTATGAACCAACTTCATACTACGAAGCTGTGGGTCAAGTGCAGGCAATAATTAACCACAAAGCACACAAAGAGCACAAAGAGCACAAAGAAAGCAGAAAAAGAGTTTGTTTATTAGGCATTTATATACTTTGTGTGCTTTGTGCGCTTTGTGGTTTAATTCTGAAAAAAATCTAAACATATTTTAGATTGAGTAATATCACGTTCAATTTACCTACACAAATCCGCGAAGAACCAGAAAACGCTGGTCTTGTAGCGGATGACTTCTTTGAAATGCTCTACTAAGTATCAAGTCTAAGGTTCATGACTATAAATCCGAAATATACGACAATTTTCAGCGTCAAAACCAATTGTGAGACAGCCTCATTAGATTCAAAAAAGGACAACACTGATATTTTTACAAAAGGGACTTTTAACATTCGGAATCGCATGGGTGAAGAAGTCGAAGAGTATTTAATTTTTCGGGAAAACATTAAACGATATAAATATCCTTGGTCAAATGAATTGCGTTCAGCTATAGATAATTACGTATCCTCTCCAAATCAGAGGATAACTCGAAGAAGTATAAGAATACTGTGAACGCTAAGTTTGACACTTATCCGATGCGCAAGACGATCCCAGCCCAAGAAAACGCTGGCCTTGTAGCAGATGACTTATCTATTGATTAAAAATCATTATCAAGCGAGTGATTCTGAGGGTGCTAAACACATACCTACCCCTTATTTCAACCGCGAATGAACGCTAATAAACGCTAATATTTTTATCTTTTAATTCGCGTTCATTCGCGGTTTTACCCTCCGATCATTAAGTATCAAGTCTAAGGTTCAGGACTATAATCTGGCAGAGGTGCTTTGTCGCTGCAATGTGTTTTTTGTTACGCATGTAGTGGTCCTTCACTCCAAGGAATGTTTGGATCCCATAATTATTGGCGATTTTGGAGGGGGGTCCGGAATAGGAATTCTATTGGTTCATATGACCCTCCTTTTCAAATAACTTGGTGGAAGGGTTGATGTTTTTCGGAAATACGATATCGAGGATGGTTTTAGGGAATTTCGGTGATAATTAGCTTCTAGCTATCGATTATTGGGCTTTCTTTCAGTGGCACACACCCACGACCCCCTTCCCCCGAGAGCGCAAAATAAGTATACAACCCGAACAGATCATCACCCCGATGGCTAGAGACCTGGCGGCGGTGGCCGATCTGATTAGAGACTACATCTCTCCGGAAGGCGCATCTCGCTATTACCAGATCACAGGAATAACAGAATCCGACTTCACCCCCATCCGCCCGCGGAAGTTCGAAGGATCGATCTTCGCCATCGACGGGAGCAACGCGGCCATCTTCGACCTGGCCGCGGCCAAGGTGAACTACATCCGGACAGGGTACGTGGTCTACCGGGGCACCAGCTGGCAGAGAACAGAGATCTCCAACGAGATCTTCGTGGCCGACCAGGAGAGCTACGCCCAGACCTTCGAGCGGGACTTGAAGGATATCTTCGGGATCGCGGAGACGTTCACCCTGGAGGAAACAGAACTGGACAGGCTCTCCACCTACTTCCGGGAGCTTCAGGAGTACACAGCCCTCTTCGAGGCCCTGGACAAAGCCCAAGAAGGAGACCTGGTCCTCTACGACGGCGAATTCGCCTTCTGGAAAGAGGGCCCTTTCAAGGCCGTCTTAGACCAAATCTTCGAGCGGGCGGAAAACGTTGGGGCGGACCTCCTGGGGATAAGCAAGTCCAGCACCTTCTCCTGGAATGCTGGCCTTTCCAGGCCCTTCGTCCAGGACACCGCCCGCATCGGCAGCCAGGTCATCCCCGACCGCCCCTGGATGATCGATCTAAAAGACAAAAATATCAGCCCCAGGCCCGATAGCTCCTGGAAGGGGAAGATCCGCGTGGTCAAGTTCCATCCCCAGGCGGGCCGGGCCTTCAGGGTCGACGTTCCTCCTTTGATCGACGCCGATAGAGCCTTGAGCCACGCTGCGACTTACTCCAGCTCGGCCGAGTGTCTGGGCTACCCCCATGCGCTCTTCCGGGCCCATAGAGAGATCAGGATCACCGACCAGGAGAGCTGGCTTCTTCGGCGCGCCCTTTTGGACGAGCTGGGCTTTAGAGGAGTGAGCGAAGAACAGGTCCGCGGTTTTCTGGACTACCATGAATTCATGGAGATGCGACCGGGGAGGATGTTGTAATGGACAAAGAAGAAACGAAGAAGACCCTCCTCTTAGACAGATGGACCATCGATGGGAGCAGGTCTACGACTTACAGGATAATCTCCAAGAACGTGAGCGAGTACAACTTCATCATACCTTACAAGGAACGGGTAGAGGTGGGGGAGATCTTCTCAATAGAGGACACCTCCGTAGAGGATGAGATGATCACCTTTCTGGCCAGGGTCACGGACATTTTGCACGACTCCAACTACGAAGGAAACTGGGACACCACCCTACGGGGAACGGAGTTCTACGACCAGGACCAGATATTCAACCGGGTGGTAGCAGAGCCGCTGGGCTGCATAATCGAGGATAGGTTCAAAAAGTCTAGGATCATACCGTCCAAGTTCTCTCCTGTGAAGAGGGCAGAGGCGGGAGAGTTCCGATTTCTGAGCGAGGTGATGGGCGATATCGAGGTGGGCCTTCTCAGAAACGGCAGCAGGCTGGTGGAAGAGATCCCGGTAGCCTTGCACAGCGAGGCGATGGACCACCACATGGGAGTCTTCGCCACCACGGGGATGGGAAAGTCCAACTTCATGAAGGTCTTCGCCGCATCCTGCATGAAGATGGCCACCCAGGGCAGATCGAAGTTCGGGTTGCTTATTGTGGATCCCCATGGCGAGTACATCAAGGGCAAAAAGGGAACTAAAGGCCTCTTCGACCTGGACCGCTACAGAAAAGGTTTAATCTGCTACTCTACAGACCCCGGTCATCTCAAGGATCCCGAGGTCTCGGAGCTCACCGTGGCGATTACCGAGATCAGACCCGCAGATATCGCCGTTCTCTACGACTGGACCCCTGCTCAAAGGGAGGCTCTGGAGGCGGTTTCCAGGGTCTTCTACGAAGATACCTGGCTGGACGATATACAGACACCAGAAGGCACGGCTCAAATGATCTCGGACGGGTTCCACGAGAAGACCATCGGCAGGATCAACAGGACCATAAGGACCATCCTGGACAAAAACCGCTACATCCACCAGAAACGGTCGAGCGTTCCAGGGATAATTTCCCGCCTCCTGAAAGGAGATGTGGTGCTGGTCGACGTGCCCCAGCTGAGCGAACGAAGCGAGCTATTCCTCCTCTCTCTGTTATCTCGCCAGATTTTGGACAGGTACAAGCGAGAGGCCTCGGAAGGAGAGGGAAAGTCCTGCCTCATAACCATCGAGGAGGCACAGAGAGTCTTAAGCGGTGGCGAGGGCAGCCTGGCCAGGTTCGAGTCCATCGCCCGTGAGGGCAGGAAGTTCGGGGTGGGGCTCTGCGCCGTAACCCAGCAGCCCAAGCTAATCGACAAGCAGCTGTTATCTCAGTTCAACACCTTCGTCATCCTCGGCCTGGCGGACAGGAACGACCGGACCCGGCTGGAGGAGTCGGCGAAACAGGATCTATCTTCCCTGGACGTGGAGATCCAGACCCTGGAGAAGGGCGAGGCCATAATAAGCACGTTGAAGATACCCTTTCCCGTCCCGGCCAGGATTCACCTGTACGAGAGATACCTGGAAGAGCTGAATAAGGAGAAGACCTCGAAAAGGAGTCTACTTGGAGATATGGACTGCAGCCTTAAGCCCGAATACTGAGGCTGGCGGGCGCGGTGAACTTCCCGTCTTTGCATACTTGCGTGATGTTCCCATCGTTCAGGTTGATATGAGCCCCGGGCTGGAAGATGGCTCGTATCTGAAGTATCTCCTGTTCTTTATCTTGACATTGTCACACATATACCATCCAATAGTTCCCCATGGAAAGCCGTATCCACCACGACGGAAGAGACGTCATCCACATTCATCGACGAGTCCTCTCCCTTCGCGCCTTCGCGTGCCCCCCTCACTTTCTGACTCACGCGAAGACGCGAAGAC
>DAOG01000007.1 GCA_002501765.1 Methanosaeta sp. UBA204
ACAGTAGTCCTAACTCTAGGAGTGGGGTGGTGTATATCCTCCCTATAGGATATTACCAATCAATTTAGAGGGGATACAATATCCGGATATCATCGAAGTGATGGAAGAGATGGATGGGTAAATTATATCTCGATAAGATCGGTATGTAGAACAGAGAAGATAGCACCTTGTTGTGAAAGCCCATACCGGAAGGAGATTAGATGAACCCGAAATGGATCTTAGTCCTGATATTATTGCCTATGATCGCAGAGGCGTCCACCATCACCGTGGGTCCCGGCAGCTGCGATTACACCCACATATGGGAAGCCCTCGATGCCGCAAACCCTGGCGACACCATAGGGGTACAGAGCGGGACCTATTACGAGAACGTGATCGTAGACAAGCAAATCACCCTCCGCGGCGTGGACACCGGTGCCGGATTGCCGGTGGTGGACGCAAAAAGACTTCGGAGCGCGATTACGCTAGTCGCAGATGGGGTCAGACTCGAGGGATTTTATGCAACGGGATCCCAAAACTGCGAAAAAACAGAAGCCGCTGGAATAAAGGTCCTCTCGAACAACAATATTATCGCAAATAATACCGCCAGCAACAACAGCTGTGACGGCATCGCCCTTTACAGGTCCAAGAACAACATTCTGATGAGCAACAACGCCAACAACAACAATGACGGCATCTACCTCGACTCTTCCGGCAACAACACCGTTACCCACAACGTCGCCAATGCTAACGGTGAAGACGGTATTTATCTCCTGGCATCCAGCGGAAACATCATCTCGGACAACTCCGTCAGCGGCAACCTCGACGGCATCGGCCTTACGGAGTCCGACGACAACATCATAAGAGACAACTACGCCGGACGCAACCTCGACGGCATCGGCATATGGGGGTCGGATAATAACAGTATCGTGGGCAACAACGCAAGCAACAACGACTACGTCGGCATCGGCCTGGGTCATTGTTCCAAGAACACCATCGTGGTGAACAACGCCAGCAACAACGAATATGGCCTCCTCCTGATGCATTCCAGCGATAACCTCCTGTACAGAAACAGCCTGATCGATAACATCGGATGTAACGCCCACGACAACGGTGCCAACCGGTGGGACGACGGAGCGATAGGCAACCTCTACGGCGACTTCGACGAACCTAGAGAAGGATGCAGGGACGGCGACCACGATGGTATCTGCAACTTTGCCTACGAGATCCTGGGAGGTTCAAACTTCGATGAGCACCCGGTGGCATCGGTCCCGGGTCCGATACCCGACCTATTATCTTTGTTCCTAGTATAGAAACCGGCCAGCAGTACGATCACGCGAACCCATCATCCCCAAAAAATAGCGAAGAGGTCATCATTTCAATCCCAGCGCCTTCCTGGTGGCCGTAACTGGATCACCATAGAAGACGGGATCGACTCGCCCCGTTATCCATACCAACACCTGTAATTTCCGACACAACAACAGCTTCTGACCTGGCAGTTATTTCGAACCTGTGTTCTCGTCGCCTACCGGTAGGCCGCATAGGACTCGTCCACCGGACCGTTGTCCAGCTCTTGTTTTTCGAGAGGGATGTCCAGGTCCAGAAGACGGCCCACCGCCTCGGTCAGGTGGTTTGCGGCCACCGGATCGAACTCCTCCTCGCCAGCCGTCTTTCCCATGAGGCAGACCCCTCGCATACCGTAGAGGGGAGCTAGACCCACCAGGATACCGTTGAGTCCTCCGACGATGCCGTTTTTGAGCAGGGAGATCCCGCTTCGTTCCAGCTCCTCGGCAAGACGGGAATCTGTGGTCGCGCCGAAGATCTCATCCTCCGAAGGGCCGACGTAGGCGGCCAGGGTGATCACATCCATGGACCCCCAGGACCGGGCGGCCTTTAGGATCTCTCCTGCCAAGCCGTACATGCTTTCCGGAGTGAGAGGCTGGGTATCACCGCTGAAGAAGAGGAGGTCTTCGCGTCCGGGACAGGACCGCAGCTCCACCTGGTGCATCCTGACCTGACCGTCTATCGCCACCGTCACCTGGGGAGGGAACCCTGGAGATACGATCGATCTTTGGGTCTGACATCCCAGGGAGGCGCAGATGCGATCTGTGGTCAGCTTGCCCACGTTCCCTATTCCTGAAAAGCTGCCGACGCAGACGGGGACCGGGCCGAAGATCTTCGAAGACATAAAATTTAGTGTCCCACCGCCCTAATGAGCCAGTTTACGGGCACGGGGTCTTCGGAGTCCTCGATGAAGAATGCTGCAGGTATCAGTTCTTTGTTGAACGTATCGAATATGTAGGAGTTGCCACTTACTTCGTTCTGGTCCCATGCGACTTTGACCGCTCCACGATCGTAGAAGCATACGTAGAAGTCGCCGTTTATGGTAATGGGAGGCAATTCGATCTTTGCTATCCCCGGATTTCCCGAAAAGTGGAAATAAGGCAGCTGAGAGTCTGTAAACCGGTATAACAAGTTCAAGTTCTCATCACGAACCTCCATACTTATCACCCGCTCGACGGGTAACGTCTCGTTCACAACGAACCCGTCCCAGCCAAGTATCAATACACTATCCAGGATCCAGTTCGACTTTGTAGGTATGAACTTCACAGTCTTTGCTACACCAAAAAAGCCGGTTGGGTACAGACCGGAGATGTTCAGCGACGATATATTTCCGCTATCTTCTATCAAGACATCTTCTCCGAGTCTGTCATTCGTTCCCTCATCCGGATCGGCCAGACCGATATCGACAAAACCGACAGCTGCACAGCAGATGGCTGCCAGCAATAATATAGTCGTCCTCAAGTTATCACCTGGTCTAATTAGAGTTCTCCATATTATACATTGCTACATGATCTGATCTCGTGCGTAAAGACGATAACGATCTGAGCGCGGCCGAAAGTGGGATCTATCATACCTTCTCACGCTCCGCCATGCGTAACTTCGTCGTGGTAGGAAACTTGGCGACCACAACCCCCGATTTCTCCCTGGAAGACATCCCGGGCACCTCAGGACGGTTGGATATCCTCTGCCGGTGCATCAACTCCGCTTTCGTCCTTTCCCACGGGATAAGGCACGACGTCAGGATATTCCTGGTGCTCCGTGGCGGCGAGGACCCCAAGACGGTCTGCCTCAGAGGACGGGACCTCCACCACCTCAACCCGGACGAGAGGACGACCGCGGCGCTGCTGAAGAAGGCCCTCGGCCTGGAGGCGACAGACCGGTGGCAAAGATCCACCCCAGGCATCTACGTCCGCACAGGAGGCCTGGCCGACCTTGCCGTCTTCCGGGGTAAGACGATCTATTATTTAAGAGAGGACGGTGCTGATCTCCGGGAACAGAAGGTCGGTGGAGATGCCACCTTCGTCCTGGGCGACCACCTCGGGGTGAACGAGGATGACGAGGCCTTGCTGGAGTCCCTGGGGGCGAAGATCGTCTCCGCAGGACCGGCGAGCCTTCATGTGGATCACTGTATCGTGCTGATAAACAACGAGCTGGATAGAACCGAGGATGAACGTGGTTATGAGTGAGGATGAAGGAAACGAGAACGTCGCAGAGCTGGTCGAGACCGCGCGAAGGATACTGCGGCTCGGTTCCATCTGCGACAGCTGCCTGGGACGGCAGTTCGCCATGCTCTCAACAGGTCTCACCAACGCAGAACGGGGTCGCGCCGTTAAGACGGTCCTGGCGATGGCAGGATCAAAAGATGAGTCGGGTCTGCCCCTCTTAGAGGAGCTCGCCCCCAGCTCGAGGCACGCCAGGCTGAGCCTATGCCTGAAAGGCGATCCCGAGAGATGCTGGGTCTGTCTGGGCGAGATGGATCCGGAACGGCAGGACTCCTGGGCGGAGAGGGTGGTTCGCGAACTCCGGTTCCAGGAGTACGAGAGCTTTTTGGTAGGTACCAGGCTGAGCGGTCTTTTGGCGGAGGACGAAGAGTTGCTCTTGATAGATGGCATGTCCAAACATGCCGAGCCCATGAAATCGGAGATGAACCGGGAGGTGGGAAAATTGGTCTCCCGGAAGACCGGGAAGACCGTCAGCTTCGGCTCTCCGGACGTGGTGGTGCTCCTGAACCTGGAAAAAGACCGGGTGGAGGTCCGGACATCTTCTCTCTATATATACGGCAGGTATAGAAAACTGGCACGGGGTTTCCCCCAGACCCGGTGGCCCTGCCGGGAGTGCCATGGTGAAGGCTGCGATATCTGTAACTACACCGGCAGGCAGTACCCGGAATCGGTGGACGAGCTGATAAGGGACCCGGTGATCGAAGTTGCCAGATGCGACGACACGGTCTTCCACGGATCGGGACGGGAAGACATAGACGCCAGGATGCTGGGGACGGGCAGACCCTTCGTGGTGGAAGCGGTCGCGCCCAGGATAAGAACGATCGAGCTGGCAAAGCTCGAAGAAGAGATCAACAAGCGCGCCTGTGGGAAGATCGAGGTGCGGGACCTGGCCGTCACGGACAAAAGTATGGTAGAGCACCTGAAGAAGGCTCCTCTGGAGAAGACCTACTCTGTTCTGGTGGAACTCGAGGACGATGTATCAGAAGAAAAGCTTAAATCGGTTATAAACGAACTGAAAGGTCTGGTCAAGCAACGTACACCAAATCGTGTCGCTCACCGAAGGGCTGATAAGGTCCGGACGAGAGAAGTCTATGATGCCAGGCTGGAGAAGATCGCGGGCAAGACCGCCAGGATAACCGTCGTCGGCTCCAGCGGTCTCTATATAAAGGAACTGGTATCCGGCGACCAAGGCAGGACGAAGCCGAGCCTGGCAGGCGCCCTGGGATTCGACGCTAAGGTGGCAGAGCTGGATGTAATAAACGTAGGTGGAGAGGCTGATGCCCAAATCACACGGAATACGAAAAAGGACTAAAGACAAGTTGAAAAAGTCTGTCAGAGAGCGGGGCATCTCCCCCGTGAGCAGGGCGATCCAGGATTTCAGCGACGGTCAGATGGTTCACATCGTCCTGGATCCCAGCAGGCATAAGGGGATGCCCCACCCAAAGTTCCACGGTAAGACCGGCAAGGTAATTGGGCGGAGGGGCAGAGCCTTCATACTGAGAGTGAAAGACGGAAATGCTATGAAGAGCGTCATCGCCCTTCCCGAGCACCTGAGGCCTCAGAAATAATATGATAATCAAAAAGATTTTGAGCGAAGAGCGTCTCAACCTCGCCGAAGTCAAAGAGATCCTGAACGAGGTCAAACTCCGGCGTTCTGGTGAGGAGGAGCTAAGCTACGAGCTGAGAAGGGCTATCAAACATGTCGAGATCTTCGCTCATGGGATGGCCGAAGAAAGCAGGTCCATGGTCAACGAACTGCTGGAGCTGGAGAAGATGACCCCGGCGATAGCCCTGAAGATCAATGATCTCAGGCCCATGAATCGAGACGAGATAAGGGCCGTCTACGCCAAGGAGCGGTTCACGCTGGCGGACGAAGACATGGACGGCATACTGGACATCGTATTGAGAGGATAGCAGGATGGCTTTGGGCAGACCTCCACGAAGGGAAAAAGTAGCTTGGGTTCTCGATTACCTGCCTTACGGGCATGTATCCGGGGCCATGAGCAGCTACCAGAAGAAACCTCTGGTCCAAGCGGTGGGGGAGGACAACTTCGTTCTGATGGAGATGACACCCAAAGAGAATATCGTGCTGGATATAGGATCCCGAGTTTATATCGGCAGTGGCGATCGGAAGGAGATCGATCACGTCAACTCCAGGATCGGCTATGCCGAACTCACCAAGGGATCCAAGGTCGAGCTTCCTTACATCCTCCAGGCGATAATCCTGGAAAAAGAGGCGCATTATCTTACTTTTTTCAACGAGGCAGGACCGCTGACCACCCGGATGCACTCTCTGGAGCTCTTGCCGGGGATCGGCAAGAAGCTGATGTGGTCTGTGCTGAACGAGAGGAAGAAAGGACCGTTCAAGAGCTTCCAGGACCTGACCGGGCGGGTTAAAGGGGTCTACAACCCGGAAAAGCTCGTCTCCAACCGTATCGAAGAAGAGCTGATGGACGGCCGGATCAGGTACAGGATATTCACCCGAGAGCCGCGGAAGCGATGAGGAAGAGAGGACAGCATTTTCTCGTCGACAGAAGGATCTCCGAGCGGATAGCAGACTACGCATATCTGACAGGGAGTGACAGTGTCTTGGAGGTCGGCCCCGGCACGGGCAACCTGACCGGGGTTTTATCGGCACGGGCAGGCAGGGTGGTGGCGGTAGAAGTTGATCCCAGACTGGCTGCTGCTCTGGAGGACAGGTTTCCCAACGTCTCGGTGATAAGGGGAGACGCTCTCCGCGTGGACCTTCCCGAGTATGAGAAGGTGGTCTCTAACCTTCCTTACCAGATCTCCTCCAAGATGACCTTCCGGATCCTAAAGAGAGAGTTCGAGGTAGCTGTCTTGATGTATCAGAGGGAGTTTGCCCAAAGGCTGGTGGCACCACCCGGTTCGAAAGATTACGGTAGGCTCACGCTGAACGTCGGCCTCCGGGCCGAGGCCGAGATCCTGGAGCGGGTTCCTCGAACCGCCTTTTGGCCCCGGCCAAGGGTGGAGTCGGCCATAGTTAGGCTGCGCCCCCGGGAGGATAGGCCGAAAGTGGACGAGCGCATCTTCGTCGACCTTACTAGAGGTCTCTTCTCGCAGAGACGGAAGAAGGTGAAGAAGTCGCTGGCCGCTATGGGGATCTCCTCGGAGACGATATCCCGTATGGAGTCGGACCTGCTGGAGAAGAGACCGGAGAACCTGACCCCCGAAGAGGTGGTAATCCTGGCAGAGGCGATCTCCTGCAACCACCGGACCGGCTCGGTTTTTTATACTCATCGGTAGTTCTCAACACGATGATAGCATCGGTAGAACGGTCTGAGGTATCGGGCGAGGCCCGTGCGCCACCCTCCAAGAGCTACACCCACCGGGCAATCATAATAAGCGCCCTCGGTCCTGGAGGTCTGGTCCGGCGCCCCCTCCTCTCCGCGGACACCAGAGCATCGGTCTCTGCGATGGAGGCCCTGGGTGCCCGGATAGAAGAAGGTGACGAAGACCTGGAGATAACGGGGGTGAGTGGCGAACCCTCTACCCCGGAAGACGTGATCGACGTAAAGAACTCGGGAACCACTCTGCGCCTGATCTCGGCAGTGGCCGCCCTGACCGATGGTGCGGTACTGACTGGCGACGCCTCCATAAGACGACGACCCAACGCACCTCTCCTCGATGCGCTGAGCGAGCTCGACGGGGCCCAGGCTTTCTCTGTGAGAAAGAACGGTTGTGCGCCTTTGGTCATCCGGGGAAGGTTGCTGGGGGGGAATACCAGGATAGACGGCAGCGTCAGCTCCCAGTTCATTTCTGCCCTGCTCATCGCCTGTCCCTTGGCAGAGAACGAGACGAAGATATCGATCGACGGGGAGCTGAAATCCAGGCCCTACGTGGAGATCACACTCGAGATGCTGGGCCAGGCAGGGGTCGAGATGGAGACGGACTTCCATGTGTTCCGGATCGGAGGAGGTCAAAGATACGATATGAGGAGGTACACCGTGCCCGGAGACTTCTCGTCTGCTTCTTATCTCCTGGCCGCGGCGGCGGTTACCGGTTCCCGGCTGACCGTTCGGGGGATCCACCCATCAAGACAGGGAGATGCGGCGATAGTAGATGTCCTGGAGAGGATGGGCGCGAAGATCTCATGGGACCGAGAAGAAGGGGTGCTCAGCATCGTTGGTGGCGAGCTCCGGGGTGTGGAGGTGGACGCCGGTCCGACTCCTGACCTGGTTCCCACCATAGCGGTTCTGGGAGCTGTTGCAGAAGGCAGGACGGTGATTAAGAACGCGGAGCACGTGCGGCACAAGGAGACGGACCGGCTCAGGGCCATGGCTGTGGAGCTCTCAAAGATGGGTGCAAAGATCGAGGAGCGGCCCGACGGCTTGGTGATAGAAGGGGGCAAGCTCCACGGAGCCGAGGTGAGCGGGTACCACGATCACCGGATAGTGATGGCTCTCACCGTGGCGGGGCTGGAAGCTGGCAGTACCATCATAGACACCGCCGAGTCGGTCTCCATATCGTATCCCGGCTTCTTCCGGGAGATGGCCAGCCTGGGGGCGGAGGTGGAGGTCGGGGACTGAGGTGCTCTTGCCATCATAAGTCTTATGTAGCAGTAGCGTATCTCTCGCTTAGATTTAACGTTCGCGATGACTAATTCGCCCCACCGGCATCGCCGGTGATCGGGCGGCGCCGGATTCGTTCCGGGGCTGCTCCAGACTTTCTGGAGGAATAACTTGGCAGAAGATAATGAAGAGCTGAAGTATATCGTTCGGATACTGAACACCGACCTGGACGGAAATAGGTCTGTCCAGATGGCGCTCACCGGCATCAAAGGCGTGGGCAGGCGGAACGCCGTGGTGTTGACCCAACAAGCGGAGATAGATCCATCGGAGACGCTGGGCCTACTCTCCGATGAGACGATCTCTAGGCTGAGGACGGTTGTAGAGGCGGCAAATGAACATCTCCCTGTGTGGATGAAGAACCACAGAAAAGACCTTCTTTCGGGAGAAGATAAGCACCTGATGGGCACGGAACTGATGCTCACCCGCAGAGAAGAGCTGGACATAATGAGGAAAACCAGGAGCTACAAGGGCATCAGACACGAGCGCGGTCTGCGAGTGAGAGGCCAGCGTACCCGGTCCACCGGACGGAAAGGTGCTACTGTGGGCGTCAGCAGAAAGAGGAGGTAGGCAAATATGGGATACCCTGGTAAAAGCCGCAAGAGTTACGATACGCCGCGCCATCCTTGGGAAGCAGAGAGGATCGCCCAGGAGGTGAAGCTCGTCAAGACCTATGGGTTGCGCAACAAGAGAGAGCTCTGGAAGGCGCAGAGCATTATCAGGAAGTATCGTCGCGTGAGCCGTGTGCTACTCGCGGCCACCGCTCGCGGAGATAAAGCCGCAGGTGTGCAGACCAGAGAAATACTCGGCCATCTGGAGTCTTGCGGGATGCTGGGCGAGAACAGCGACTTTGACTCGGTACTTTCCATGAAGATCGAAGCCCTCCTGGAGCGAAGACTTCAGACCCAGGTCTACCGTCAGGGGTGGGCGAAGACCATGAGGCAGGCCCGGCAGTTTATAACACATGGCCACATACAGGTCTCCGGCAGGAAGGTGACCATCCCCGGATATTATGTAAGGCGAGGTGAGGAGATGACTCTTGACTACTACCGGGGGTCGCCGATGGCTCGGGAAAACCATCCTGAAAGACTCACCCGAATATCTACTAAGGTGGAAGGATAACCATGGCAGAGGGGAAATGGGGCGTTGCTCACATATACGCCTCTTTCAATAATACACTTATAACCATAACCGATCTCACAGGTGCAGAGACCATAGCCAAGATATCAGGCGGCATGGTGGTCAAGGCGGCCAGGGACGAGAGTTCGCCATACACGGCTATGCAGATGGCGACCCAGATAGCCGACCAGGCTAAGAGCAAGGGTATCATCGGCGTACACGTCAAGGTGAGAGCACCGGGAGGAAACCGGCAGAGGTCCCCGGGACCCGGAGCGCAAGCCGCTATCAGGGCCATGGCCAGGGCAGGTCTGAGGATAGGCAGGATCGAAGACGTGACCCCGATCCCCCATGATGGCACAAAACCGTCTGGTGGTAAGAGGGGCCGAAGGGTGTAGCTTTGCAGGTGGAACTGATAGAGCTGAGCGAGAAGAGGATCAGGTTCCTCCTCAAAGGCGTGACCCCAGCCTTTGCCAATGCCATAAGGCGTGCATCTCTCTCTGAGGTCCCAACGCTGGCTGTCGATGAGATAAATATATATGATAACACCTCGGTTCTTTTCGACGAGCAGATGGCGTTGAGGCTGGGCCTGATACCCATCCAGGCAGAGGACCTGGATCTGTATGTTCTCCGGGATGAGTGTGAATGTGGAGGAGCCGGATGCCCGGCCTGCCAGATGACCATGATGCTCAGCGCTGAAGGGCCCTGTACCGTCCACTCAGGGGATATCAGGTTTGAAGACCCGGGGGTCAAGGTCGCCTATGAGAATATCCCCATAGTGATTTTGGGTGAGGGAGAGAAGCTTGTGGTCGAGGGGATGATCACTCTAGACAAAGGATCGACCCATGCCAAGTGGCAGGGTGGGACGCGCTGCGGCTACAAGAACCTGTCCGAGATCACGATCGGTGAATGTGACGGTTGTGGAAGGTGCGTCGAGGTCTGTCCCCGGGACGTGCTGGAGATGGACGGTGGCAGGGTCAAGGTCACCGATCCCATGAGCTGCAACCTCTGCAAGCTCTGCGTCAAGGAGTGCAATGCAGAGGCGATCGAGGTTGTACCCATCGCCGACACCTTCGTGATGGTGATCGTTACCGACGGATCGATCTCTGCACGGGATCTGGTAGCGGGAGCTGCGAAGGATATCGGGGATCGGGCCGGGTTGCTTGGCCAGAAGCTTGGCGAGTTAGCTTAAGCTCTTAAAGCGGGGGTTGCCAAGCCAGGTCAAAGGCGCAAGGTTGAGGGCCTTGTCTCGTAGGAGTTCGCGGGTTCGAATCCCGTCCCCCGCACTTATTTACCTTTTCTAATGTTGGCTTTGGGTGGCGACCTTTTATCTAATTGGTGTCATATAATACAGTGTGTCGGTAGTTCACGCAGAGTCCAGTTTAAAAATGATGATGATGAGTGTGAACCCGGAGCCCCACCGGCCGACTCATCTCTTCTCGTCCACCACGATGTATTCCTTTATGGCGCAGACGACCTCGAAAGGGATCCGCACAAACTTGCCATCTTCCCGGTGTCTGTTCTCGCGAACCTTGGTGTTGGGTTTCACCACCAGATCGATCAGCTTCCCGGTCTTCATATCCAGGGTTATGTTCTCCAGCTCGCCTATCACCATGCCGTCCATGTTGACCACCTTCTTTCCCCCTAGACTGGTCGCGTATAACCGAGACACCGTTTCACCTGTACCCGACATAATACCTGGGATCCACCTTCAGCCCGCCCTTGAGCTTCTCGTTGATCCGCTCGTAGTAGCTGGCCATGCTCTCCTCGGTACTGGGCCTCACCTTCTTCAGAGCCTCGCGATAATGTCTCATCTCCACATCCTTCGCATTCTCTTCTTCTCTCAGGGCCAGCATCACCGCCTCCCTGCAGAGAGCCTCCAGATCCGAGCCCACGTAACCCTCCGTCAGCTCGGCCAGCTCTTCCAGGCTCACGTCATCGCTGGTGGGTATCTTCGATGCATGTATCTTCAGGATCTCGTACCGCCCCTCCTTGTCGGGAGGGCCTATGAACAGGAGCCGATCGAACCGACCCGACCTGAGGAGCGCAGAATCTATTATGTCTGGTCGGTTGGTGGCGGCTATCACCACCACATCTTTGAGCTTCTCGAGACCGTCCAGCTCAGCTAGAAGCTGGTTTACCACCCTCTCCGAGGTCCGGTGCCCCTCCTCCGAACCTCTCATGGGAGCTATGGCGTCCAGCTCGTCGAAGAATATTATCGCCGGGGAGACCTGTCTCGCCCGCCTGAAGACCTCCCTGATGGCCTTCTCGGACTCTCCCACCCACTTGGAGAGGAGCTGAGGTCCCTTCACCGAGATGAAGTTGGCGCTGGTCTCGTTTGCTACCGCCATGGCTATCAGGGTCTTGCCTGTTCCCGGCGGACCGTAGAGGAGGACCCCCTTGGGTGGTTTTATGCCCATCTTCTCGAACTTCTCGGGCTTCCTCAGAGGCCACTCCACAGCCTCGACTATCTCCTGCTTGATGGGACCGAGACCGCCCACATCTCCCCATCTGACATCGGATATCTCCAGAAGAACCTCCCTCATGGCGCTGGGCTCGATCTCCTTCAGGGCGTTCTCAAAATCTTCGGCGGTCACCACCATCTTGTCTATCATCTCTTTTGGTATCTCGTCCTCCATCCCCAGATCCGGCAGGTACCGCCTCATGGTCTTCATCGCCGCTTCCTTACACAGGGCGCTCATATCCGCACCCACGAACCCGTTGGTCCTCTCGGCCAGCGTCTTCAGATCCACCGCATCTTCGATGGGCATGTTTCTGACGTGGATCTTGAGGATCTCCAGCCGGTCGTTCCTATCGGGCACCCCGATCTCGACCTCTCGGTCGAACCGGCCAGGCCTTCTCAGGGCAGAATCGATGGCGTCCACCCTGTTGGTGGCACCTATTACCACCACCCGACCCCTATCCCTCAGGCCGTCCATCATGCTGAGAAGCTGGGCCACCACCCTGTGTTCCACCTCACCGATTACCTCGTTTCTTTTTGGGGCTATGGAGTCCAGCTCGTCGATGAATATGATCGAGGGCGAGTTCTCCTTGGCCTCCTCGAAGATATCCCGCAGCCTCTGCTCGCTCTCTCCGTAGTACTTGGACATGATCTCGGGACCGGCTATGGAGAGAAAGTTGGCACCGCTCTCGCTGGCCACCGCCTTGGCGATGAGAGTCTTGCCTGTTCCTGGAGAACCGTAGAGAAGAAGACCTTTCGGCGGCTCTATGCCTAGTTTCTGGAAGACCTCGGGATGCTTCATCGGCATCTCGATCATCTCCCTTACCCGTTGCACCTCGTTTTTCAGACCGCCGATGTCCTCATAGGTGATGCCCGTGGCCTCCATAGAGGAGTAAAACCCGGAAGGCTTATCCAGCAGGATCGTCTCCGTCTCGTCGGAGACCACCACCACACCACCGGGCTCGGTGTCTGTGACCATCAAGGGTATGGCTTCCATCCTTCCTACGAAAGGATGACCGGCAGAGCTCATTATAGGAAGCACGTCCCCCTTGACCAGGGGCCTCTTCAGGATCTGTCTCTTGATCTGCTCGGCCACGCTCTCGCCGCAGTACATCTGGGAGGAGACCGGAGGAGATAGCACCACTCGGATGGCCTCGCAGCTACCTGCTTTTCTTATCTTGATCAGGTCACCTATTCCCACGCCTGCGTTGTGCCTGGTGAACCCATCGATCCTGATGTAATCCTGGCTCCAGTCCTGTCGGTCGGCACGCCAGACCTTGGCGGCGGTGACCCTCTTACCCTCGAGCTCGATTATATCTCCCGGGGAAAGTCGGAGTGTGAGCAGGGAGTTGGGATCGAGCCTGGCGATCCCTCGTGCCGAGTCGTTGGGGTAGGCCTTGGTCACTTTGAGCTGAATATCTTTCACGTCCCACACACCTTACCTTATAGATGGTATGATGATTTAAGTTTATCCGGCTTTGTCTACAAACACATAGATCAATGTAGTATTATATTTAACATTTTCGCTCGATCTGCTATTCGAGCTTAATTTAGTGGTGGGGTGCAGATGGAAGGAAACAGAAGACTGATAGACGACCTGCTAAGGCTATTCATCCTGGCCGCGCTGGTATGGGCTCTCGTCCTGCGGCAAGTTCAACCTGAGCAACAACAACTATCCAGGTGCCCAGGTTCATGGGATGAAGGGTTTATACAGATGTATGCAGGTATTCGGTCTTGATTACTGACCTCGCTGGAAGTTTTGCCCATGACACCAGACAAAGATAAACCACCCCTTGAAGACCTCATCGCCGCCGCTCGCGGTGAGACCGAGGTCGATCTCCTCCTGGAAGGCGCCGAGATGGTAAACGTTCTCTCGGGAGAGGTCCACAGAGCAGATATCGCCGTCTACGGCGGATGGATCGTAGGGTACGACTGTATGAGCGCCAAAGATACCCTGGACGTTGCCGGAACGATCCTCTCGCCCGGTTTCATCGACGGTCACGTTCACATCGAGTCGGCGATGGTATCGCCCCAGGAGTACGCAAGAGCGGTAGCGCCGAGAGGGACCACATCTGTGATGATAGACCCTCACGAGATCGCCAACGTACTGGGGCTCCGTGGAATCGGATACATGCTGGACGCCTCCGAGGAGATCCCGCTGAACGTATATGTCATGCTCCCGTCCTGCGTGCCCGCAACAGACCTGGAGACCTCCGGCGCCGTTCTGGAGGCGGAAGACCTCGCCCCGCTCATGGATAACGACCGCGTTATCGGCATCGGGGAGATGATGAACTATCCGGGCGTGATCTTTCGGAACCCCGCGGTGCTGGAGAAGATCAGGCTTGCCGGGACGAAGAGGATAGACGGCCACGCCCCGGGCCTGACCAAAAAGGACCTCGCCGCCTACATCTCCGCAGGCATAAGATCGGACCACGAGTGCACCTCCATAGAGGAGGCAGAAGAGAAGCTGAGGATGGGGATGCGGATAATCATCCGGGAGGGCAGCGCTGCCAAGAACCTGCGCGATCTTCTGCCCCTGGTCACGCCCTACAACGCGGCCAACTTCTTCTTCTGCTCCGATGACAGGCATCCTGCCGATATCCTGAGGAAAGGGCATATCGATCATATGGTCCGAGTGGCCATCGGCATGGGTCTGAGCCCGGTGACCGCCATACAGATCGCCACCATCAACGCGGCCCGCTACTTCGGTGTGGCGGATATCGGAGCCATCGCACCTGGCCGGAGGGCGGATATCGCCGTCCTCGACGGCCTCGACGACCCGGTGGTCCTGAAGGTGATCAAGGACGGAAAGGTGACGGCCGAAGGCGGCGAGCTCAGGGTCCCGGTGAAGAAGACGCCTTACGAGCTGCCACCCAGCATGCAGATTGCTATCATTGGCCCCTCCACCTTCGAGATGGAGGCCCGGGGCGCGAGAGCCAGGGTCATCGGGGTGGTTCCCGACCAGATCGTCACCAGGTCTCTGGCGTGCGAGGTGGAGGCCCTGGAGGGCCAGGTCGTCTCCGATACGGAGAGGGACATCCTGAAGATGGCGGTGGTCGAGCGCCACCATGCCACGGGGAACGTAGGCCTGGGCCTGGTATCCGGGTTCAGGTTCTGTTCGGGGGCGATCGCCACCTCGGTGGCCCACGATTCTCACAACCTGGTGGTGGTAGGCGCAGACGATGGCGATATGCTGGTCGCAGCGAAGGTGGTCGAGGCTATGGGCGGCGGCCAGGCAGTGGTGGAGGGAGGCGAAACGAAGGTGACGCTGCCTCTGCCCATAGCAGGCTTGTTATCGGACCGGCCCATGAAAGAGGTGGCCAGGACTATCGAGAAATTGAACTCTGCGACCCGGGAGCTGGGTTGTGGGCTGGCCGATCCTTTCATGACGCTCTCTTTCCTCTGTCTGCCGGTGATACCTGAGCTGAAGCTGACCGATAAAGGTCTTGTAGACGTGAACAAGTTCCAGTTTGTGGACCTCTTCCTCTGATTGTATCAAAATATTCATAGAGGAGGACCCGTCAGCCGGGTAGGCCCGGTGGTTATATCTCAGACCATGATTAGCTCTCATTGTTCAACTATGGAACGACCAACGCCGATCTGGCTTCGCTGGAACCGAAAGAACCGGTACAGCATCGCCGCTCTGCGCCCCCTGGTAGAGAACGTCGGCCTGACCGACCGGCCGAGGCCGGGGATCATGCTCTACAGCTTCGCCACCGCCCAAGCCGAAGAGATCTACCGGGAAGTATCCTGCGCAAAGGTCGATGCGGTCTACGTGGCCGGTGGACCTCACCCGTCGGCGCGGCCGGAGGAGGTTCTCCGGTACTTCGACTACGTGGCCATCGGCGAGGGCGAGGAGACCCTGCCCGAGCTGATCAGGATGATACAAGAAGGCAGCGACCCCGGTACAGTGGCTGGCATAGCCTACAAGAAGGACGGCCAAGTGAGGTTCACCCCCCGGCGAGAGCCCGTGGACCTGGACCTCTACCCGCCCTTCGAGCCACCCTTATTGAGCCCGATAGAGATCAGCAGAGGATGTCCCTGGGGATGCGCCTACTGCCAGACCCCATATCTTTGTGGCAGGAAGATGCGCCACCGGTCGGTTCCGGTCATCCTCAAGTACGCCCACTTCTATTCAGACCTCAGGTTCACCACCCCCAACGCCCTGGCCTACGGTTCCAACGGGGTCGAGCCCGAGCTGGGCAAGGTGAAGAGGCTGCTCGATACCTTATCGGTCCTGGAAAAACCCATCTATTTCGGCACCTTCCCCTCGGAGGTCAGGCCGGACTTCGTCTCCCGGGAGGCGCTGGAGCTGATAGTCGGATACTGCGCCAACGAGACCCTGAGCATCGGGGGCCAGTCGGGAAGCGATCGGGTGTTGGAGATGGTCGGCAGAGGCCACGGTGTGCACGAGGTCGAAGACGCCTGCGACCTCTGCTTTGAAGCGGGGATCATCCCGAACGTGGACCTGATCGTAGGTCTGCCCATGGAAAGCCCGGAAGACCAGGACCTGACCCTGACCCTGGCCAAGGAGATCGTTGGAATGGGTGGACGGGTCAGGGCCCACTATTTTACGCCTCTCCCCGGCACGCCTCTGGAGCGTTCAGAGCCGGTGCCGGTCGTGGAGGATGTTGTAAAGGAGCTGGGGAGGCTTGCCCTGGGAGGGAAGCTCACCGGGAAGTGGACCCCTCAGATGTAGAATCGCTTGAAAGGCCGCTTGTAGTCGTCCTGGAGCTGGTATATTATGTGCATCCTCTTTGGGTCGGCGTGGATCTCCTTCACCGCCTGGGAGAACAGGTACCATGCGTAGCCCCTGTCTGGCATCTTCAGTCTGTCGGGCAGGGTGGATATGAACCCGGTCTCGCTCAATATAAATGAACGAAGGAGCTCGCTGCCCGAGGTGAGGAGGAAGGGGAAGCCCACCGTCTCCACCTCTTCGGCCAGCTGGCTGTCTTTCAGTCTCAGGCGTTGTTTGAGGAACTGGCGGTAATCGTCTTCGGTTATTACAAGTTCATTCAGATCGCTCAAAGCGACTCACCACGGGTTAATGCACGGATGACGAGATAAAAATTGCGGGGCGCAGTCGTGACGAAGGCGAACGCAAAGACGCCAGGACGCAATAACGCAAAGAATGATAACCCCCTCTGCGCCTTTGCGCCTTTGCGTTATACCTTGTGGGTTTTTTGATGTATGTTTCCGTGATTTCGAGGTGGTGTGTGCATAGGGTACAAGTAGGACAGTATTGCTGATTGTCGATAATTGTTGGACAGCCTCGGGAGCACAAAAAGTATTAAGTCAAATAGACTTACTTCTATCCCAAACAGCTTTACAGGAGGTTGAGATGTCTCGAAAAAGTGAACATGTTCTGGTATTGGTGTTGCTATACGTCTTGGCACTATCCATCATGGCTCCAGTACAGGCCCAGGAAAGCGTTCTAGCAGACGCGACCCACAATGTTCCCACAGTCGCAGCGACGCCAGCACCCAGCACCTAGACCGATGCCGACGGTGGGTTCGAGTTCATCGATCTGCCAGAAGGCCGGTATACGATAACGGCATACAAGGCGGTGATGGGAACCCTTCACTATCTCGGAGAAGTCACCGTCGAAGTCTCCGGCGACGTTGAGAACGTCAACATCACGCTCTCGGCTTCAAACGAGGCCGCCTATCAGGATTCCCGGAACGCCGTTCTGACCTACGACAAGACCGCGCCCGGCGGGGGGTTCATCTTGCGGGGAACTGTACTGGGACCCAACAGACCCGGTGCCACCCCACCGGTTATCCCCTACTCGGAAGCGGTGGTGAAGATCACCTGCTTCCTTGCTGAGGGTAGCATGGCAGGGGCGACTGATGACCAAGACAGGGTGCGACCCAGTCGCGCCTCAAATTTTTCTGTAGAGGGGTATCTCGAAAGCGTAAATAGAGAACCAAAGATGGCATTTTTATTGTTATCGGACGCTGATATCTTTTTGGTCAGGAGAGCGGCAGAAGATATCGGTCTGAATGTAAGCGTGTACAGCCATTATAGAGTCCCTTTAGACCTGAACCTGACGGCATATGACGTTATATTCGTAGACCGTGTGGTCACCCAACCTATACAGAACGTGGTTCTGCCAGTACTCGACGCTGCAAAGGAGAATAATGTAACTGTAATATGCAATTATCCTGCTGACTTGAGCAATATCGACGCTGCAGAACGTTCATACATCATGCAATATTGGAGCAGCCGCAACATCATGAATATAGAACGGCTCCTGATATATCTTGGTGTCGAGTTCTGTGACCTGAACGATGTGATTGAGGAACCGGTTATCCTCCCTGAGGATGGAATCTATCATCCTGATGCTGATAAGATCTTTGAGAACTTGAGCAGGTATCTTGAGTGGTATGGAAACGACACACGTACTCATCATGTTTATGATCTGGATAAA
>DAOG01000065.1 GCA_002501765.1 Methanosaeta sp. UBA204
TACATGTCTATCTCCAGTGTACTTCTCTAGTATCTTGGTGAAACTAATGGAGTTAGCTATCATCCCCAGGATTACCTCTCCACTATATGTACAACAAGAAAGATCGCTCTCTGGTGCTAACCAGCGTCTTTCACGAATGCAAACCGGGCCAGCGCAAACTAGCCGTAAAGGTGGTGGACCTCTTCGATCCGTATTGTTACTCCCACAATGAGATAGGACGTCATAGTATATAACCCCAACTCACTGCAAAAGCACTACCCACAGGCGCCCACAATTTTTATACTTTATACTTTATCCATCCAACCTCGACGCCCTCTCTGGTATCGAACTTGGGTATGAAGGGCTTTATATCCAGGAGGGGAGTACCGTCGACGATGTCCAGGCCGCTGATTTCCAGGTCGCATCCCTTCATCTTTTCAAGCTTAACGATGGAGAGACCGATGGGGTTCGGTCGGCGTGGCGACCTGATGGAGAAGACGCCCCGGGGTATGTTGTCCAGGAAGGGTTTTTGAATAAGGGTGAAGCCGCTGGAAAGATGAAAGTGAAATATCAAGATAAGATGCGAAAAACCTTCCAGATCCTTGAGGCCTTCCCGATACTCCGGAAACAGCTCGATTGTGCCTTTCATCTCCTGCCCGTAGACTGCCTGTACCGGTGAGTCGGACCTGGATTTGATCTCCGAGTGGACGATGCCTATCGGCCGGTAGGTGATCTCTTGCATGAAGACATATTAGCAACGATGACTATTGAACTTAACTCCGGCCGTCCTTATCCTTGCCCTGGCCGATCAGGTCCCGATAGGCCTCCCTGGCCAGATCGCCGACCTCCGCCCCCAGCTCTCTGGCTACAAGAAGGGTCACCGCCTCCAGGCTTACCAACCCCTGGAGCGAGTCTTGCCGCTCGTTCACCATGGCTATCGCCTCTTTTCTGCTCATCCCCGTCTTGGAGGTTATCAGCCGAACGCCCCTCTCGAAGAGGTCCACCTCCCTGGCAGGCTTAAAACCCAGGGGAACGTCCACCTGATCCTCATCGAAGGTGGCGTGGACCATATCATCTTCCAGGCGGACGAGTCCCTCCTCCACGGCCTCTTGTAAGAGGGCACGCACCTTTTCCGGAGAGCCCCACTTGAGGTCGAGGGATAGGGTGAATATGAAATCACTTAACCTGAGACTCTTCTTGCCACGTTTTTTGAAAGGCGTAGCCACCAGATAGGCATGCTCACGATCCAAGGAACCCACCAACTTTGTTACGGAACACGGCCTATTGCGGTACATCACCCACATATACCTATCCCCGGGATGAAAACACCAAAGATCTCATCTGGAACCCAGACGGCCGTATTTAAAGGATAGTGTTTTTATAGTTTAGTCATATAGATGCATATAAAGAGCATAAGGAACTTGTGCTTGCTCTCGCGTGGTGCCCAGATGAAGCCGATAACACTATTTGTCGTCCTGTTGGTGCTAGCCGGTGGCGCGGCTGCGCAGCTGGCAACAGACAAGGACAAAGGGTTCGTGGTAGAACTCCATCCTGGCGAGATAACCTCTCCCAGAACTCTCACCTTGGAGAACGTGGGCGATATGCCCATCTCGGAGATAACGATAACCCCAATAGGCGGGGAGGTCATGAATCTGGTAACGCTGGGTGAGCTGGAGGAGGAAGAGCTGGCTCCAGGAGATGACATGGACCTGGATATCATCTTCAGCGTCCCGTCGGACGTGGATCCAGGTATCTATAAGGGTTTTGTCTACTTCTTAGATGACGTCTATCCCACATTTCCTCTGGTGGTGGAGTTTGAGGTTGAGGTAATCGAACAGGAGAACTACGGGGTCAGTCTCAACATCGAAGACGCCAGATCCGCCTCGATGCAGGTGGAGATGGATGAGCCGGCCGAGTTCGAGCTGATGGTCAGGAACACCGGTCTATTCAGAGACATTATATCGATAGATTCGTCACCGGCACCGGAGGACTGGAGCGTGACCCTCTTCAATGACAAAGAGGCGGTAGACCTTCCCTACAGCCTACCCCTCTCGGCAGGAGCGATCCATATTCTCACCCTCAAAATCGCAGGAGATGACCCTGGTCACGGTCACGAGTTCGAGATAACCGCAACCTCTCTGAGCGATCGTTCCAAGAACGCCACAGTGGAGGCTTCGGTAGACATTGACCTGGAGGTCCGCCCGTACATCGTCAAGCCGGATATCCCCAGTCTTGTGGTGGTCAACAGAACTTATACCGGGACGATAAAGCTCGGGCTGGGCGTCGTGGAGGTGATCACCGTCACATCGATCGCGCCGCCCGACCTCATGGTCATACCCGAGACCCAGTTGGTCCGGGTGGGTGAGACAAAGGTGGGCACGGGGAAGTTCACGCTCATGGCCGCCCGATCTGGCATCTATCCTCTGAAGTTCCGGCTCGTAGACTCCAGCGGGATACCCTTGCCCGAGGAGGAGGTGATCATCATCGCCGTAGAGACGGATAACTTCGCCATAGTGACCGGAGACGATCTATTCCACAAATCGGTGGTCTTCACCTACACCGAGGGCCTGGATGGCAAGATCCCGCCGGTCTTCGTCTTGCCCTCCGGCGAACTCGGAGACGAGGAGCTTGAGGAGATCGAAGAGATGCCCATCTCCCGGGCAATACTCCTGGGCAACGAGTCGGCGGTATCCTCCGATGCCGAGGCTCGTCTGGCAGAATCGATCTCCGTGGAGAGGATAACAGGCGAGGATCTCTGCGAGACCACCTGGCTTTTTGCCTCGGCGATGTGGCCCTCAGGCACTGAAGATGTAATGCTGACAGGTGCCGAGACGGCCGACGTCTTCAGAGCCTACCAGGAGGCCAAGAAGCTGCATGTTCCCCTGGTGATCTGCGGATCGGGCCTATCTGAAACGAGCCGGTCGATCATAGAAGATCTCATGAAGAGAGATACCAGGCTCTCCAAGGTGCTGATATCGGGCAAAGGTGTCGATAAGACCACGGTCCAGGCTCTCGAGGACATGGGCCTATCGACGGAAGAGGTGACGTAGGTGAGATCGTTAATAATTATCTTGGCGCTGGTACTGGTCTTTACGATCCCGGCCGATGGATGGATGGAGAGAGGCACAAAGTCGGACGACCTGGAAGACATATTTCTGGTGGGTGCAGATGACTGGCACAGCTCCATAGCCGCCACCCCACTGGCCATATGGACCGACGAGAAGGGCACCGAGACCAGGCCCATCTTGATACTGCCCCGCGTGGTGAACGCGGGCGAGAGGATAGGTTGGGTCGAGCAGGCCGAGCTGGAAAGGTACGGTCCCCTCTCTATCCTACATACCATGGCATCGGCAAACGTATTCGCTCTGGTCATCCATGGCGAGGGTGAGCTGGTGAAGAGCCTGGTGAAGTCGGCCCAGGATGAAAACATAAAGGCCTACGTCACCGTGACCCTGGAGGCACCCCAAACCCCGGATTCTTACGTCACCGAAGACGACATCCTGACGGCAAACGACGAGGAGGAGGGTTTCGAGATGGCAAAATCGATCTTCTTTAAAGAGATCGGCCTGAACCCCCCTCAGACGGACGTATCTCACCTGGACTCGGATATGCTACAGCAGTCATCGGCAGGACCGGGAGGCGCCGTGGTGAGCGACCGGCTCTGTCCCGTGAATCCCGAGGTCAGAGAGGAACTCTACGATAGGGTCGAAGAGCTGATCGATGTGTACGAGGTAGACGGTGTGGTCCTCTACAACTTCGGCTTTTTGGACGACAACTATTGCTTCTGCGACGTCTGCAAAGAAGAGTTTCACAACGATACGGGCATCGACCTCTCCAGGGTGGCTTCCAACAGCTACAACTTCCAGCGATGGAAACGATGGAAAGAAGAACAGGTCCGAGAGATCGTCAGAGAGGTCGGGAACATAACCGCCGACCTGGGACCGGTGGAGCTGGGTGCGGCCCTGGGCGAGCCCTTCGACAGGGGCGAGGGTTACAACTACGCCGAGATCATTGATCTGGCCGACTTCGTGATAATCAGTCCGGTTCCTGCCGCAGATCTGGAGGTGGCCGCAAAGATGACGGAGATGCCGGTATATGTCAGGCTCAGCGATGATTACGTGGAGTACATCATATCCACACAGAACGTGGTGGGCACCGTGGACTACATCGAGGAGATGGTCCGGCGGGGCGCAGCAGGTCTGGCCTTCGAGTACGACGTGGTTTATACTCCTCTCTGGTCGGAGCTGGAACCGCCCTCGTCTTCCGCCAGGTGGCTCCTGGATAGGCTGGATGGGGAGACGCTGGGGATAGGTAACGTCTTCTGGCAGTGTGATTCCAGGATAGAGGCCAACGACAGCTTCGAGATGGCGGAGACGATCGCCAGAAGGTGGGACCGATCGCCGGGAGTGGTGCTGGTGAGTGACGATTATGGCTCCGGTTTAGTGGCCGCGCCCATCGCCTCTTACCTGAACTGGCCCATCCTATTTGTCGGGGACGATCTTCCCAACTCAACAGAAGCGGCTCTTCACCGGCTGGGGGCGGATACCGTGGTAGTGGTAGGATCCATACCCGACCGATCCAAGAGCCACCTCCAGGAACTGAACCTGTCGGTGGTCGAAGGGAACAGGACGTTCCTCCTAGAGGAGATGATGAGCCGGGGCGAAGATGTCGAGACTGTGGTGCTCACCAACTCGCACGACATTTCGTTACTTCCGCCCAAGCCCAGCTCCAAGGTAGAACGTTCGGAGATCGAGGATGACCTGCTCTTAGAGGTGGAGGTCAACCCGGCCGAGATCCCCGCAGAGAGGGCCGGTGAGATCGTCCGGCTGAAGATAACCCTCACGAACCGGGGCGAAGACGATCTCGAAGATGTTAAGCTGACCGATATATTCCTGCCCGCCAGGTTCGTTCTCTTGTCGAATCCCAGCGTGGGACGGGTAAACATCACCGACCCGATCACAGGAGATGCGTCAAAACCCGAGAACGCTTTCTACAACGGTGTCGCTCTCAACTGGAGCATAGACCAACTGAGGTCCCACCGGTACGCTACACTAAACCTGGAGGTCGAGATCCTCCACGCCCTGGACGCCGGTTGGACCCAACCCCTCGACGGTGGGATTACCGTCGTCCACCGCGATCAGGACGAGGACGATGAAGAGGAAGAAGAGCCTGTAATAAAGACCGCCGACCACTGGCCCATGATCAATATAACATATCCGTCCCGTGCGTCGGCAGGACCGGTGGAGATCTCCTGGGAGGCTGCCACGAAGACCACTTACGCTACTGTCAACTATTATGGTCCGGACGAATGGAGCGGTTACAAGAGTGTCCAGGGCTGCGAGACCGGAAACGAGTGCAGCGTTTCGATCCTGCTCACCAGAGCAGGCACCTGGACCTTCAACATAGCAACGGGCGTCGAGGCGGGAGGAGGCGAGGCGATCTACCAGACGGATAACTTCACCATAGATGTCTTCTCCTCAACCTCGCCCATCAACGTGACCGCCTTCGGTCACACCAAGATCTCCAGGCTATCCCTCACCTCGGCCCAGGTCGCCGCAGCAAGAAACGGCCTTCTGGTCGACGTGGCAAAGGATCCTCAGAAGGTAGACCCGGCAGAGGTGGAGGAAGATCTTCAGGACCTCATAGACGAGCTGGAGATATCGCCCAGGTACCTGATCGTGGTCGGTGGTCCGGGCTCCCTGCCCTTCCCATCGACAGGACTGAGGATGATGAGGAGCTGGCCCTTTAAGTGCGACATCTATAGGGAGTACCAGATCCAGCTCGACGACGACGATTACCAGGATGTGGCTGCGGGCAGGATCATCGGGCTGAGCGTCTACGACGCTTCTCAGCTCGTGGCCAGGACTCTGGCTTACGACGAGATCGGTGGCGACTGGCGGGACAGCGCCCTGGTTATATCGGCACCTTCCGATTATCCTGCCATCTGGCCGCAGTCCCCGATCCCGCTCGGTATCGAGACCTACCTGAAAGAGGGAGGGTTGGATGTCGATAACCTGCGCTGGGGAGAGGCCACCTATCAGAGGGTATCGTCCAGGATGAACAACGGCCAGAACATCGTCTTCTTCGGCTATCATGGCAACGAGTACGCCTGGCAGCTGTCTCTGTGGGTGCTTATGGACTGGGCACTGGACGAGAACCAGGTGGATCAGCTGACCCTGGCACCCCAGACGACCACCACCAGCGCCTGCCTGACGGCGAGGCTCAAGGGTGTCGTAATCGAGTTCGGAGACGGTGTCGAGATGTACTTCCCCCTGAGGTTGGAAGACTCGGTGGCGCTCTCATTCCTGAAGGCGGGCGCGGTGAACTACGTAGGAGCCAACGCGCCAACCTGGATATTCGTCTCCGACGATCATGGCAACAACATGTACCAGGCGATGGTCTTCGAGAACGACACCGTGGGCGAGGCCCTGGTGAGCGCCAACAACCTCTACATCGCCAGGATGAAGAGCACCAAAGACATAGACTTCGAGAAGATCGATGAAGGCAAGCCGATAGGCTGGGAGGTCTCTGTAGCGGAGATGCTAAACGAGACCGCGAATATGTTCATGCTCTTCGGAGACCCTGCTTTCCGGCCCACCATCCCGGTGACCCCGGAGCTGCCCTACAAGACGAACGTCTCGAACGATAGCGACAAAATGGTGGTATCCATCGAGCCCACCTCCGAGCTGGGCACCGACTGGATCTACTGGATCATGATCGACTCCATAGATAGAGAGGTGATGCTCAACGCACCGCCTGCGCTGATGGGGGAGGTGATGCTTTCTGCAGACGCCGAGGATGTGGTGGTGAAGGAGAGAGGGCAGGTGGTCTGGCACGAAGAAGACCTGGCGGGATCGCAGAAGCGAGTCATATGGCCGGTGATAAGACCTGTGCTGGAAGAAGAGAGGACCTTTACCGTCGAGTACAGGCTGGTGCCCGGTCAGGTCCAGACGATCGACGTCACCGTGGGATGGAACCCCTTCTCCATCCATCTTGATCCAAGAGACCCTTCGATCATCAGCCACCTCAAGCGCGAGCCCTACCGGAGCGTCTTCACCCTGGAGGGTGATGGCTGGGACTATTACATGAATGAGTCCAAAAAGGAGAACATCGGCGATCTGGAGCCGGGCAGAGGTTACGTTATCGATGCGGCCGGGAACTTCACCGTCGAGATCCCGGGAAAGCCGGTGGAGCTTCCTTACAGGGTCAAGCTGCTCCAGGGATGGAACCTGGTCGGTGTGCCCTTTAACGAGACCATTTCCCTGGGCAACGTCACCGTGAACGCCAACCACAAGGTCTATAAATATTCGGAAGCCGTCGACGAGGGTATCATATCTGCTTTCTTGTGGACCTATGACGATGGCGAGTGGGTCTACGTGAGCCGGAACGATTCGATGGTGCCGGGAGAGGCCTACATGGTGGAGGCCATGAACGACTGCAGGCTGGAGTTCGGCTGAACTCCGGCTGCATTTTTAAACGCTCATCGGAAGTGTCGGTTAAGATTATAACTTCAGCAACATATTTCCATGAATAATTGTGATTATTTTTGGGTAATCTTTTGAACTGTTGTCTGCAGGATCTTTTCGTGCAAGGCAGTTTTATATAATCTGAAGCGATGGTTCCTACGGTACAAAAAAAAAAATGGCCATAACCGAGAGGCGGTTATGGCCTTAAAGCTCTCTTCACCCTTTGCCGATGGAAAAAATAAAGGTGGCATCTCTTTTTCCCATCGGGTTTTTTTTATCACACGCTCAGGGCTCGACGGTCAAGAGGCACCAGTCTTCGGCCTCGGCACCCCCTGGGCACATCACCTTGCATGTATAGTTACCAGATTCATCGACGGTGACGCCTCTGAAGTACAACGTGTCGTCCGTTTCGCCTCTGATGATCCAGCTATCTTTAGATGCCTTCCCGCTGTACCACTGATAGGTATAGAAGACAGGGTCACAGCCACCGCTCGCATCTGCCACCAAGATCGCTAATCCATTAATGTGCGCTGTGACATTGGCAACCGTGATATTAAGAGACTCGGAGGGCACGACGGTCAAGTTACACCAGTCTTCGGCCTCGGCACCGCCTGGGCACATCACCTTGCATGTATAGTTACCGACTGCATCGAAACCGACACCTCTGAAGTACAACGTGTCATTCGTTTCGCCGTTGATGATCATGTCCTTGTTAGAGGACTTCCCGCGATACCACTGGTGGGTATAGAAGACAGGGTCACAACCACCGCTCGCATTTGCCATCAAGCGCGCCGTTTCGCCCATGGTCGCATTGACATCGTCCACCGCGATATTAAGAGACTCGGAGGGCGCGACGCTCAAGAGACACCAGTCTTCGGCCTCGACCCCACCAGGGCACGTCACCTTGCATGTATAGTTACCGGCTGCATCGAAACCGACACCTCTGAAGTACAACATGCTGTCCGTTTCGCCTTTGATGATCATGTCCTTGTTAGAGGACTTCCCGCGGTACCACTGGTAGGTATACCGGCCACTGTCACAACCACCGCTCGCATTTGCCACCAAGATCGCCGTTTGACCCATGGTCGCATTGACATTGGACACATTGATCTCAAGAGACTTTAAAATGACCTTGTACTTGATCTCGTTGCTTACGTTACCGACATGTCTAGCCTCACCCCCTTTGCTAGTGCCCCCTACATACCACACTTCGTACCATACTGTATGAATTCCTACAGTATCTGCATAGAATGATGCGGTATGCAAACTACCTCTATTTACATTATGTCCCCATTCAGGTATGTACTTGTAGGTATGTCCGTCAGGATATCTCTCGTAGATTTCCAATACCTTCCCGAAATGGTTAGGTATTATCAACTCTGTTGCATAACGACCCTTCTCTATCACAAGACGTGTAGTATAGTTCGTATTCTCATATATGCCAGGCTTAACGATCCACAATACGTTCATATTTCGACTATGCTCTCCAGGATGCGCCAAAGTGTCATCCGAGACTTCACCACAAGGCAGTTCGAACTCGCTGGAGAAACCATCGTCATGGGTCCATTCCTCCTCATCTGGCACGGCTTCGTCGTATTTGTTCCCGTCGTAGAGCATCTCAGATCCAGCCCATTCTCGGGCGACGACCGTGTAATTGATGTAGTTGCTTTCGCGATTTACTCCGCTACCAACTTCATACCACACCGTATGCTTTCCTAAGGAACCTGCATAGAACCACGTCCGATACGTATGACCGCTCCGTACCATCCACCCAGGATCATATACATCAACAGTCCCGTCGTCATATCTTTCGTAGAGAATCAATTTGCCGGTCTTGTCTGGGCGTATTAACTCTTTTGCACAAGCTCCTTTCAATATCTCTAAACTTGTGATGGGCTCACTGTTGCTGTAAGGATAGACGATCCAAAGAACGTTTGGGTTCGTGCCAGGGATGCCCGGGTGTTCGAGCGAGGACCAATCTTCTTCACCATCAAATCCCCTGCAGCAGCTATAGAACTTTTCGTCTTCAGACCAATCTTCACCATCCGTCGTTTCTTCACCATAGACCTCCTCAAGCCCTGCATCCACGTGGGCGACAACAGTGTAATTGATGTAGTTGCTTTTGCGATTTAGTCCGCTACCAACTTCATACCACACCGTATGCTTTCCTAAGGAACCTGCATAGAACCACGTCCGATACGTGTGACCGCTCCGTACCATCCACCCAGGATCGTATACATCAACAGTACCGTCATCATATCTTTCGTAAAGAATCAACTTGCCGGTCTTGCCTGGGATTATCAACTCTTTTGCATAAAGATCGTTACGTATCTCCAAACTTGTGGTGCGTCCACTATTGCTATAAGGATAGACGATCCAGAAGACATTTGGGTTCGGGCCGGGAATATCCGGGTGTTCGAGAGAGGCCCAATCTTCTTTACTATCCGATCCACTATTATCATCACAGGGCACTTCGTCGCTACTCTTTACTTCTTCGATGGTCCAAAATCCACCAGGACCCCAGAAACCTCCAGGACCCCAGAAGTCGTCGTCTTGGCCAAAGGCAGAAGAGGCGCTGAGCAACCCGATGACCAGAAAGGCCATCAACAATTTAACCACATTCATACTGCTACCCCCTTTGAGATATACATGAGTAACTACATATCTAATCATATAAAACTTTTGTTTTTTCTAAATTCTACAATAGATACATTGATTACAGCCCAGCCAATCGCTTGCATACTGGCAGCAAACTATTCTACCTTGTGGTTTGTAACCTCCGAGAGGTCGTCCTACAATTCCACATTACAGCATCTCCCCTAAAACCGAGATAAGATGAAAACATACCAAACATCAGCCAACTACACTTTGGCTTTGTAACAATTACGACCAGGTTGTTATCGGTAGCAGATGTAAACCAAAACAACGGAAACGCAAAGACGCAAAGAATGATAACACCCTTTGCGCTTTTGCGCCTTTGCGTTATACCCCGTGGGTTTTTTGATGTATGTTTCTGTGATTTCGAGGTGGTATGTGCATAGGGTACTGGTAGGACAGTATTGCTGATTGTTGATAATTGTTGGACAGCCTCCCGAGAAATGCGAAGGTCTCGTTCACTCTCACCTCAATCCTCAGGGATAATTATGCTCTGGGTGAGGTGCATCTGCACTGGGATCCAGACAGATGACAGAGAAGCAGTAAGCCAATCGAAGTCTACTATTTCGCTTTCATTTAATCTTCTGCTTTATCATCTCAACATCCATACTCAGTCTCTCATATTTCTCCCGTAAATCTAGCGTTTCACGATGGATATCTGCTAAAACACCCGAAGAAACCCTTATCGCCGATGTATCTTCCTTTATACCGTCCACTTTCTCCCCAACCATCGCAAACCCCCTCCGTTTTTCTCCCCTACCCGCATCGATCTTCTCTGCGAGCATCGCAAACCCTTCCCGGTTATCTCCCCTACCCGCATCGATCTTCTCTGCG
>DAOG01000055.1 GCA_002501765.1 Methanosaeta sp. UBA204
GTGCAGTACAATTTCAAGCTTGTCTAATTTAATATGTCGCTATAATCTATATGACCGAAAGTCATGTAGTAATAACTCGTTGAACTCCTCAACACTTATTTCAGCATCTCTTAGAAGTTTTCTTAATAATCCTTTGCCAAGCACTTTGTGTTTTGGAATTCTTAGTGGTTTCTTGCTTCTGTCAGCATGCCACATACGAGCATGAATTCCTCTTTGCCTTACCACCTCATAGCCCAGTTTTTTAAAGCATTTAACCGCCTTTTCTCCAGAAATAACGGGCAATTTGCTCATATCTCTACCGACACGACATGATAGCTGAACTCTTGGATTGCATCAAGCCGTTCTATCGTTTCTTCCTTCTGTTCCTCAAGACACAGTTCAATCACTTCGTGTATATTTTCTAACGCTTCGTCCAATGTTTTTCCCTGTGTATAGCACGCCTGAAGAAGTGGGCATTCAACCACAAAAAAACCATCTTTGTCCTTCTCTACAAGAACTGGAAGATGAATTTTTTTAGCTCCTGTCATTTTCAACCACCATTTTAATAGATCTTCTCTACCTTAAATATTTCATCTACCCATCCACCAGTTAGGTGGGAGCACTTCTCTTTCAGTTAACGATGCATCTAGCTGTGTTTCTTTTCCCATTTGCAATACAAGTTTTAAGAGCCAATTAGTATCATCATCCCCAAGATAAACGATTAGGATATTCTCCTTCTGGTGGATTAATGATTCTACAAACTGGTGCCTATAGATTGTTATTACATCAATCTTTTAAGTGTGGGAATTCATTTCTTGATATACTACACTCCCCTTTTATCTTTATCATCTCAACTCGTATCGTATCTTCTCGTCAATCCTATATAAAATGTTCATGAGCAGAGGCTCATGTCCGAAGATTGAAAATCGAGATGCATAAGCAATCTGGGCCGTCATTTTCATGGGAGGGCGAGGGCCTTTCCAGGTTGACCGATGTCACAAAGAAAGCCGCCATCGCCGCTCCGCTTCCGGGCGCTGGCCGACTATCTCTTCGGATCGAGCGACCGGCTGCTCGCCGGAGTGTCGAAGATCGAAGTAAACGGATCACCGGTAATAGCAAAATAGAACCATGCGGTAGGAGCAAGACCACTCCAAGGAGAAAGCCATCCGAAACCACTCTCCCATGTTTTTTCGTCCGGGCATCCGGGTAACGATCCATCTGGATTCTGAATGCTCATCAATTTATCTAGGAAGAACTGGGAATCTTCACCACCGGCGGCAATATATTGAGCTGTTCCATCACACCAAATACTTACTGGACCCATCCCATCAAAACCGCAAATGGTGCCGTTTTCATCAGTTGTCACCAACGTTCTTCGAGCAAAGCTAAGAGCTTCCATGCCTTTTTTTTCTTCATTGATCCAAGGAGAACGTGCGAAGTGAGATAGCCAAGTTTGACAATCAATTGCTACAAATGGGTCGTTAGAACCACGTTGCCAGTACTTTAAGTCATTATCCCAGATACTTGGGAGATATTCTTCGATTCGCTCAGCTTCCTGGATATTTCCAGTTTTAATCATAGCCCACCAGACATCCACGTTACCCTCGGTACTATTCACCACCTTACCGGTGCTCATATCAATTCTTTCCTTAAGCCACCCACTTGCATTGCTGATGATTGAATCTACTGAATCATTACCACGTTTTAATCGATATGTCTGTAAAGCGAAGGTCATCCACGCCTGGTCACCAACCCATTCATCCTGGGAAATTGTCTTTCCTGTCCCGGGGTCCCAACAGCGCGACCAATTTCCGTCATCCATCTGGTGATTAACAAGAAAATAGACGAGCTTATCGGCTTTTAAAGCCTCGTTATTTGTGGGATTGCCATTTAACCATCTGCCTTCCCTTGTTAGAACAAGTAATACCAGGGCTTGGTCGTATAAGTAAGCTTTAGGAGGATGCTCCTCTTTCCATGAAAGGAAGAGTCCCGTATCGTTGTTTTGCTGACTTAGAATGTAATCAACAGCCTTACGAGCAGCGTTGGGGTCACCAGTGCTGGTATGAAATTTATCTTGACGATTCCATTGCTGTGCACGGTCTGCCTGTAAATGGTCAATGGTGAGTTGTCCCGACCCACCACCTTCCATAGGGGAGGGACGTTTAACAACAAAAAAGAAACGATTAATATTTGACCAATCAATTTCATCCCACTCATCTGTCGTATTCCAGAACTTGTTGAAAAGATTACGGGGAACCGCAATGTTTTTCATCCATCTGTCAATGCTGTTGATTTCATCTAGATTACATCCATAAAACACATTATGTGTATCAGCAAACATTAAACTGACACAGTTAGGAGTGCTATTGAATCCGTGAAAGCTAACTCCAAATATATCGTAGTTTGAAAGGTTTATCGGTTCTGGGAAGATATATTTACCTTGGACCCAGTCACCAGTTCCTATATCCCAATTAAGTTGAACAGCGTTGTCAATAAACCCTGGAACCAACGTTAAACTCCCATTTGAACCTGTATCAGACTCAACAAACCAATTGTCTCGGATTTCACAATTAATGATAACAGTCCCAAACCAACCAGGAGAACAGTTTGTTGTAATCGTATCCACAGCAGCAGCATTATCACTAGCCCACTGAATCTTCGTATAGTTATCAGGTACATATATATCAGCAGCAGAAATGGTTCCAACGAAAGTATAAAGCGCTAAAAGGCCGATTCCAATCAATAATACCTTATTTTTTGATTTCATTTTTCCCTTTTTTTAGTTTTTATCTTCTTGGATATAAGGCTTATGGAATACTTTGGCGGGTATTTTATGAAGAGGCGAACGTGATCCACGTTCGTCGCCATGTCTATCACCTCTACATCCTTCCGGCGCCATAAGCCCACCTCGTTTAAATACGATAGGCCTACAATAGAAGAAGCGAGGTGAAAGCCCCATGTGTACATGTGGTGGTCCACCAGACATATGTGATGTAACACCCCTCGCCACGAAGAACTACGAATGCCAGGACTGCGGAAACAAGTTCAAGGGCATGGGCCGCAGGCCCGTATGCCCCTCGTGCCAGTCCAGAAGCATCAAGCTTGCAGAGTGAAGATGAAGATCCGCCTGGGTGAGGACGAGATAGCCTACCTCTGTGGCCAGAAGGGGACCTTGGCCATGGCCAAGACCCTGGGCTACTTTTTTTACCTGGAGACGGACGTCGAAGAGATCATAATCTTCACCGAGAAGGACGACCTGCTGGTAGCCTCGGCCTTCGGCACGGGCAAGAAGGTCCGGCGGGGGCTCGGATGCACCCTCTACCAGATCAGAGAGTTGAGATCTCCGCTCATCGTCCTCCCAAAGGGCCATCCGGCCTCGCCCAGGCTGAATACGGTGGTCTCCGTGGGAAGCAGGACCAGGATAAGATGCGACATCCAGGCAGGCACCCATCCCGAACAGGACGTGCTCTGCGGGACCGAGGAGTTCGAGGACGTGGTGGTGCTGGCCTGTCCCGGCGGGGCAGAGGTCGAGAACTTCGATGGCGAGATGAAGATCGAGAAGATGTGAGGCGGTGATAGGCTTGGCAGAAGATATTATCAGAGAAGGCAGCATCGTCCGATACAACGGAACCGGTACGGTCGGCGTGGTGAAGGTCCTCAAGACCGAAGACGACGGTCGGTGGGCTCTTCTGGACTCCACGGGCCTCTACTATCATCTGAGCTCCCTGGAGCCCATCGAGCACATGCCGGAGAGAAAAGAGCTGGGCGGTCGTACCCTGGAAGAGTTCGAGGACGATCTCAAGACGACGAAAGAGAAGTTATCGTCGATAACGATGGAGGATGAGAGTGTCGAAAGCGGTGGATGAGATCGGGGTGGTGATACATGGCCCCGAGGTCATAGACTCGGGATCGGTTCATACCGTGCTGGACCTGCTGGAGAGTATGGGCAGGATCACCGCCGTTCTGGGAGGCACCATGGGCCGAGTGGCGGTCATCGACGCAGGCCTGGAAGGCCGCATCGATATCAGCCGGAGGGAGATCCCCAGCAGGTCGGTCCGTCGGCTCCAGGAACGATCCGATCTGGTAATTCTCCTCAACTGGGCCAAGACGAGAGAGACGGGCCTGGTCTTCGGAGAGATCGTGAAGACCAGGGCAGAACCCACCCGGCCACTGCTTTTGATCGATCCGGGGGGGAGATTCGTGGCTTCTCTGACGGGAGACGCCGATGACCTCGTCTCCATCCTGGCCCGCGAGCTGGACCTGGAGCTGGTGGATCCACCTTCTCCCCTGCAGAGGATCGTATGCCAGGGACAGGTAGTCCGGCGCAGACTGGCGGGTGCCGAGCAGGGTGAAAACATATCCCTGAACGGTACGGTGATAGCCAGGGCGCAAGAAAGCGACGTAGAGATCTTTGCCCGGGCAGGCAAGATAGTCGACATCAGAGGAGCGGTGCCGAAACCTCACGGCCTGGAGAAGCTATCTTTCGTCGATCTGGAGAGGGCGGTACTGAGAAGCGGCGACATCAGGAGGACGGAGTGTGCACCCCGAATTCTCCATCACAGTGGTCACGATGTGGTGATGATCGACCATGCAGCAGAGGGCACCTTCGAGGCTGCCAGAGATGCTGAAGTGGTGATAACCGTAGGCGACGACACCACCACCATCGCCGGGGACATCCTGGCCCGCCTGGGCGTGCCCCAGATCGGTATAGTAGACGGCGATTTGGACCGGTTGTCTCACCGGACGACCGTTCCAGAGGGCAGCACCATAATAATAGTCAGGTCCGGGTGCGACGACGACGTGGGTCGGAGGGTCAGGACAGATATCTTCGGAGAGACGACCCGGATCGACCTGGACGGCGCCTGCCTCGAAGACCTGGCCAGAAGGGTGAAGGACATCGCCGGTGACGATTTCATAAGGATGGTGCGCTGCTGATTATTCGTACCTCTTTACGATCATAAGGGTGAGGTCGTCGTTCTGAGCTTTGTCCCCGATATGTGCCCTGACCGCCTCCTCGACCATCGTCAGGATCTCCGATGCCGAAGATGCCCTCGTATCTTTCACCAGGCTTATCAGGCGTTCAGTCCCGAACCGTTCCATCTCCTCGTTCTCGGCATCGATCACACCATCGGTGTATATCACCAGGACGTCACCCGGTTCCATCCTCGTCCTGTCCGGCTCCAGCTTGATCTTCTCCAGAGTTCCCAGGGCGATCCCTCCGCCACCCAGGGTCTCCACCCCTCCTTGAGAATCGACTACGAAGGGCGGTATGTGGCCCGTGTTGGCATACTCCACGAATTGACTGGTTGCATCCACCACCCCGCAGAAGCAGGTAACCATCATCCCACCGTTGGCGTTCTTGCCGATATGAACGTTGGCCATCTCCAGAGCCCTTGCCGGATCCGGATATCTCATACAGGCCACCTTGATCAGGGTCTTGGAGTGAACCATGAAGATAGCAGCAGGAAGTCCCTCGCCGGATACGTCTGCCATCACCAGGCCGGTCCTATCTTCCCCTGTCTCGAAAACATCGTAGAAGTGGCCTCTGCTCCGCCCGACTGGAAGGGATAAAGCGACGATCTCGTAACCATCCGCCTGAGGAACTTTCTCGGGCAGGAGGCTCCCTCTTATCTCCCTAGCGATATCCTCCGCCTCCCGGGTCCGACCTAGCTCGAAGGAGTCGCTCTTCACCCGGTCCAGGTGGCGTTTCAAGTCTCGTTCCATCCCCTGGAAGGCTTCGCTCAGATCGCCTATCTCGTCGGAAGATTTCACACCAACCTTGACGTCTAGGTCGCCCTTGCCCACCCTCTGGAGAGCCTCGGTGATCGAGGCGATCGGGCGGGTGATGCTGTAGCCCACCTGGAGACCGACCACGCCCGCCATCGCTCCTGCGATGAGGAATATTACCAGGATCATCGTTCTCTGGTCAGAGGCACCGGCCGCCGGTTCGCGGGCCCCGAAGGCTTCGCCACAGTATTTGCTCTCCAACAAGCTCTCCACGACAGACCCGGCCACGACCTCGTTCTGGTCTTCGATCCTCCCGAAGAATTCATCATACTGGGCCGCCTTGGTGGCGGCGGCCACCCTATCGCCCGAAGATTGGACCATGCCCAGGCTCCATCCTGTCGAGGCGAGAGGCGCATAGGCTATATGGCAGTCTCCCTTGTTGAGGCGGACCACAGAGAGACCGGCCTCACCCAGGACCATCTTCTGAATGGCAGCTGCCAGATCCGAGTTTCCCATCTCCAGAAGGCTCCCCTCCGCGAGAAGCTCATCCCAGAGAAACCCCTCTGGCGGAGTGTTTGGTCGCATGATCACCGCGCCCTCGCCGTCGATGAGAAATATATACCCGAGTGGATAACTGGATAGGTCGCGATGCATGGAGACCAGAGATACGTCCATCCCGGCGACCCCCATCGTCTTATCTCCTACGTGTATCGGGGTTGCGCAGGTAACGGCCAGTGCACCGGTACTGGTGTCCCGGTAAGGTTTGGTCCAGACGGTCTGGCTCGCATCCAGTGCCAGAAGGTACCAGGGACGTTCTCGGTGATCGAAGGGAGCTATCTTGCGCAGCGTCTCGGTGATGTCGGGCCAGAGAACCAGGACCCCATCCGAGGTTCCTATGTACCCCAGCTCCATATCGTCTCCGCCATCTACCGTGATGCGCAGGGTCCTGGCGGGATCACGTATATAGCTCAAGGCCGGGAACGTCTCCTGTGAGAGGTTGCCGGAGCCGTTGGGGGCTATCCAGACACCGGCAGATATGGCACCGATCTCCTCATTGATACTGAGGTTGGCAGTCCCGCTCACCGTCTCTTCTGCGATGGTCTTCATCTCCTGGTGGGTGATCGTGCTGATCAAGCCCAGCGGCAACAACGCCACCAGCAGGAATAGTATCACTAGCTTGAGGTTCAGTCCTACCCTCTTCGGTCTCTTTTCCATCGTTCTATGTTTCCCTGCTACGGTCCCGGCTCCGCCGGGAGATCATTCGTCTCACGTTCTCCTTAGGCCTTGCCGATAAAT
>DAOG01000100.1 GCA_002501765.1 Methanosaeta sp. UBA204
CCCTTAGTCGTACTCTCTCCAGGTGCAGTTGCATTTTGTGCACCTGAAGAAGCGGACTTCGCTTTCATCTGCCGACCTGAGCTGGCGGAGCCACCAGTACGCGACATTGTTCCCGCATTCGGGGCATCGTGCCCTGGTAGTGGGAAGCCCCGCGGCCTCTTCCTCTTCGATCACCGTGATCTGGCGCCTGATCTGCTCGGTCCTGCTCACCAGACTATCGCTCTTGGTCTGCTTTATCTTCTTACCGCACTTCCTGCAGACCATCATCCCCTCTACCGGCACCATGATGCTCTTGCAATCGGGACAAAACTCCATCGGAAGAGATTAAACACTCGTCATATTAAAGTTTGCTAGTTGAATAAGGTATATGGATGTCTACGTCAGGATCTTCTAGGAATGGTATGAGATCGGCTGTGAACGTCATATGTAATAACCGCCCCGGCGTCTTACGCGACATCGCAGGCGCAGTGGCCGAGTTGGGCGGCAATATCGAATACACCCAGCAGTTCGTCCTGGAGCGAGGTGTGAACATGGGCAAGGCCTCAATCTACATGGAGATAGATGGACGAATCGAAGAACTGGTCGATAGACTGATGTCCATCCCGGCGGTCTGTGAGGTATCGGTCCATCAGCCTTTCGATAAGATATTCGGGTCCCGGGTGATCATAATCGGTGGGGGTGCCCAGGTCTCTCAGGCTGCGATGGGTGCGGTGAACGAGGCGGATCGTCACAACCTCCGCGGGGAGCGGATCAGCATCGATACCATACCCCTGGCGGGCGAAGATGCCATCGCCGACGCGGTCAACGCGGTGGAGAGGCTTCACAGAGCATCGGTGCTCATCCTGGCAGGAGCCCTGATGGGCGGCCGTATCACAGAAGAGGTCCAGAGGCTCCAGAAGGAGGGGATACCGGTGATCGCGCTCAAGATGGCAGGATCCGTGCCTGTCTACGCCGACCTGGTGGTGACAGACCCTATCCAGGCAGGAACCTTCGCCGTGATGCACGTCGCGAAGACCGCGGTATTCGATATAAAGCGTGTGCAAGGGAGGGAGTTCTAGAGCCCTGGCCCGTCTACTCCCGGCGTAACCCCATCTTCTCCAGATCTCTGATCGTCTCGCCGTCGAATAGGTCCTCGAGGGTGTAGAACTCGTCGCCCACCTGGAGGACGGGCGCGGTGAGGGTGAAGACCCCGTTTATCCTCAGCTCGGTTAGAGCCATGGGAGTGGCCATATCCATCTCCTGGAACTCGATATTCCATCCCTTCAGCATGTTCTTAAGCTGTTCACACCGCGGGCAGGTCTCTGTAGAATAAACTATGTACTTCACCTGGTCATGCCTCCATCGTTACGAAAAGCCGCTCATAGCAGCCCTGTCATAGGGTGATCCTCATCTCTGCTGACCGCGTATCCACATTCTACTGCTCGCTCGGCGCACATTCGGCAGCACGAGAAGTTGGCCAGGTACGTCGTGCCCTCGATCTCATACTCGAATACCTGGTTGCAGCTGAGTCCCATAATCCGCCTGTAGTCCTCGCCGCGGCAGAACTCATGATCTTCCGCCTCCGGGGGGTACTCGTCCTCGAACCATATCTTGGGCAGAAGCACGGGGATTATCGCCATGTCCATGCCGCACCCGCAAGGCCCGTAGGTATTTTCAGGCCCTTTGTAGACTATGGCCTTGTGCGTATCTTCGTCCATCTTACCATCGACCTTCATCACATTGAAGCTGTCGTCTCCTTCTTTGCCTTTACGTTCTAATAACCTTTCTTGTAGTACATAAAGTACAACTTTGTGTGCTCAAGTAGATGTGAGCATAAGGTGAACATATTCTTGTTGTATATGATATATAATATTATCCACGATATATTCTGATGACCGGTCGAAATAGACCCTCTTTGCGAGACCTTTGGATCTATCTGTGATGATAGCCTGTTTCATTCCGGTTCATCAGGATAATCGCGGGTACTACTTTACGAAAATTATATATAGTGGCTTGTTGAAGAACACAGTACCGATTTGGATCTGTAGTCGGAGATAAGCCGGTTTTACTTGTTTTTCTGACAGCAGTGTCCTGATTGACGGTAGGAGGGATAAGATTAATGGGAATAATTCCAGTTGCACCGGTTAGCAGGCTCATCCGCGAGGCGGGTGCCAAAAGGGTCAGCGAAGGCGCGCGTGACACATTGGCGGAGATTCTCGAGAATTACGGTCTGGATATAGCCAAAGAGGCCGTGGTGTGGGCGAACCACGCCAAGAGAAAGACGGTGAAGGCGGAAGATATCATGGAAGCGGTAAAGAGGGTCAAGCCCCCCAAGTTCCCTTCAGACTGAAAGTAGATATACATAGGCGTTAGTCGTCCTCATATGTCTACAAGCTCAGACTACCGTTCTCCGGGTCTGATGTGCGGGATCGAGATCCATCAGCAGCTCGATACCGCCTCCAAGCTATTCTGCGGTTGTCCCACCAAGCTGAGAGACGTGGAGGACTCGAACCTGGAGTTCCTACGGTACCTCCGTCCGGCCAGAAGCGAACTCGGCGAGATCGATAGGGCCGCCCTGGAAGAGGTTCTTGTCTCTCGTAAGTTCATCTACAAATCCTACGATACCACCTGTCTGGTGGAGGCGGACGAGGAGCCCCCATGCGAGCTGGACCGCGAGGCTCTCGACGTCGCGTTGATCGTATCCAAGATCCTGAAGATGCAGATCGTGGACGAGGTTCACACCATGCGCAAGATCGTGATCGACGGGTCCAACACGGCCGGTTTCCAGAGGACGGCCTGCATCTCCTCGGAGGGCTACCTGGAGACTTCTTGCGGCAGAGTGGGGATGGACACCATCTGTCTGGAGGAAGAAGCGGCCAGGATCATCGATGACCGGGGCGACGAGGTGGTCTACTCCCTGGACAGGCTGGGCATCCCTCTGGCGGAGATCTGCACCGCTCCGGATATCGTCTCACCCCAGCACGCCAAAGAGGTGGCCCGGCAGCTGGGCATGATCCTCCGGTCTACGGGCAGGGTCAAACGGGGTCTGGGCACCATCCGCCAGGATGTCAACGTCTCCATAAAGGCGGGAGCCCGGGTGGAGCTGAAGGGCGTCCAGGACCTCAACCTGATCGATACCATCGTGGAGTTGGAGGTCCAAAGACAGGTCAGACTTCTGGAGATAAAAGACGAGCTGGTCAAGAGAAACGCCCGGGTAAAAGACGGCACATCGGACGTCACCGGCATCTTTGCCGATACCGGCTCCAAGGTAATCCGCAGAGCCCTGGATAGAGGAGGGTCCGCCCTGGCGGTCAGGCTGGACGGCTTCGACGGTCTGGTTGGCAAGGAGATCCAGCCGGGGAGGCGTCTGGGTTCGGAGATCTCCGACCGGGCGAAGCGGGCCGGTGTGGGCGGGATATTCCATACCGACGAGCTTCCCGCCTACGGTATCACCGGGGAAGAAGTAGAGACGCTCAGAGCCGAACTCTCTGCCGGAAGAGACGACTGTGTGGTGATGGTGGCCGCGCCGCTCGATAGGGCAGAGGCGGCGATGACCGCGGTCCTGGTGAGAGCAAGAGAGGCCCTGGAAGGGGTGCCGGAGGAGACCAGGCGCGCCCTTCCCCTGGGAACGTCGGATTATATGAGGCCCCTGCCGGGGTCGGCCAGGATGTACCCGGAGACCGACGTGCCGCCCGTGGTCATCACAGATGATATGATAGACCGCCTGGAGCTGCCCGAGCTCATCGACGAGCGCGCGGCGCGGTACGAGCAAGACTGCGGACTGAACCCCGAGCTGGCTCGCCTGATGGCAGGATCTCCTCAGTACCGGCTCTTCGAAGAGGTTTTCCAGACCTTCTCGCTCGCGCCCGCCCTGGTGGTCAGGACCCTGGAAGCCACTCCCAGGGAGCTGGCCAGAGAGGGCGTTCCCGTGGCCGACCTGTCCGATCAACATTACCTCGACTGCTTCGCCCTGGTTTCCGGGAGAAGAGTGGCCAAAGAAGGTCTTCCCGAGCTGCTCAAGGCCATGGCCGAGAACCCGCAGGCATCGGCAGAGGAGGCCGCCCGGATGGCGGGCCTGGTCGGCGCCGACCAGGATCGGGTCGAGTCTCTGATTCGCAAGATGGTGGCCGAGAGAGAAGATTTTATCAGGGAGCACGGCGAGAGAGCACAAGGTCCTCTGATGGGTGTTGTGATGAAGGAGCTGCGGGGTAAGGCCGACGGCGCCCTGGTGAGCATGATCCTGAAGCGAGAGATCGAGAGGATCGCGGGGGGGTGATCGGAGAGGTTTGGTCCGCGATATCGTCGAGCTGTCACATGGATCCGGTGTATTGGCGGTGGTGGTTCGTATTTGACGGACGAATAGTGAACTTGCTGAGATTGCTATGAAAAATGATTTTGGATAAATAAAAGTAAGAGCTACGAATTGTAAAAAACATCAACCTATTGAAAAGGCACTGCCGACCACATCGAGCATTCGAGCCCCAAACTTAAGACGCTCGTGCGCTTCCTTGACGATAAGGACCTCCACCGGATTGTAGGATTTCTTCGGCCGCGTCTGATTCCGGTCGATGATGGGCTCTTTCCCGTGATCCCGGTGGTATTTCCACACCTGCTCCACCCTTCTACGAGATACCTTCATATCACGAGCAATCTCTTTTGATGCCACCCCCTTCTTCTTTTGGCGAGTGATTCAGTGGATCTTCCGTCCGTTCAACTTCATATCCAGAGCCTGGTGCTCAGACTTAAATCGGTTGCGAAATCTTTTCGGGACACTACACAGAATGCAGGCTAAAACCAAAGAAGGAAGAGAATAGACGCCAGCATCCACTCCCCATCAACGAAAAAGTCCAGCTGTAATGGGCTCCTTCTTTTTCTGAAGTAGAGAATATAGACATATCCATATAAGATCAGCGCCGCCATTAGTAGTCTAATCTCAGCTTCCACAAAGGTCAGCAAGAACAAGCGTGTACTGTTCATGACCAAAAGTATAATCGTAGTCTTCCTGGTCCCCAGGAGCACAGGCATGGTTCTGATACCAGTCTCTTTGTCTCCTTCGACGTCTCTTATGTCTAGGACTTACGCACTTGACCAA
>DAOG01000047.1 GCA_002501765.1 Methanosaeta sp. UBA204
GCGAAGTCCCTCTCGTCGAAATGCATGTTATTGAAGTCAAAAGCAACATACACTTGACGTTCCACCCGCACTCTTCAAGCACACACACAAGGACTGCCTCATAGACCGATTCGAGTAACTTGACAATGTCACATTATAGATACAATCGATAACAGTAGGTAGTGGGGGCGTCAGATATATTTACAAAACATATAAAATACAAGTAGCCTCGATTGAGGGTCCAACTGGATTCCCACCTTCGTGGGAATGACGAGTGCATGATACGATATTTTACGCATGACTCGACACTAGGTGAACATCTCTGCAGGCGGCTTCAAGAGGTCTTTCTTTACGTTTTGGACCACCTCTTCCAGATGGACCTGAGCGATCTTGCAATCATCTATGATAGCATGGTGAAGGGCCACCTTCAGCACCTTCTCCACCAGATCTCTTCCCGAGAACCCCTTGGTCTTCCTGGATATAGCCTTCAGGTCCAGCCGCTCCATCTCCAGGGGAAGGGTGATCACGTTCTTATCGAGGATCAGGTATCTCTCCTCTTCGTTAGGCAGGTTGAAGATGATCTCTTCCTCGAACCTGCTTCTTATGGCGCTGTCCAAAAACTCGATCTTGTTGGTGGCAGCGATGGTACAGACGCCTTTCCGGCGGTGTATGCCGTCCATCTCGGTGAGGAGGGCGTTGACGATCTCCGAGACGTCGCCCCGGAGATCCTGGTATCTCCGATCCAGGGCAATGGCATCGAGCTCGTCTATGAAGATTATGCAGGGTGCAATATCCTCTGCACTCTTGTAGAGACCATGTATCTGTCTGGACCCTTCACCCACGAACTCCCCTATCAGGGTGGTGGCCTTTATGGGCATCATGGGTACCTTCGTCTCTCGTGAGAGGGCCTTGGCCATCATGGTCTTGCCGGTGCCCGAGGGCCCGTAGAAGAGAATATTCCTGGGCGCCCACTTCCCCAACTTCTCGGGCTCGGTCAGGAACTTCTCGACGACCCTCATCTTGCGCCGGGCGCTGTCCTGGCCCACCACGTCATCGAAGGTAACGTCGCTCTCGATCTTCTTCGCATATATCTTCTTCTTCTCCACCACGATATTGGTATCAGACCCAACTATGGAGACTCTGGGGTAAGCCCTCACCACCTGGAAGGCGAAGTCCGGGTAAAGCCTCCTATCGAAGAGGTAACATCCAGGCTTCACGACCTCGCCGTACCACTGTTCTCTGGCATATCGTTCGAAAAGACGAGAGTTCGAGACCTCGGGACTGTCCTGAAAGAGGCTCTTCAAAGGATATCCTGCTGGTCGGAGCAAGACGTACTTCGCTCCCGAGATCCTACTGTTATCCAGCTTGCCTCTCAGCTCTTTTGTACCGGTCTTCTGGATAGATCGCACGATTACGTCCTCTTTGTCGAAGATAGTTAAAGATATGGGCGTCAGAAGAGACCAGGTACCCCGACCGGGTCCCGATAGTAATTAATATAACCTCTACCCAACTACATCACCAACTGGAAGATAATCATTGAGGAGGATATTTATGGGAGATAATGGTATAGCAATTATACTGATGATTGTAGGGTTCTTAGTAATGTTCATGTTGCCGCTCTACGTTCTAGCCATGATATTCTGAATGGGGCTGTGTCCAGACCAGCACCCATCGGAACCTTTTTAGGTCTGCTGCTCGGCTATAGGTGACGTTCTGCCTTTACCTATGGTGACGGTCATCTATCTACGTCTCTTCTTCGTCCCGCCCCAGATGGGATCGTCGCTGAAACGTTCTCTCCACCATCTCTGGTAGTCTGCTCTCTTCTCCGCCTTCTCGATCTCTTCTTCCCGAAAGGAGTACTCGTAATCCCGGCAGTACCTGATGACTATCTCGTAAGCCTGGTTGATCCTCTGGATCATATCTCTGCAGAGCTCAGGACCACCGTCACAGGTATCGGGATGCCATCTGACCACCAGGTCTCTGTAGCTCTCTTTTATCTTCTCCATGGTGGCCGTCTCCGGCAGACCCAGGACCTCCGCCGCCCAGCCAATTCTCTTCTCTCTCTGGGACATGCTTCTATTGATCAGATCTCTATCCTTTGACCGAAGAGCCTCTCGAACTTATCGTACTTGACCCTGGCCCTGGATAGGTTCTGGCGGACGTAGGTCTCATCCCTCTCACAAGCCTCCATGGCCTTGAGCTCCGCGGGAGAGAATACCGTCTCCAGTTGTTCCCTGGGCAGATAGGACAAACTCGTGGGTCTCGGTTCGATCACTTCCGCCGCCGAATCACCCTGCCATTCCCAGGACCGGTCGTACTTTATCAGGAGCATGTGGCCGCATCTTTCGCAGCAGGCAGCCACCAACCAGCCCCCTCCCGACCGGTAATAGGCTGTACTCAGAAGCTCCCCACCACACCTCTCGCAGAAACCTACGAAATTTTCCTCCAATGACGTCGGCTCGATCTTCGTTCCCTGGAGATGGAGGCGACGACTCCCCTGCTCGATCTTGCACATCCGGTCACGGCTTCTTCTGGATCAACACGTCTTTCATGCTGTAGATCCCCGGCGGCCGTCCCACGATCCATCTGGCGGCCCTGACCGCCCCGCTGGCGAAGGCCTGTCTGCTGTGAGCCTGGTGTCTGATCTCCAGCCGTTCGCCAGGGCCCGCAAAGAGGACGGTATGATCGCCCACGATGTCCCCTGCCCTGAGGGCATGCACCCCGATCTCCTCACCGCGCAGTCTAGTGCCCTTCTCTCTGCCGTAGACCACGCTATCCCGGTCGATCTCGATGGCCCTGGTCAGTATATCCACGGCAGCCTCGGCGGTACCGCTGGGAGCGTCCATCTTCCCTCTGTGGTGGGCCTCGATCACCTCTATGTCGTAGCCCCGGAGAGCCCGGGCCGCCACCTCGATTATGTTCCAGAAGACGTTCACCCCAACACTGAAGTTGGGCGATATCACCGCAGCCGCCCGTCCATCGATCAGGCTCTTCATCGTATCCAGGTCCTGATCCGAGAACCCCGTGGTTCCTACCACCAGGTTGATGCCCAGGTCTGTCGCGGCCCTGACGTTCTCCACAACGGCAGAGGCGGTGGTAAAGTCTATCAAGACATCGGGTCTAATCGTCGCCAGGGTATCCGTGAGATGGGCGGCATCGGTGACCGTCACATCGTCGATGAGTTCGCCCACACCTTCCAGGTCGAAGCCCGCCGCCAGCATCAGATCGGGGACGCGCGCCAGCTCGTCAACTATCATCTTGCCCATGCGCCCGCGCACACCGGTGATCGCTATCTTCGTCTTCATCTGAACTCGCCCAGTGCATCCAGGGTCTCTCTCAGAACCAGCTCGTTCTCTTCGGACATGGAAGCCAGAGGGAGCCTCATAGGACCGGCAGCCAGCCCCATCATCCGGCAGGCGGTCTTAACCGGTATGGGGTTTGTCTCCAGGAACATGGCCCTTATCAGGGGTGCGATCTGGAAGTGAACCTTTCTGGCCTTTTCGAGGTCGCCCCTGAGCATGGCATCCGTCAGAGCTATCATCTTTTTAGGGGCTACGTTGGCAACTACCGATATCACGCCGGATCCCCCCAGTGACATTATGGGCAGGGTCAGGTTGTCGTCGCCAGAGAGGACTATGAACTCCTCGTCCCTGGTCAGCTCGATGATCTTCGAGACCTGGGATAGGTCGCCGCTGGCCTCTTTGATGCCGACCACGGTCTCGATCCTAGCAAGCTCCGCGACCAGCTCAGGCCTCAGGTTGACTGCCGTCCTGGAAGGGACGTTGTAAAGTATCAACGGGAGGTCACAGCTCTCTGCCACGTACCTATAATGGGACAACATACCTTTTTCGTTGGGTTTGTTGTAGTAGGGCGTGATCAGGAGAGCCGCGTCTGCACCGGCGTCCTCGGCATGTTTGGTCAGTTCCGCTGCCTCGGTGGTGTTGTTCGAGCCCGTGCCCGCTACCACCTTCACCTTGGAACAGTCGACTGCGATCTCTACCGCCATCTTGTGCTCTTCGAAGGATAGTGTGGCAGACTCGCCGGTCGTACCACAGGGAACCACACCAGAGACACCGGCCTCTCCGAGAAGCTCTATGTTCCTCCGGAGTCCCTCCCCGTCCAGCTCGCCTTCTTCCTTGAAAGGTGTAATGATGGCTGGCAGTACACCTTCGAACATCTGACTTACACTCCTTTGGACTTAGACTTAATACGGGTAATGTAACCTGCAACTCGGTTGGCGATCGTCTTGTATTCGATATCGGTGTACTCCGCTACCAACAGTTTGTTCTGTTCGAAGTCGGTGCTAAAGGACTGCTCGTGGGTTTTTAGCAGCTCCATTGCAAAATTTTTTATATAACTAGGCTTCACGCTTCCCATGACAAAACACTCCAGCTCGAGAAAACAGCATTTCTAGGATCAAACTTTGATTTATAGATTGCCGTCCAGAGTTCTCGATATCCGGATCGCCAGGGTCGAGACCTCACCTGCCGTGACGCCCAGAAGCCGGATCATGGGTTCTTTTCCTACACCACCAGCATCCCAGATCACCTCCGGCACCGATCCGTATTCTCTGATCGCCTGCCGTGTGCCCCAGCTCATGGTATCGGCCCCGGTAGGCTCTTCCATCCTATCGAAACTGGCCACTTTGAGGCCCCGGTCCTCGCATACCTCCAGGACGGCCCCGTCGAACCGGATGTTCATGGCGGCCCTGATCTTCGAATCAAAGCTCATGGCCGCCAGGATGATCCTGGCAACGTGATCGCTGGCACCGAACCGGACGCATCCCGACCGGTGCACCTTTTGGCCTGCTCTCACCAGCCGCCCTTCCACGGCGGCCACGTCTCTGGAACCTGTCGCTGCCGAGATGGCCATGCCTACGTTGGACCCTACCTCCGGGATCAGGATGCGAAGCGAAGAATCTTCCATCAGCGAGACGACCGCCCTCTCAACCTCGGTCAGGACAAAGAATCGTTCAGCGTCTTCCACGAGCCTGCCCGCCTGGTTCACGGGCGAGGCGCCTCTGCCCACCCGGTGACTTCTGGATATGGATGCCGCAGCGAACTCTCTGGCTCTGGATGCGGCCTCGCCCAGACTCAGTCCCCGGGCCAGAAAGGCGGTGATAGCTGCAGAGTAGGTGCAACCCACGCCATGGCCGCCTCCGCTCACCCTCTCTCCACCGATTAGCCGGACCCGGTTGCCCTCCATGAGAATGTCCGGACCCTCCAGATGACCGCCGGTGACGATCACCGCTTCTGCACCGAGACGGAGGATCGCGTTCGCGGCCTTCTCGGCGCTCTCTTCATCCGTCACCGGTACTTCGGACAGCGCCTCCGCCTCGAAGATGTTGGGGGTGACAACCCTGGCCAGGGGCACCAGCCTCCGGCGCAGCACCTCGACCGCTTCTTTGTCCAGGAGACGACCACCGGCCTCGGCTTCCATCACCGGATCGAGCACGAGTTTGATCTTTGCATCCTCTATCCTATCTGCGACCAAAGAGACGATATCTGCCGAATGGAGCATGCCTGTTTTGGCATACCCTATGGAGAAGTCCTCCAGGATCGCATCGAGCTGGGCGGAGACCGCCTCCCGGCCGAGTCCGAAGATGGATCTCACGCCCATGGTGTTCTGGGCGGTGACCGTCGTGACGACGGAAACGCCGTGGGCACCCAGAACGGAAAAGGTCTTGACGTCGGCTTGGATGCCCGCCCCTCCGGAAGAGTCGGATCCTCCTATGGAGAGAAGAACGTCGGTCATGTATCACTTGCGTCCTTTCGCCTTGGCCTCGGCCTCATGGACCAGCTCTTCGGGAAGTTTGTACTTCAGGGCGATCTTCAGAGCCTTGTTGTAGAGACCGGACTCCATGTGTTTGGAATAGGCCATCTCTGCAGCTTCTTTTTTCATGCTCTCGGGAAGATCGAACTGGTCTGCGATCTCCGCCGCGTTCTTGTGCAACCCGAAGCTCATGCTCTTGTTGAAGGCTTGAGTCGCGGCATCCCTGACCATCTCCGGCGGGAGGTTGAACTCCTTGGCATACTCTGCCGCGGCCTTGTAGTGCTCTCCGTCCACCTTTCTCTGGAACGACCGGATCGCAGCATCCGTGATCATGTTCTCGGAGAGATCGTACAGCTTTGCCAGCGCTGCCGCCACGGAGTACTCGCCTTGAATCATATTCTTCTTGTAGGCCCTGGTGACGGCCTCCTGGAGCATGTCCAGGGGCAAGGAGCAGTCCTCTCTTATCTTTGCGGCTTCCTTATACAGGTCTCTGGCCATCTTCTCCTCGAAGAGCCTCACACCCTCGGAGAGCGTATTCTCTGCCATATCTATCGAACCTCCTATTATCCCGAAGGTTGTCCACATCCTATAAAATATGCGGTCACCTCAGACTGGTGACGAAGGCGTACTGGGTCGTGGTGGGGAGTTTCCGTCTCAGTATCCTGACCTCGGGCATGTATATCAACATGAACTTCTCGTCGCCCCTTTTCGTCTCCAGCAGCTTGTTCACCACCACGCACTCAGCCTCACCCCGTATCCGGGCCGTGCCGCTCCCGTACTGAGGGGCCATCTCTATCAGTATGGGCAACCTCAACCTGTCCCAAAGGTACCTGGGAAGAACGTTCGATATGAGATCAAGCTCGACCTTGTCGATTATGTAAAATGTACTGTCTTTTCCCCGGACCCCCGGCTTCTCCTCTTTGAGCAGTTCGGTGAGCTTCCGTCTCTTGCCGGGGAGGTGCTGGTTCATGGTCTGAACCGTTTTGATTATCAGTCTATTGTCTGCTATCACCATCTATCTCACCCACGATCTATTCGATCTTAAAGTTAACCGCGCGGTCCTTCAGATCTCGGCAAAGGTCTTCTGGATAGGGTTTCTCTTGATATTGAGGCAGCTTCTGGCGGCTCTCCCCACCCGTTCCCGGTCTTCCTCGGTGGTGTAGACGCCCAGCCTCCAGGCCGCATGGTGGGCTCTTTCCAAGATTGTGGCCAGAGGCGAGACCTCCCTGAGGCTCCTGACCTCCCCGTCGACCAGGACAGACACGTTCCCCTCTGCTACCCGGGGCAGATGAGGTCTATCCACGAGCACGTACCTGGTGTCCACTTTTGCCTCTTCGGCGATCTCCGCGGCGATCCGCTTCTCGTTCTCCCGGGATACGACCGAAGACTCAAACCCCTCTCTGCCCACATAGACCGCCCGTTTGAAGAGTCTCCTCGACCTGATACGATCCACGATCTCGAAAGGGTAACCGCCTGCAGAGGACATCGCCGATATCAGATCCAGGTCGCACATATCTTTGATCGCTCCGGGATCGCAACCGTGCTCTTCTATCAGGCACAAGATGCCGCTTTTGATCATGGACTGGGCGATCCTGGAGACATGATGGTAATAGACGGTAGGATACATGAGCAGCCTGGAGACCAAAAGAGACTCTGCGGCGTGGATCCCGCCTTCCTCGACGACCAGCTGGCCTCTGTAGATCTTCATCATCTCTATCAGCCTCTGGTAGTCAATCACCCCGTAGGCAACTCCGGTGTAATGGGCGTCGCGTACCAGGTAGTCCATCCTGTCCACGTCCATCTCGCTGTTTACTATCTGGCCCAGGGAGGTCTCGCCCTTGATCAGCCGTTGGATCCGGGCAGGGTCCAGTTCCCAGGTGTCCAAGACCTCTCCCAGCTCATTCTTCCTCAGCAGGTCGTTCACGTTCTCGTGATCTCTTCTCAGGTAGGTTGCGAGCACCGACTCGGTGACGTGAGAAAGTGGGCCGTGACCCACGTCATGGAGGAGAGCTGCTGCGCGAAGTTCCTGCTGCTCCTCTCGGTCCAGCTCCAGGTGATGGGCCAGGCAGCTCGCCAGGTGAAAGGCGCCCAGGCTGTGCTCAAACCTGGTGTGATTGGCGCCGGGGTAGACCAGGTTCGTCAGACCCAGCTGTTTGATCCATCTCAAGCGCTGCATCTGGGGCGTGTCCACCAGGTCGAGAGCCAGGTCGTCGAGCTTCACATACCCATGGACCGGATCGCTGATAGTCGCCATCCTGTACTACTAGGTCCTCCGTCCATTTACCCTTATCGAAGACGCGATCTTCGGGCAGGTCTTGCATGCCGTTAACCTTATGCACTCCAACCATGATGATAGATCTCACGAGGAAATCCTCCCTTCGGCCGGGTTTACTCTGGGTATACAATGTTGTACAATATATACAATCAAAAAAATGCAGCTATTACAAGATGCTAGTTGGTACCATGACTCTGATGGAAGAAGCAAGAAGGGGGCGCATCCCCGAGGAGATAAAGCTGGTCGCCGATAAAGAGGGGATCGAGCCGGATAAGCTGAGGCGGCTGGTGGCCAGTGGCAGGGTGGTCATACCCAAGAACATCCGAAGGGACGTCGAGCCTTTGGGCATAGGCGAGACCCTAACCACAAAGGTGAATGTCAACCTGGGATCGTCCCAGGATCTGGCCGAGCCCGACGCCGAGGTGAAAAAGGCGATGGCTGCCGTAAAGGCAGGTGCTGACACCCTGATGGACCTTTCCACAGGAGGCGATCTGGACCTGATCAGGCGGAAGATACTGGAGTCTGTGACCGTGCCCGTGGGCACAGTTCCTATCTACCAGGCCGCGGTCGAGGAGGATCTGACGTCACAGGGTCTCTTCAATGCCTTGGAGCAGCAGGCCAAGGACGGTGTGGACTTCGTGACCGTGCACGTGGGGGTCAACCTGAACTCCTTCGAGCGTCTCAAGAGAAGCCATCGCATCATGGGGGTTGTGAGCAGGGGCGGTTCCCTATCGCTGAAGTACATGAGCGAGACCGGCAAAGAGAACCCCTACTATGCCGAGTACGACTATCTGCTGGAGGTCGCCAGAGAGTACGAGCTGACCCTGAGCCTGGGTGATGGCTTGAGACCGGGATGCATCGAAGACGCCAGCGACCGGGCCAAGTACATGGAGTTCATAATGCTGGGCGAGCTGGTCGATCGGGCCAGAGAAGCGGGGATCCAGGCCATGGTGGAAGGGCCCGGACACGTTCCTGCGGACGAGATCGAGACAAGCGTGAAGGCCATGAAGTACGTGACCGATGGCGCGCCCCTCTATCTGCTGGGTCCTGTGGTTACCGACATCGCCCCCGGCTACGATCATATAACCGCGGCCATAGGAGGGACGATCGCGGGGATGTACGGCACCGATTTTCTCTGCGCCACCACGCCCAGCGAGCACCTGGACCTGCCCACCGAAGAAGACATCGTGGAAGGTACCATAGTCACCAGGATCGCGGCACATTCCGCAGACCTGGCCAAGTCCGAGGTCAAGGACAGAGCCCGCGCTTGGGACAGGAAGATGGCCGTTGCCAGGAACGAGCTGGACTGGCCTGCTCAGTTCGAGTGTGCCATCGACCCCAAGAAGGCGCGCCAGATCCGACATCGCCGGGGAGTGGAACTGGATACCTGCACCATGTGCAGCGAGTTCTGCGCCATCAGGCTGGCCAAAGAGGCGATGAAACGGGAAGACGATACTGAGAAAGGCAGATTTGAAAAAGAGAATACTTGCTGAACCTACTACCCAGAACCTTTGATATATCGCGATTTTTGTCTCAGTTGATTCTCAGTTGATAAGCGTATCTTAGGGTAGTTAGGCCTCCTTCGGTGCCGGTTCTGAAGGGTTCCATCCGAAATTTTGTCGACGGCTGATATCACAGTAGCCGTCTTTTCATCTTAACGATAACCAACACTAAGGCTATCAATTAGTTATGATAATCAAAAATCCGGTCGTGGGTGAATGCCACTGAAAGAAAGCCCAAGAATCGATAGCTAGCAGCTAATTACCACTGAAATCATTAAAGTGCCGATTGCTAGCGGTTTTCAGTAACTCACCCACACGACCCGTGCTGAACAGGACGACCCTGGAGCCGGGCGAGGTGACGACGGGAACAGCGAACTATACCGTCCTCTTCGAGGACCTGCCAGGTCCCCTGGTGAACAACGCTACCGTTGTGGGCATCGATCCTCAGGAAAATGAGGTGAACGGTACCGATGATGCCGAGGTCGTCCTCATCGATAGGATTGGGCCGGCGGTGAACAAGACCGCCTTGCAGAAGTCGGTCAGGCGTGGGGATGAGATCACCTACATAATAGAGATCTGTCCACCAATACAGTGGAATAACGTGGTGGTTAACGACGTCTTCAGCCGGGATGTGGAGTTCGTATCTGCAGATCCACCGACGGATGTTCCTAGGGGTAGGAACTGGCAGAACTGGAGCCTTGGTAATATGTCTCCGAGAGTGTGCGTGAACATCACCCTGGTGGTGAAGGCCCCGAAGATGCAGGACCTTGAGTTCGATATGGACCATGGCGTCTCAGGTGTGGGGTTCGTCAAGGTAGCTAGCGACTACTCTACCGCGCCGCCATATTATGGTCTCAACAACTGTGTTTACGTATACGATAATGATACCGGAGATCGGCTGGATTATGACTGCGAGCTGGTGACTGTAGGCGAGCCCGGCACCGAGCTCCACACCCGCGAGCACGGCAGTGGCGAATACGATACCGAGGAGCAGATAAGGATGCTCACGGAGAACAAGTCCATCTCCATGGAGAAGGACGTCTCTGCGACCTATGCGCCCACCAGCCTGGGGCTGTACAGGAACCGGACCGTGTACTACTCATCCCCGTGGGCCGAGAAGGCCTGTGCCAAGAACAGGGTGACCGGGGCGTCCATAAGCGAGATGTACCACCACGCCACCAGCATAGACCGTAATTCTCGGATAGAGCTGGACAAGAACGGGTCCACCCTGGAGGTCGACGTGACCTTCGACGGGATGGGTCATATCGGGGTTCTCAAGAAGGCCGATCCCAACGCCACGGCCGGGGATACGCCCATATTCGAGTCGAGAGATGACTATACGGGGAGCTTCCGGGTCTACAAGAAGATCGACGAGTACGGGTCCAGCGTGAAGTACGATTCGTCTGCTACGGGTACAGGGTTCGTGGCTGGCGAAAGACGGGTCAAGGACAGCCAGAAGAGTTACGAATACGGTACCGGATCTTACGAGTCCGACGAGATGATCAGGACTCATACCAACTACATGGCCAAGGACATTAGCCTGGTTCATGGACCTTCGAACAAGAGCCTGATTGCCGGTGTGGATCTGAACCAATCTCTGAAGTGGAAAGAGGGGATGTGGTCCAAGGTCGAGAAGACCAGTTTCATCGGCGAAGAGTATACCTATGCCAATCGTTTGAAGAAGGAGACCATAGCCTCGGGGCTGAACCAGATGGATACCGAAGCGGAGTTCTCGGGCAGGGCTCGGTACAGAACGTTCCTCGCCAACAGCTCGGCGGAGCCGTTCGAGAAGGTGATGCTCGATCTGGACGAGGTTTACATCGGGGATTACGGTGTCACCAGGAAGGTCCATATCAGCGGTATACCCAGGTACGACCGTCCGCATGTCACGGTGACCAAGGTGGGTGATTTCGAAGGACCTGGGTCTACCATCCTGAACTACACCATAACCATCCTGAACGATGGGAACAAGATGTTAGGGGACGGGACGACGCCGGTATCCGTGGTGGATACCTTCCCGCCGGGAACGGTCTTTATCGCAGCGTCTGCAAGACCAATGGTGCTGACGTCTACGTATGCCGAATGGGATCTCGTGAACCTGCCGGTCGGCGGTGAGGCGATCATCGATCTCAAGCTAAATATGACCGAGTACGTCGGCGAGCTGATCAATCGTGTGGAGGTCACCGCCGAGGTCGATGGCAAGAAGGTGACTGCCAGGAACTTCTCCGTGCTGGAGGTCGACTGGTTGTCATGCTGTCCGAGGGAGATTTTCGTGAGCAAGACCGCGAGCGTGGATCCGGTCTTGCCGAACATCGTGTCGTACAGGTTGACGGTACAGAACCTGGCCAACGATACGATGGTGGCTCGGGTCGTGGACGACCTTCCCGAGGGCATGACATTTTTGGGGTCGTCGGTCGAGCCGGAGTCGTACGAGTTGGGTGTGGTGACCTGGACGCTCAACGATATACCGGCGGGAGAATGGATAGTAATAGAATACATAGCCGAGGCTCAGAGGAGCGGGACATTCGTGAACAGGGCCAGGATCGAGGCGTATTCGTTCGGCGGTGCAATGATCCAGCCCGTCTATGCGAACGCCGTCGTGGTGATCGGCAAGTTCGAAACTGAGATGAGACCGCCGCCCGGATGGCAGCTGCCCGAATGGGGGTTCAACTATACCGGGTACCCGGCAGAGATGAGATGTGAGGAGATCTGTGGGATGGGGGAGTGACGACAGTCCTCTCCAGAAGTAGTCCTCTCCGGATCTTCTTCGGGGAGGTTCTGGAGAGGCGGTCTGAGCGGAGTATGTTATTCCAGACGGTCGATCGCGAGTCTTCGTGCCCCCACCAGCCTCCGGTGGTCTAGACTCCAGACCACCACATCGACATCCCATCTCGGACGAACAGTCTCTTGAAAATACGAGCGTCGCAGGACACACCGCCGTGACCCTCGACACCTGCAACAATAAAATGTTCGCTTACGCTCACATTTACTTGAGCACATAAAGGTATACTTGATGTACTAAAATAAAATTCAAAGTACACCGACCCGAACCGACGGCGGCTGGGCGTAACATTTATATGGGAGCGTCTTGTCAGAGGTACCTGCGTTCAGTCCCTTATAGCGGGGTGGGGTAGTCAGGAAATCCCGACGGGCTCATAACCCGTAGATCAGTAGTTCAAATCTACTCCCCGCTACCAATTTAATATACATGTTTTATACTTTAATATCACCAACTATCTCATCCCGCCTGTACTTCCATTTGAATATTACAGGCATTCTATTCATTAAATGCATATTATTACCGCTCATCGGCTCTACCACAGGGTTCGGACCGGAAACAACTTTTTCTACCATCGATGCACATGGCAGCAACATGCAGGTTCGAGAGGCGGAGTTTGGATCCCGGATCCACGAGTACGATAACGTCCTCTATCTCTGTCACCGGAACGCAGACCCCGACGCCATAGGCAGCGGGTTCGCGCTCCAGCAGGCTTTTGGTGGAGACCTGGGTGCCGTCGACGGCATAAGCAGAGCGGGATCGTGCTTGTCAGAGTACATCGATGGAGATATCATCATCGATCCCTCTCCAGCAGGCTACGATTTTGTTGTGGTGGTGGATACCTCGGTGGGCCTGCAGATCGGCAACCCGGTTCTCGGAGGCTACGCGGTGGTGGATCACCACCGGGACGAGGACCTGATCGGGGGAGCGACCTTCTACATCCAGAGACCGGTCGACTCCAGCGCCGAGATCGTCTGGAGGATACTGGTGGAGAACGGGATCGAGGTATCCAGGAACATGGCGCTCGGCCTGCTGGCGGGCATAATCACCGATACGGGAAGGTTCAAGCACGCCAGAGTTGGGTCCTTTCGGGTCGTGGCCGAGGTGTTGGATAGCTGTGATGTGGAGTACGGCGACGCCCTGGAGATCCTATCCCGGGAACCTACCAACGTCTCCAGGAGGATCGCTATCCTGAAAGCCGCGCGCAGGGCGAAGATAGACTGGATCGATGACTGGATCGTAGCGACCTCCAAGGTCAGCTCCTTCGAAAGCTCTTCGGCCATGAGCCTGATGAGCTTAGGCGCCGACGTCGCCTTCGTGGGTGGAAGACATGGAGACGTCTGCAGGATCAGCGGAAGAGCCCGGCGCAGGGCCGTCCTGGCCGGTCTGGACCTGGCAGCTATCCTCAGGAGCGTGGGCAAGGCACACGACGGCGACGGGGGAGGGCACAAGGGGGCGGCCGCCCTGGAAGCGGTTGGCTCGCCGGCGAAGCTCCTAGCCGAGTGTAAAAATAAGGTTCTGGAGGTTCTGGAGGGACGTTGACCTAACTTCTGTGCATCCGGGCAGCCCTCTTCAACGCCTCTATGCCCGGCAGGGGTTCGCCCGAAAGATAGGTTATGGAAGCACCACCGCCGGTGCTCACGTGAGAGAACCGGGACTCCAGACCGAGCTGCTCGATGGCGGCGCTGGTGTGGCCACCCCCTGCGATGGAAAAACAGGCATCGGCTGCTGCCTTCAGTATCTCGGAGGTCCCCAGGGCGAACTTTTTCTGCTCGAATATCCCCGTGGTCCCGTTCAGAACCACGATCTTGGATCCTCTTATCCGCTGGGAGAAGTCTACGATGGTCTCCAGACCGATATCGGCGATCTGCAGGTTCGCGGGGATCTTATCCACCGCCACCTCTAACCGGTCTCCATCCTGGTCCAGGGCTACATCCTTGGGGATCACGACCTTGCCGGGGTACTTCTCCAAGAGAGCCTTGGCCACCGCTACCTGGTCGGAGTAATTCAGACCGGTCACAAACAATTTATTCTTCACCCCGACGTCCATCCCCGCGGCCATCTGGAAGACGGTAGCCACCACGCCGGTGACAAGCACCTGGTCGACACCACCCCGCTCGAAGACGTTCCGGATAACCTTTATGGAGTCGTCGGCCTTGGTGCCCCCCAAAACAAAGATCGACGGGTGCTCATCACCCTTGACCCCCTTGTCCAGGGCCCGGATCTCCTTCTCCATGAGGAGGCCTGCGGCGCTGGGCAGAACCTCTGTGAAACCCACCACCGAGAGATGAGACCGGTGGGATACCGCAAAAGCATCGTTGACGAAGATGTCGAACAGGGGGTACAAACGCTGTACCATGTGGCTTTTTGCATGCTCTTCGGGACTGCGGTTGATGGTCTCCTCCGAGTAGAAACGGGTGTTTTCCAGGAGAAGCACGTCACCGGGATGCGCAGCCTCGATGGCCTTCCGGGCGTGAGAACCGAATATATCATCCACATATAGCACTTCTTTACGCAGAAGCTTGGAAAGACGCCTGGTATGGGGCTCCAGGGTGGTAAAGTCCTTCTTACCAGCCCTGCTCTGGTGAGCCAAAAGTACCACGGTAGAGTCCTCCAGGGCACGAAGGGTATCTAGATGGCCTCTGAACCTTTTGTCGTCGAGGATGTTTCCAGGCGGTTCCATGGGAGAATTGATATCGATCCTCATCAAAACGCGCTTATCGTATGTCGTTAGGTCGTCCAGCGTAAGATGATCTTTCAATCGTTGGCCCTCCTCGGAGGTGATGCATAACAAGGTCAACATATGCCATATTAGCTTTTTCCTATGGTTGTAGACCAAAGGCGCTCCGTCTACATGTAGATCGAGCATTAAACCTGATGATAGACCCTGAGATCCGGGGAGGGGGAACAAGAAAATGTTCGCTTACGCTCACATCTACTTGAGCACATAAAGTTATACTTTATGTACTACATGACTTTCGGTGATTACCATTTTATCGACAGGTTAGATTAGACAATATTAACCTACCAAACACGGAATATAACCGCAAAGTACGCAGAGGGGTGCGGAGTGGAAATAAATGGTTAAATGCTCTGCGTTCCTCTGCGCCCTCCGC
>DAOG01000126.1 GCA_002501765.1 Methanosaeta sp. UBA204
AAAATATAGGTTGTCAAAGACGGGATGTAATGGAGAGCATTAAGATGAGAATACTCCTTGTTTCGACGCAGGACTACATACACCATCTGGTCGTGGGTGTGTGCCACTGAAATAAAGCCCAAGAACCGATAGCTAGCAACTAATTACCACTGAAATCATTAAAGTGCCGATTGCTAGCGGTTTTCAGTAACTCGCCCACACGACCCACCATCTGATACCCTCCAGATATGATCAGTCAAACCATCTCTCCGGCCCTCTTTATTTCTGCCCGAGTGTCCCTGGCACCCCGGCCATTGGATCCTGAAACCTGTGCCGCGGTTCATCACCGCCTTCGGGCCTATCAACCCACCCGGTCAGCAGGTATCCTCACCCTCATTCGTCACATAATAAAAATAGACTGCAAAGGCTCAGATTATACCTTGCTCTCTCAATGCACCCTTGATCTCGCCAATTTCACCCTCGATCCGGTCGAACCTGCTCTCCATGTACTGCTTCAGATCGTATCTAACTCCACGAACTTCTTCGATCACTACGTCTTGCTTGTCGAGCATCATGTCCATCTTATGCCCCAACTCACCGAACCCCTTATCCATCCGATCGAACCCCTTATCCATCCGATCGAACCCCTTATCCATCCGATCGAACCCCTTATCCATCCGACCGATCCCATCTCTGGCGACCTCTACCAGCTCTTTGAGATACTTGGCGCCCCTATCCAACCTTTCATCGGTCTCCCCTTTCCCGACAAGCTTGTAAAAGTCCTCGTACTCTCCGTTTGCTCCAAAATATTCTATTTCGAGATTGGTCACATCGATGATAACATTGTTTATCTTCAGGGCATTCGCAAACTTCTCAAGGTTCGCCTCTTCGCCCTCGGCTATGACTTTCACCCTGCCATCGGGAAGGTTCTGGATGAACCCTTTCACGTTAAGTGCATTTGCTATCGTGACAATCTTTGACCTGTATCCGGCCTGTTGGACTCTCCCGGAAACGTAGGCGATCAATTTCTTCATTGGGGATAGTTCACAGCATGTATTTATATAAGAGTTGTCCTCACGGGCCGGGGGTCATCTCAAAGGTTCTCTCCGGCAAGGTTCGCAGGCCACCAGGCGCGAATCCTACAACACCACGCCCGCCGGTCCCGAAGACTTCATCGACCCCGGGCGCATACCTCATCTCTCCGGCCCTCTTTATATCTGCCAGAGAGCCCCTGACATTCCCGGGCCCTGAAACCTGCGCCGCCGTTCATCACCGCCTTCGGGCCTATCAACCCACCCGGTCAGCAGGTATCCTCACCCTCATTTGTCACCTAACGAAAATAGACCGCAAAGGCTTAGATTATACCTTGCTCTCTCAATGCACCCTTGATCTCGCCAATCTCACCCTCGATCCGGTCGAACCTGCTCTCCATGTAGTGCTTCAGATCGTATCTAACTCCACGAACTTCATCGATCACTACGTCTTGCTTTTCGATCATTACGTCTTGCTTGTCAAGCATCATGTCCTGCTTGTCGATCATTACGTCTTGCTTGTCAAGCACCATGTCCTGCTTGTCGATCATTACGTCTTGCTTGTCAAGCATCATGTCCTGCTTGTCGAGCATCGTGTCCATCTTATGCCCCAACTCACCGAACCCATCTCTGGTGACCTCTACCAGCTCTTTGAGATACTCGACGCCCCTATCCAACCTTTCATCGGTCTCCCCTTTTCCGACAAGCTTGTAAAAGTCCTCGTACTCTCCGGTTGCTCCAAAATATTCCCTTTCGAGATTGGTCACATCGATGATAACATTGTTTATCTTCAGGGCATCCGCAAACTTCTCAAGGTCCGCCTCTTCGCCCTCGGCTATAACCTTCACCCTGCCATCGGGAAGGTTCTGGACGGACCCTTTCACGTTAAGTGCCTTTGCTATCATGACAACCTTTGACCTGTATCCGGCCTGTTGGACTCTCCCGGAAACGTAGGCGATCAATCTCTTCATTGGGGATAGTTCACAGCCCATATTTATATAAGAGTTGTCCTCATGGATCGGGGGTTATCTCAAAGGTTCTCTCCAGCAAGGTTCGCAGGCCACCAGGCGCGAGTCCTACAACAGCGCCAGACACCGCGCCCGAAGACCCCATCGACCCCGGGCGCATATCCCTGCTCGCCCGAAGGCGAAATGACCGCAGTCGATCAACAAACAAATTGCATGAGCCAAAATCTGTGTTGATCCGTGTCTGAAGACGATCGCCTGACACGGATTTACGCGGATTTCACGAATGAGATTGTTCTTCTATCATCTCGCATGACCACTCTTCATTGGTGATCGGTTAAGCCCCCCATTCGTTCATTAATCTTTTCCGATTGACGTTCGGGTCAAGTGCTTGACTTTGATAGACTTCGAATAGATCCATACGACTGGCATCAAGACTTCGCGTCTTCGCGTGAATAGGAAAGTAGGGGGCACGCGAAGGAATGGGGCTCGTCGATGAGATCATTTTGGGGTAAATCTCTCACGCGAAGACGCGAAGGCGCGAAGACGTGGATAGGATCATAGATATCGCCACCTACGCGATCACCGTGGAGAACGACGGCGATAGAACCCTGGGTCCCATCTATGTGAGGGACATATTCCCACCCGCGGCCGAGTTTATCAACGCATCTGTCAGGCCCGCGGAGCTGACGTCCACGAGCGCCAACTGGACACTGACCCATCTGGCGATCGGCGACGTATCCACGATCACCCTGAGGCTCGATGTGACCAATTGCCATGGCGGCGAGCTGGTGAACAAGGTGGAAGCCTGCGGCGAGTACAACGACAAATGGATCTGCGATACGAACTTCTCCGCCCTGGAGATCGACTGGCTGACCTGCTGTCTCAACGAGACGGTACACGTGACCAAGACCGCCAAGGTGGGCGAAAACGAGTCCAACGTCGTCTGGTACGCCCTGACGATCCGGAACCTCGAAGACAGCACCAGGGTGGCGCAGGTGACCGACACCCTGCCGGAAGGGGTGGTGTTCCTGAACGCCTCGATCCCACCCTCATCTTACGATGAGGCCGTACTGACCTGGAACCTGATCGATATGGAGCCTCTCGGAACGGTGACGATCGTCTACAAGACCGAGGCTCTGCGGAGCGGGACCTTCGTGAACCGGGTCCAGGTCGACGCCAGGTCGGTGGACGGTCCCGCCGCTTGGCCAGTGTTCGCAAAAGCTGTCATCGATGTGGGCGAGTTTGGGGAAGAGAGGCCTGCGCCCGGGTGGCAGCCTCCCGATTGGTTCGGCGGCGATACAAGTTGCTTATCAGATCTATCGTGTGAAGAGCTCTTGATGAATACAGGATCGGTGCTGTAGATCATCCCCACAGTCTGGCGAGGTCTTCTGGCATTCTTGCATTCTGTTGATCCCCACAAATACAACCCACTGGCCGGTCTCTTGTCTCAGTCCCGAAAGGTGAGTTAAACACTTAAGCCAAGAAACCAACAGATCGCCAGCCGCGGAGGATCAACCGATGGTACACCGGCAAACCCTGCCAGTATCTGAATTGATGAGATGATAAGAGGAGCTGGTGGATGCAGCGGATGCTGGATCTCCAGACGAACTTTTGCTAATATTTCATAACCTGTGGTGCGGGTTTCATTGGCACGAACCTGGCCGAGACCCTGGCCCGGCAGAGCGCGGTCAGCACGATTGCCGATCGATCCTCGGGTAAGAGGGAGAACCTGGCCTGGTTGGCGTGTCCGTTGCCATCGCAGCGCGGTGTTGCTGTTGCTGTTGGCTTTCCGAAGACGCGCCCTGTGTCGATGAGTTCCTCGGGACCGGTGGCGCGAGGTCTGATGAGGATAGGAGTGGCGCATCCGGGTGGCCTATAGCATTGCGAAGAATTAGACGCCACTTATATATGCAGGATTTGTATGTATAAAGGAGATGGACGTTATGGATGGTGAACGGCTGCGAAGATACATCGACAAGCTAGGACATATAGAGGAGAGAATTGAGGATATAAGATCTTGGTTATGCGAAATAGAAGATTTCGGTGATATCGACAAGAAGACGAAACTTGCCGTTTATAAGGCCATGCAAGAGGTTATTGAGGCAGCAACAGATGTAGTCGCCATGATTCTAAAGGATGAAAGTAGGCTGCCAAAGGATGATTATACTAATATAAATAAATTATTTAAGATAGGTATAATGGATAAAAGCTTGAGAGAAGTTTTGAATGAAGCGAACGGCTTGAGAAATAGGTTGGTCCATGATTACAATGGATTGAACGATAAAATCGCCTTGAAATCGATACAACATCTCTTGGTACCCATGAGCAACTTTAGTGAGGCTGTGAAAAAGTGGATGAGAAAGAGAGAATAGGGGCAGATTTCGCTTTTTTGGCGGAGGATGATCGAATTCTCGCAGTCGTGTTATTCGGCTCAGGCGCTAAAGATCGGACTGATGAAAGGAGTGATCGAGATATCTGTGTCGTTGCACCAGAAGTGAGAGACTCAGATGAAATGTGGCAGGTCTTGAGAGAGATCTATGGGACCATAGATGTAGTGGGAAAAAGATACGATATATGGCTATTTGAGGAGCTTCCACTCCACATGAAGGCGCAGGTCATGGAAAATCACAAAGTTGTATTTTGCAGGGACCTGCCCGCGCTTTACGAGTATTTCTATTTTTACAGGAAGATGTGGGAGGGCCAGAAGCACCGGCAGGAGCTGAATAAGGAAGAGCTGATGGAGATCCTGGATAGGATCTGAAGCCTGCGTGTCCGGGTGGCTGCCCATCAGATCTACCATGTGGAGAACTCCTGACGGATACGGGGTCGGTGCTGTAGATCATCCTCACCGTCTGGCGCGGTATTCTGGCATTACACGGATTTTGGCTTATGCAACTCTTCTGTTGATGGCCTGCGGTCGTATCGCCTTCGGGCAAGCACGTGGAGGCGCCCGTCCCCTTCGGGTCCGGGTTGGCGGGTCCGTTGCCTTCGCGGCGCGGGATTGTTGGTGGCTCTCCGAAGATGCGCCTGAGGTCGATGGGGTGCGATCAAAGGGTGCCACGTACGGATTGTGCTCGTGCTACGAGGTGGGTGAGCTAAGAGCTGTTCTACCCCCAAAGTTTATTTAATATGATGACAAGTGCCATAGTGACTAAAACTATCTATAGCATCGATAATTTGACGAGGAAATACATAATGAGAGAATATATATTTCATGGAATTATTGAAAAAAATGGAGACGTATACTGTGCACTCTGCCCCGAGTTGGATATTGCCACAGAAGCAGATACATTAGAAAACGCTAAGAAGAAACTGAGGGAAGCAGTTGAAGGGTATATCGAATCTGTTGTGAGAGACGGCGAAGAAGATGAATTTATTCCGCGACCTGTTCCTGCCGAGGTGATAAGAGGGTATGAACTCCAGTTTAAGGATTATTTAGGTTCTTTTAGCCCACCCGAGCTTTATGGATACCGCGAGATAGTACATGCCAAGATTTCGCAAGCTGTCGAGTAAGGATGTGGAGAAAATCCTGAGAAAAAATGGATTTGAACTCGTCTCTCAGAAGGGAAGCCATAAACAATTCAAAGGTGTTGTTAAAGGGCGAAAAAGAAGAGTTACAGTCCCTGCCGACAGAAAGAACTTAAATCCAAAGACGCTAAAAAGGTATCCTCTTCAAGTCAGAGG
>DAOG01000014.1:0-7974 GCA_002501765.1 Methanosaeta sp. UBA204
CCGCCGTACCGACCTTAATTTATAGATATTCGATTACGAGAAAATCCTCCCTTCGGTCGGATTTACTCGGAGTATACAATGTTATACATTATATACAACAAGAAAATGCTCGCTTGCGCTCGCATTTACTTGAGCACATAAAGTTATACTTTATGTGCAACAAGAAAAGTTTATCTCAGGTCCCCCTCAGGTATGAGAGATGTGGTTGGAGGAGATCAATAGAGAGATCGCATCCTGTGTCCGCTGCCCTCTGTGCCAAAGTCGGACCAGGGTCGTGCCTGGTGAGGGCCCCGAAGACGCCATGATCCTGCTCCTGGGAGAAGCTCCTGGAAGGGAAGAGGACGAGACGGGGAGACCCTTCGTGGGAAGGTCGGGACGGTTGCTCGATGAGTGTCTCGTCGCGGCGGGCATAAAAAGATCGGATGTATTTATAACCAACGTGGTCAAATGCCGCCCACCGGACAACCGGAGGCCTAAACGGGGTGAGATGGAATCCTGCCGCTCTTACCTCCGGGCCCAGCTAGAGCTGATCGATCCGCGAACGGTCTGTCTGATGGGTAACGTGGCCGCCAGAGCTGTTCTGAATAGAGAGGGGATCAACGCCCTGCGCGGCAGGGTCTTCGAAGGTAGGTTTATAGTCACCTTTCATCCTGCAGCGATAGTCAGAAACCGTAACCGCAAAGACGACCTCATCTCGGACCTGAAAAAGGCACGGATAGTGGCCGAAGGCCAGGAAGGATCAGGCAGCGAAAAGCTCTCTCAGCTGTGAAATGGACGGAGACAGAGCAAAAGCGAATAGGTGATCGCCCTCCTCGATCTCGGTATCGGGCTTGGGCATTATGGTCTGGTCGCCTCTCAGGATCATACCCAGGACCGCGTTCTTGGGCATTACCTCCGCGATGTTCTTCCCGATGACGGCCGCATCCTTATTGATATCGAGCTCCACCATCTCCGCCCCGTACTTGCTCACAGCTATGGCGTCCTCCGACCCGGTTATCATCTGGAGAACCGCCTCCACGGTGACCAGACCGGGACTGATGGCCCTGTCCACGCCAACCATCTCGAATAGGTTGATGTAATCGTTGCTGTTGACCCGAGAGATCAGGGTCTTCGTCCCGAGCTGCTTTGCCAGGAGCGAACAGAGCAGGTTCTTCTCGTCGATCCCCGTCACCGAGAATACCACGTCCATGGAGCCGACGTTCTCCGTCCTGAGGAGAGAGATATCCGTCCCGTCGCCGTTCAGGATCAGGGTATTAGGAAGCTCTTCTGCCAGCGTCTGACAGCGATCCTTGTCGATCTCCACCAGCTTCACCTCGAAGTCCATCTTCTCCAGCCAGCTGGCAAGATAGAAACCGACCACGCCCCCTCCGACGATCATCACCTTGTGGATAGTGGCAGGTTCGTGTAGTATCTTTCTGAGTCTTGGAAGCGCATCCGCCTCAGAGGTCAACAGCAGATGATCATGTGGCTGGATAAACTCTTCTCCTGCGGGTATTATGATCCTGCCGTTTCTCTTGATGGCCACGATCTTGGTGCTCTCGGGGAGGTCGGCATGCTCTAGAGGTCCCAGAAGGCTCGCGTTTTCGAGAACCTCGTGTTCGATGAGCTCACCCTTGCCGTCGGCGATCGGGCAGTTCATTATCATGGTGGGGAAGTAGAGACTCCTGACAATACCCTCGGCCATCACCAGCTCGGGACAGATCATGAGGCTTATGCCTATCTGCTTCCTGTCCTTTCTGGGCTGGTCTATATACTCGGGGTTGCTGACCCGGGCGATGGTCCTTTCCACCCCGATGTGGTTGGCTATGATGCAGGTGATGATGTTCACCTCGTCGTTCCCGGTGGCCGCCACCACGATGTCTGCGGCCTTCAACCCCGCCTCGATGAGGATCTGGGCATTGGCTCCATTGCCCCGGAGCACCGTCACGTCCATCTCATCGAGCCTGGCGCAGGCTGCGTCATCCTCGTCTATGATGGTGACATCGTTCGAATATGAAAGAGTGCTGGCCAGCTGGAACCCGACCTCACCTGCGCCGGTAATTAATATGCGCACAAGATCGCCTCTACATACATCGTGTACAAACGGAAAAAAAGCTTTCGCATGTATCTGCCCGGTGAGCGTCAGACTGAAGAGCGATCCCTTTCCAGATAGAAGTGTGCAGAACCCGAGGAAGCTTTGCCGTTGGTTCGCGGACCACGATGGGGTCCTGGTGGCCTTCTCGGGTGGCGTGGACAGTTCGGTCCTAGCTGCGGCGGCCTTCAAATCTTTGGGCCAGAGAGCTGTTGCTGTCACCGTCGTATCGGAACTTCAGTCCGAAGTGGACCTGGAGAACGCATGGAGAACGGCATCAAAGATAGGAATCGAGCACATCGTCCTGGAGATAGGCCTCTTAGAGGTCGGGGAGATCCGGGCGAACGGGCCAAAGAGATGTTACCTCTGCAAGAAGGCCATGGCAGAGAGGCTCCGGGTGGAGGCAAAGTCGCGCGGAATCGTCACCGTGGTCGACGGCACCAACGCCTCCGATGAGGTCGAGGATAGACCGGGGATGAGGGCGCTTTTAGAGTACGACATAAGAACGCCCCTGAGGGAGCTGGGGATCGCCAAGCCCGAAGTTAGAGTGATGGCGAATCAATTGGGTCTCTCCAGCGCCGATTTGCCTTCCAGGTCCTGTCTGGCCACCAAGATCAGAGGAACGCTCACCGCCGAGAAGCTGGAACGGGTGGAAGAGGCGGAGGGGATCTTGGATCAGGGATGGAAGATCGCGGACCGGGGCGATCGGATCGAGGTGAGGGTCCCAGCAGGAGCGGCGCTTTCGGGGGAGATGGTCGCGGGGCTGAGGCGGATCGGATATAGGAGTGTGATGGTGAGCACCAAACAAGATATCAATATTCCAAGATAAAACGTCGTTCGATTTTCATCATATTCATGCGTACTGGCCGAAGGTCATATCGAGGATATCCGACTGCTGGGGCCGGGCCTGTACAATCTTGTTCCAAGCCGACTGGAAATCACTCTGATAGATCACATCTCTCTCATCCTGGATGGCGAACATCCCCGCCTCCGTGGCCAGAGCCTTCAGCTCCGCCCCGCTTGCGCCATCGGCGATATCTGCGATCTGCTTCAGGTTCGCATCGCGGTGAAGGTTCATATCCCTGGTGTGGATCTTCAGGATGGATAACCTGGCCTCTCTGTCTGGCATCGGCACGTAGATCAGACGATCGAACCTGCCCGGCCTCAGCAGCGCCGGGTCGAGCATGTCGGGTCGGTTGGTGGCGGCAACCAACTTGACCTCTCCCCGAGGATCGAAACCGTCCATCTCCGCCAGGAGCTGCATCAGCGTGCGTTGAACTTCGCGATCTCCGCTGGTGGCACCGTCGATCCTGCGAGAGCCGATAGCGTCCAGCTCGTCGATGAAGATTATCGCCGGCGACTTGTTCTGAGCCATCTCGAAGAGCTCTCTCACCAACCGGGCCCCCTCTCCGATGTACTTCTGCACGAGCTCGCTTCCAACCACCCGGAGGAAGGAGGCCTCGGTGCTCTGGGCGACAGCCTTGGCCAAAAGGGTCTTGCCGGTACCGGGCGATCCGTAGAGGAGAATGCCCTTCGGCGGATCGATGCCCACCCTCTTGAAGAGTTCCGGTCTCTTCAACGGCAGCTCCACGATATCTCTGATCTCCGAGATCTGATAGTCTAGACCACCTATCTGGTCGAAATTCACGTCTGGCACATCATCGATCTCCATCCCGATGACGGCCGGATCGCGAGATGCCGGAAGCACGAACATGACCGCAAAGGACTGCTGGTTCAGGGCCACGCGCATCCCCGGTTTTAGGTCATCCTTTATGAACTGGGAGACGTTAACCACGAACCGCGGGCCGGTACTGCTCCTGACCACGACCCGGTTATCGTCCAGAACATCGTGAACAGCACCCACGATCAACGGTCCTGCCCTCAACCGCTCCAGCTCGCTGCGAAGCTTTCTCGCCTCACGTTCGAACTTGAGCTTCTGGTTCTCGATGATGCGCTTTTCGCCTTCTACCCTGTCCTTCTGCTCACGCAGCACCAGGTTCCGCTCCTCTAACTGGCGCATGCGATCCAGAACGTAGCGCGAAAAATCGGCACCAACTTGCGATTCGTTCATGTGATCCCAAAGCATATTTAACGTTGACAGCTATAAAAGTTTCCCGAGATGAGCGGGATGCAATGCGAGATATGCGGCGCAGAGATCGTTGGTAAACCGAAACGGGTAGAGATTGACGGAACCGAGCTGGATGTTTGCAACAACTGCGCGCGGTTTGGCAATACCATTGATAAGTGGTCTCCGGTAACCAAAAAGATCATACCACCACAGCGTTCCTTCCGGCCGAAACCTAGACCGAGGCCTCGCCGCGACGAGTTCAGGGAGATGGCCGAGATCGTTCCTGAGTACGGGAAGGTGGTTAAAGAGGCTCGCGAGAATCTCGGTCTGACCTCGGAGGAGCTGGGGGTGAAGATCAAGGTGAAAGCATCCCTGATCCGCAAGGTCGAGCGTCACGAGATCATACCGGAAGACTCCATCAGGATAAAGCTGGAACGTACACTGGACGTCAAGCTTACCGACAAAGTAAGCGAAGATGAATGGAAAACCGGCGGCGGATCCAAAGGTCTAACCCTCGGAGATATCGCATCCATAAAACGGAAATGACGACCCAGGCCGCACATCTGGTCCTTTCCGGTAGAGTGATCGTCTATCCTACGGAGACAGTTTACGGGATCGGTGCCAGTGCCTTGGTGGAGGACGCCGTGAGGAAGGTGTCCCGGATCAAGAGAAGGCCACCATCGATGCCGCTATCGGTGGCCGTCTCCAGCTTCAAGATGATGGAGACCGTGGCAGAACTCGATGCAAACGACCTGGACCTCCTGGAGAAGCTGCTCCCCGGACCGGTGACCGTCCTGGTCAAGAAAAGAAGAAATCTCCCCAATCTGGTGACCTCGGGCTCGCCCCTGGTGGGGATAAGGTATCCTGACCACGAGCTTGCTCTGGAACTTATCGAGATGACCGGACCTGTCACGTCCACCAGCGCCAATGTCACCGGGTTCCCGTCACCTGCCAGCGTAGAGGAGCTGGACTCAACGATCAGAGATGCGGTGGACCTGGTCCTGGACGGTGGACGATGTCGTTTTGCCCGGTCTTCGACCATAGTGGACCTGAGGACAAGAAAGATAATCAGGGAGGGGGCAGGAATCGAGATTGTGCAGACGGTGATGAGATGAGAGCCAGGATCAGAGACTTTCTGAAGACCGATGATGGTTGGATCTTTGCTGTGGCAGACTACAACCACCCTTGTGGGATAAGGTCTATGCTCAGGTACGTCCCCGACCCTGCCGGGGAGAGAACTTCGCCCGACGGTGTGAAGTACAGAAAGCTGGACTTCGATGCCGCCTTCGAGTATCTCCGGCGGGTCAGGCCGGATTATGTCCAGGACCTGCACGTCATACCCGGAGATCGGGTTCTCTGTCTTTACAGGCCGGAGAAGGTGCTGCCGTCGGTCGCCCGGAGGAATCCCAGTGTGGAGAAGATCGCGTCTATCCTGCGCGACGGCGGGATCTCCCAGGATAGCATGGGCATAACAGGATCCTGGTTGGTGGGGTTGGAAGGTCCCGCGTCGGACATCGACTTCGTGGTCTACGGCGACGCCTGGCAGAAGGCCAGAGATCTCATAGCCAGAGCAAAAAAAGAATGTCATATCCAGGACCTGGACGGGGTCACCTGGAAGAAGATCTATGCCAAGAGGAAGCCCGAGATCAACTTCGATGAGTTCGTGGTTCACGAGAAGAGGAAGGGCAACCGGGGCCTGGTGGATGGTACCTACTTCGATCTTTTGTTCACCAGGGAATGGGACCAGATCAAACCTGCCCTGCCTGGCAGGGCGGTGGGTCGTCGCAAGATCGAAGCCAGGGTGGTGGAGACCGACTTCGCCTTCGATAACCCGGCCGTCTTCAAGCTGGACCACGAGATCGGCGAGGTCCACTGTTACACCCACACCTACGCAGGCCAGGCCTTGCCCGGTGAGACCGTGGAGGTCAGGGGCATGGTCGAGGAGACCGAGGCCGGCTTGAGGATAGTGGTGGGAACTACCAGAGAGGCGAGAGGTGAATGGATCCGGTCTTTGACCCTTCTGGAGAAGGCCTCCAGAAGATCATAGAAGGGCTCAAAAGGACCCACCGGCTGGATGTGGAGGTAGAGGTCCACCTTTCGGCAGAGCCTTTCGTCTTGGGAAAGACCGTCCGCGACGGGGACGTCTACAGGATCTACATCTCGGAGGCGGAGCCTTACCCCCTCCTCCACGAGTTCTACCACATACTGGTGGAGGAGAGGATCATGAAGAACCATATCGGGTCCGGATGTGGGTTCTGCACCAAGATCGTTCTGGAGATGCAGAACACCATCGTCGACCTGGCCATCGAGAGGGCCATCCGCCAGACGGGACACGATTTTTTTCCCGCCTACTTTCCCAGGATCCAGGATAACCTGGGCTTGATGGAGAGGTGTGGTGTCATATACTTCGACCCCACCAGAACGGTGGCCTATAATCTCTACCTGGAAACGGCGATAAGGGAGCTATACCCCCATCTAAAAAGAGACTACGACTTCTGGAGGCGGATCGAACTCTCAGAGGAGCTCAAAGACAGGATCGAATCTGTGCTGGATATCGCGGGAAGGTTCGTCTGGAAAGGCCAGCTGGGCTGGAAAGATATCACCGGCGCCACGGTAGATCTGTCCTGGGCGATCTTCGAGGCGGACGTGATGCTCATGGAGTCCAGAGACGAATACAGGATACTCTGCAATACCGATCATCAGAACGCCCAACGGACGGTCTTGGAGATGGTAAGCAGTCTGAAGAAGCTCTCTTTGGACCGGCGATAGGATGACCTAAAGTAGGGGGTTTTCATTTGCGGAGGTAGTCCCTCAGCTCGGCGATCGAGTCCAGGGTCAGGTCCGGCGTCACGCTGGAGCTCTCCACCAGCTTTTTTCTGTACTTCCCGGTCTTGACCAGTATGCCCATCATCCCCATATCCTGGGCTCCGCCCACGTCGGTGTTAATATCGTCCCCGATCATGGCCGTCTCCTCAGGAACGGCACCGAGGTCCATGAGCGCCATCAAGAAGAACTCTTTGGAGGGCTTGCCCATCACCTCGGCCTCCTTCCCGGTGGCGTACTCCAGCGCGGTTGCGAAAGGACCGGCAGAGAGGCAGAGTCCGTCGGATCTCATCCAGTACCGGTCTTTCTCCAGGGCCACGATCTCGGCGCCTTCCATGATTTGCCTGAAGGCTCTGTTGAGGTGGTCGAAGGTGAAAAGGTCCTCGGCATCGCCGATCACCACGAAGTCTGCATCTTCTTCTGCGAGGGGTATGCCTGCATCCTGGAAGTCTCTTTTGACGTCCTCTCTGGTGAGCAGAAAACACCTCTTGTCTCGCTCACCTCCTATGCGTTCGGCAGCGGCGATGGAAGGGGTGAAGATGCGTTCTTCGGGTATATCGAACCCCATCTCACCCAGGAGCGCTGCCAGTGAGCTTCTGCATTTAGAGGCCGTATTCGATACGAACCGGTAACGGTATCCATTCTCATCCAGATACCGGATGCTCTCCTTTGCGCCTTTTAGCGGGACCTTGTCGACGTAGAGAACCCCATCGAGGTCGATCAGAAATGGCTTCGCGCCGATCATCATCGATCCTCCTTTTGTCTTCGAGTTCGGACGGGTTGTCCTTTATATCTGCTGGGTCCTTTGGGCCGACGGGGATCGCACGAAGGTTGCCATATTGCAAACTTTGACGTTGCGAGGGCGGGTTTTTTAGGCCTCGTGGCTGTCCTTGCACGTATGCTTGAAGAGCGCGGGTGGAACGTCAGGTGTCTGTTGCCTTTGACTTCAATGGCATGCATTTCGACGAGGGAGGGGGCTCGTCGATGAGATCATTGGGGAACAGCTCTCACG
>DAOG01000014.1:7983-9380 GCA_002501765.1 Methanosaeta sp. UBA204
TTGCCTTTGACTTCAATAGCATGCACTTCGACGAGTGGGACTTTGCATCTTCGCGTGAGTCAGAAAGTAGGGGGCACGCGAAGATGCCATTCTCCGTGAGATGGAAAACTTTCTGCTTGAATTGTAGGACGGCCTCTTGACACGTGCCAAGCAGCTGATGCAGTTGCCTTCTGCTATCAACACCAACGTTTCGATGATTTCGTCTTCAGGTGCGTGTCGCCGATAAAATATAGTTCCTTTGGTTTCTGTAAAGGTATTGCCACAGGTCTTGCACCTGAAGCGTTGCCGCCCTACTTTGGTCTTGCCGAACTTGATGATGTTTTGTTGATGCTCGCTTTGCAACTTTCCATGATCTGCACACGCCGTATTTGGACAGAAGTCGCCTACTTGGGCAAACTTTGACAATATATTTCCCTCTGGGTTGTTGACGAATGCTACCAGGATATCCCACTATTCAACAGCATTAATAAGGGTGACTACCGATAATGTAGACATTAAGAAAAGAAGATACACCCAAATTACCTTGGCGCAAGAATACTATTGCCCAAAGTACAGCACACAACAGCAGCTACCCGGTTTCGCTCCCGCGGAACGGTAGGCAACACGGCAGATAATAGAAAAATTGGTGTAGATGAATGGAATGGTTTAAAGACATCCGCAACAGGCGGATTCGATTAACAGATGAACGAGAAGAGCATATCGAAACAAATCATCCAGAAATGTCTGTGCAGATTGACAAAGTTCAAGATACCCTGTTAAACCCTGATATAATTGTCAGATCAAGAACGGACCCAGATGTTGAGCTATTTTATCGGTATTATGATATCACACCCGTTACTGAGAAGTATTTATGTGTGGTAGTTAAAGTATTAGTTGATGACTTGTTTATTATAACGGTATATTTCACGGACACAATAAAAACGGGAGAAGTATTATATGGGGCGAGATATAAAAATTTGGTATGATAGAGAAGGGGATTACCTCGAGGTCCTTTTTGAAATAAAAACAGGATACTTCAAGGAAACAGAAAACGATGCTGTAATGGAAAAAGTTGATGAGAAAGGAAACATTATCGGGTTTTCCATCCTAAAAGTGAGTGCATTGAAGGAACAGAAACCACTTTCAATCAGTCTTGAAGGCCACGTCGCCTAACAGAGCGTATCTGGCTTCGTGCCTTCGGCACTCCGCCCAAATCTAGTCTTACGGCGTAACTATTCAGCCCCCCACACATACAGCCATAAAATGTATCTCCATCCGAGACGTCCCCAGGAACCAGGACTTGTCTAAGAGCTAACTAATGGGGGTATATAGGGCCGTCCTTCAAGAGCACCCTGAATTGCATCGATGACAGAAATAGAGTTCTTCCTGGCGGCAGATATGTATCCCCTGATGCGACA
>DAOG01000014.1:9531-9709 GCA_002501765.1 Methanosaeta sp. UBA204
CCACGTTTTTTGGGTTGATTTTGTGTTGCGGGGGGCACAGGCGGTGGATTTTCGAGCATACCTTTCAGGATAGTACGATCGTACCTATCTTCAAACCTCTTGATCTCGGAAGGCTTCAACCATAGACCTCTTGATCTTCTCTCGTCCCCAGTATTCTTGATCTCAAGCAGCAGATCTA
>DAOG01000056.1 GCA_002501765.1 Methanosaeta sp. UBA204
ATCGATGACAGAAATAGAGTTCTTCCTGGCGGTAGATATGTATCCCCTGATGCGACAGAACGTATCAGCGCCCAGCCAACTCCGAAACGTGCCCGATATTTTCTGCTGGACTTTCATCATCCTGAGATCTCGCTCAGCCAGATTGTTCTAAAACGGGACTTTCGGATCGTGTATAAACGCTAAAACTTCCTGCCGGTATATCGACAACCTGTCCAGTAGGTTTTTAGCTGCAGTCTGCTTCTTTCGACCACGCTTTTTGGGTTGATTTTGTGTCGTGGAGGTCACAGGCGGTGGATTTTGGCAGTGTACCGAATTTTCTGTAATTTCGTGTACCCTGTATCCTTACATGTTCATTCTACGTCCATCCTTAAATACCTTCTACCCGTAATCCATTCCTCATTGATATCCATCAATATCGAGACAGCCAATCACAGAAGCGACGTGTCATTTGGATGGGGATCGGCACCGGGATGGGTGGGCGTACCGGGAGCGCGGGTTGATCTGCGGGTTGGATACACCCGGCTTTTCTCGATAGAGATATAATGCATAACGTGTAGAAATATCAAGCCGTGTAATCCCGATCTTCGGGCATGTTGTTCATACAGTCTGCTTACTCATCGAACGATGGACTACGTTAATCTTCAGAGGGTATCTCCAGCCCAAAACTCCGGAATTTCCGGAAGATCATAGCAAGAAGTTCAGGCGAGGTTACACCGATAAAGGAGGGAGATGGATTCGAGACTTTGACGCTTTCTTCAATAAGGCTACCGGAAATACGCCCTATCCGTTTCAAAAGAGGTTTGCAACCTCCGAACGGCTTCCTGAGCTGATCGATATCCCCACCGGCCTGGGGAAGACCGATGCGGTAATCCTGGGCTGGTTGTGGCGCAGACGGTTCGATCCACGGGAGGAGGTTCGCACAGGAACTCCCAGAAGACTGGTGTATTGTCTCCCGATGAGGGTGCTGGTGGAGCAGACCAGGAATAAGGCCGAGAAATGGCTCGATAGGCTGGGGATGCTAAAAGCACCTGGTGACAATGATCTGGTTGGCGGCTGGGCAGCGGAGCATAACGATGATGGAAAACGCATCGCGGTTACGGTGCTCATGGGCGGAGAGGACAAAAATGAGTGGGATCTCTTCCCCGAGAGGGACGCGATAATCATCGGGACGCAGGACATGCTGCTGTCCAGGGCGCTGAATAGGGGGTACGGGATGAGCAGGTACCGGTGGCCGGTACACTTCGGGCTGTTGAACAATGACTGCTTGTGGGTGATGGATGAGGTGCAGTTGATGGGAGTGGGTGTGGAGACCTCGGCACAGCTGCAGGGTTTCTGTGAATCCTTCGGAACGTTACAAAAAGTCCAATACATCTGGATGAGTGCTACTCTGGACAAAGATCGACTGGATACCGTGGACCATTTCCTCCCGCCAAGCGGATGGTCGAGGCACACCCTCTCCGAGGAAGATGCTGCTCTTCAGCAGGTTTCCGAGAAATTTGGAGCGAGAAAACCACTGAGAAAAGCACCCATGAGGTTGGAGAAGGGCTATGAAAAGTCCTACCCAGAAGAGATGGCCGATCTCATCATCAACAAACACAAGAAGGACACCCTTACCCTCGTAGTTGTCAATAGAGTATCCAGGGCTCAGAGCATCTACAAGGAACTCATTTCGAAAGGTCGCACTCCAAAAGATGCCGCCGCACTTCACTCTCGCTTCCGGGAGGCTGATCGAAAAGAGAGGATGAAGCTGCTGGACGAAAAGAATGATCGCATCATAGTAACCACCCAGGTAGTGGAGGCCGGGGTGGACATCTCCGCCCACACCATGATCACCGAACTTGCCCCCTGGTCGTCCCTGGTACAGCGGTTGGGAAGATGCAACCGCCGGGGCGAGTATGATGACGCTTTGGTAGAATGGGTGGACCTGGATTTCGGCGAAGACGGAATCGCCCTGCCTTATGAGGGCTCTTCCCTGGAAGATGCAAGAGGTCTGATCGAGAGCATCGACGATGCAGGGCCAAAGACCCTCTCCATGATAAGATACGAAGAACCCAGGAAGATCAGGCCTGTGGTGCGGCGGAAGGATCTGTTGGACCTATTCGACACCACGCCGGATCTCACCGGGAACGACCTGGACGTGTCTCGGTACATCAGGGAGGACGAAGATAAAGATGTTCAAGTTTACTGGCGGGATGTGGGGGATGAAGGCCCTGAAGGAAAGCTGAAGTCGCCCAAGAGAAAGGAGCTCTGTTCGGTTTCTATATCCCAAATTTCTCAATATCTCAAGAGACATTCCGGATGGATCTGGGATCCCCTCGACTCTGCCTGGCGGAACGTAGGTAACGGTAGACTCAAACCCGGGCAGGTAATCCTCCTCGATCCGAAGAACGGCGGTTACACCTCGACCCTGGGCTGGGTTGGAACCGGGAGGAAAGAGACCGTGGAGGTGATCCCTCTCGGCCCGGCCGATCCACAAAACGAATCGGCTAACGCCGATTCTGAGACTCATATCGGCAGATGGGTCAGTCTAGCTGAGCATACCGACGACGTATCCCTGGAGGTAGCGTCGTTATTGGATCAACTCGGCCTCCCAGAAGATATCAGGAACGCCCTCGATCGTGCCGCTCGCTGGCATGATGTAGGGAAAAGCCATCCGGCCTTCCAAAACATGCTGGTCTCTGGCCGGGAAGACGAAGCAAGCTTGCGGGTCGGAGGTCCTTGGGCCAAATCCGACAATAACAACTCCCGTCCTAGTTACTGGGTAGAGGAGAATGGATCCAAAATATCCAGACCCCATTTCCGACATGAGCTGGCCTCGGCCCTGGCCTGGTTTCAGACGGTAGGTGGGGATTGCGAGGACGAGAACCTGATCGCCTATCTAATCGCCACCCACCATGGAAAGATCAGGATGTCCATAAGATCCCTTCCTAACGAGAAAAAGCCGATGGACGGGCGTCTCTTTGCTAGGGGGATATGGGACGGAGATTTGCTGCCCGGATTTTCAGGCCTTCTGACCGAGCCGGTAAAACTGGACCTATCTCTGATGCAAGTTGGGGCCGGTTCCTGGGCGGAAAAAACCCTCCGGTTGAGGGATGATTCGGATGTGGGTCCCTTCAGGTTGGCTTTCCTCGAGTCTGTGTTGAGAGTCGCCGACTGGAGAGCCTCGAGGAAGGAGGCGGAGAGCTGAATGACGGAAAGATTTGATTTGGAACTTGGGGGATGCTCTCCCGTGCCCCTGGCCAGTTATCTCAAGGCACTGGGGGTATTTCGCCTAGTGGCCGAGCAGGTCGACGCCGGGGCGAGATGTTACTGGCGGGAGGATGTGTTCCACATATTATCCATGCTGGATGGAGAAGCTCTGATGGAGTTCTTCCTGAATAGCTATAGCCCCACTCCTGTGGTGGCCCCGTGGAACGGAGGTAGCGGTTTCTATTACCGGGAAGAAAAGCTAAAGGATAAGGATCCGGCCACGGGCAAGAGAATAAAGACCGGGAAGAGAAACCAGCCCACTGCGGCCACCAGAGTCGTCGATACGGTTGTGGAGTCGTCGGCTCCGAGGTTGGCGTCCTACAGAGAGGCTCTGAAGATCGCCAAAGAAGAGGTCGATTGGATGGGATTGAAGCAGGCTCCAAGCGGCGAAGAAAAAAACAACCTTATCCAGGCGATTCGAAATGGCCTTCCCGGCCCTGCCATCGCTTGGCTGGACGCCTCGGTGGTCCTGACCGAGGAGAACGCCAAGTATCCACCCCTCCTGGGAACTGGTGGGAACGATGGAAACACGGATTTCAGCAGCAATTTCATGCAACGGCTTGGCGAAGTATTCCAACCTGCCGACGGGAGGCCTGGTGGTTTATCCAGATCGTGGCTTGAGGGGTCTCTTTTCTCCACCACATCCGACGGCCTGGTCAAGGGTGTGGCCATCGGCCAGTTCTATCCCGGGGCTGTCGGTGGCCCTAACGCCGAGTCCGGCTTCGGCTCTGACTCTTTGGTGAATCCCTGGGACTTCGTCCTCATGATTGAAGGGTCCCTCTTCTTCGCCGCGGCCACGGTCAAACGCCTCCAGGCGAGCGAGCCCGGGGTCTTGAGCTACCCGTTCACAGTCAACTCATCAGGGGTAGGTTACGGCAGCGCCTCCAAAGAAGACGAGAAGAGCTCCAGGGCGGAGGTATGGGTTCCCCTCTGGGATAGGTCTGCAGGCCTGGAGGAGTTGAAGGCCCTAATGGGGGAGGGGCGGGCCCAGGTGGGAAGGAGGCGGGTCAGGAACGGAGTGGACTTTGCCAGGGCCGTGGCCAGTTTGGGTGTGGACCGAGGACTTCGCTCCTTCCAGCGCTATGGCTTTTTGGAGAGGAACGGCAGGGCCTACTTCGCCGTGCCCCTGGACAGGATCAACGTCAGCCGCCAGCCTCAGGTAGACCTGTTGAACGAGATAGACCCCTGGCTGGTCATCTTCGGGGAGAGGGCAAGGTCGACCAATGCACCTGCTTCCGTGGGCAGGACCCTTCGGAAGCTTGAAGTGGCCATTATCTCCTTCTGCAAGGAAGGTGGGCCGGGCAGGGTTCAAGACGTCTTGATATCTTTGGGACGATGTGAGAGATCCTTGGTCAAAAGCCTCGACTGGACTCGAGAGGTGGGGCTCTGGCCGGTGCCTCCTCTCTCCGAAAAATGGCTGACGGCAGCGGATGATGGTAGCCCGGAGTTCAGACTGGCCGCCAGCCTGGCCTCGATCTATGGAGAGTACAGGGACATGGATGGCAAGCTCTCGGTGATGACCCTGAGAGCCCAGATGGAGCCTGTACACGCCCATCGCAGGTGGGCGGCCTTCGACGAGGCGGCCACTGGAGACGTGGTCTGGTCGGAAGGGGATCCAGTATCGGCCCTGAACAAGGTGATGGCCCGCAGGATAACGAGGGCGGTACAGTCAGGATCTGAGAGCTACCCTGACCGGGGCAGGCTGAACGCCGACCTGGGCGATGTAGCAGAATTCATCGAGGGCCGAGTAGACCTCGGCCAGATGGTCGACCTCCTCTGGGGTTTGATATTGCTCGACTGGCCCTCGGTCTCCAGGTGGGCCATGAAGAGGCGGTACTCGCCGGAGGTGCATCCTGGAGCAGGTTACGGCCTCCTGAAGCTATGCTTCACTGGGCGGGAAGTCCAAGATGTGAGCATACCCTTGGTCCCCGAGATTCAGAGGCGGGCAACCCACGGGGAGAGCTATACTGCAATGCAGCTGGCGGAGCGCAGGTTGAGGGGAAGCGGTCTTTCCCCGGCCCTGGGGGGGGCGAAGATAGCGAGCGGCTCGATGAAGCGGATAGCCACAGCTTTGCTATTCCCTCTGGCTGAGGATCAGATCAAAACTCTGGCTGAGAGGGTTCTGAGGCCGGAACCAGGTAACGATGATATGAAGATAATTGAGGTTGAGGATTGATGGGAATGGATCTTGATACGTTGAGAGAGGTGCCCCGGCTTCTGATTGAGGTCGGATTGAAGCCCGTCCAGGGAACGAGGTTTCAGCCCACGGGCTTCCCGAACTTGGGAGCTGCCACATATCAGCTGGCCGATAATACCAATACCCAGATGCTTCTGGTGGAGTCGGCCCAGAGCATGGCCAACAGGATGGAGGCGGTCTGCTGGGACGAGAGTCAGAAAGATTGGGTGCAAGTGCTGAAGGGACTTCCGTACATCAGTGTCGTTGATGAGAATGATGAACTTCTTACCAATTCGGTCCTGGAATCTCACAGAATAAATGGCTCTGTCTAATTATCTAGTG
>DAOG01000115.1 GCA_002501765.1 Methanosaeta sp. UBA204
GTCGATGAATGTGGAAGAAGTCTCCCCCATCATGGTGGACACGGCTTTCCATCCTCATCGGGAATGACGGTCGTCTTTACGACATTACTTAGATGACAGGACACTAGCGGCTCGGTGCCACTCCAACCGAGAACTTCGCCTCGTTCTGCCAGGTTCTTATCTTCTTCTGGCTGATCCCCGTCTTCTCGGCCAGGTCTTTGGGTCCGGCGCCGACCAGGTCTTCTATGGTCTTCACGCCGACGGCCTCCAGCTTCTCCAGGGTCTTGGAACCGACCCCCTTGATGCCGGACAGGGACCTGTTCCTTGCTCTTTCCGATGCATCCGCCGCCTTTCCGGTCAGCTTCTTCGCCTCGTTCTGCCAGGCCTTTATCTTCTTCTGGCTTATCCCCGTCTTCTCGGCCAGATCTTTGGTATCGGCACCGACCAGATCCTCCACGCTCTCCACACCGGCGGCCTTCAGCTTCTCCAGACTCCTGGAACCGAGCCCTTTGATGCCGGCCAGGGCTCGCTTCTTCGCTCTTTCCTTATCCTCTTCCGCCTTCTTGGACTGCCACACGATGAAGTTGCAGTGAGGACAACCGAAGTCCCAGGGTCTCCTGCCCTTATTGATTATCTTGAGATGGTACATCTGATGACTGTCGCAGGTCTTCTCGGTCACGATGATCATCCCTGCCCGGGGGAGAGGAAGGGTGAAGGTGCAGTCTGGATATCCGGTACATCCTATGAAACGGCTCCCTCTCCTGCCCCGCCTGATCATCAAGTCCGAGCCGCACCGTTCGCACGTTCCTACGATCTTGTCCGTCCTCAGACCGTCCCTGAGGGAAGTTTCGATCTCTTCCTTGTGCTCCAGAAGGTCATCGAAGACCAAATCCAGCATGGTCCGTGACTCGCCGACCACGTCGAACTCTTTGATCTTGCCCTCGGCGATGCGGGACATATCATCTTCCAGGGTCCGGGTCATCTCCGATTTGGTGATCGTGGGAGAAAACTTTTCCAGGGTATCGATAACCGCGTAGGCGGTCTTGGTAGGCCTGAGGGGGTTGCTGTGGACGTAGGCTCTTGAGTAGAGCTTGCTTATGATCTCGTGCCGGGTGGACTTGGTTCCCAGGCCCAGCTCGTCCATCAGCTTCACCAGCCGCCCCTGGCCGTATCTCGCCGGCGGCTGAGTCTCTTTATCCACAAGCTCCTTGCCCAGGACCTTCAGCTCATCGCCTTCGGCCAGCTCGGGCAAGATCACTTCTGCCGCCTTGCTGTAGGGATAGACGGCCCGCCAGCCAGGCTCGATCATCCTGGCCCCTCTTGCCAGGAAAGGCTCGCCGCTTATGTCCAGCTTCACCCTCATCACGTTCCACCTGGAGATCTCAGATAGGGTGGCCAGGAAGCGTCGTACCACCAGCTCGTAGATCTTCCACTGGTCGTCCTTCAGCTCTTTTCTGGTGGCGACCGCGGTGGGGTATATCGGCGGATGATCTGTAGCAGATCTCTTACCCCTGGTGGGTACCATGGGACCTTTCAGAACCAGCTCTGCCTCTTTCTTGAAGGGGCTCTTTCTGAGCTGGGCGACCAGCTCTTTGAGGTCGATGGCGGGAGGGTAGACGGTATTCTCCGTCCGGGGATAGCTGATGAAACCGTTGATGTAGAGCCATTCTGCGATCCTCATGGCGTTGGCCGCAGAGAAACCGATACCGCTAGCGGCGCTGATGAAGCCGGTGGTGTCGAAGGGCGCAGGAGGCTTATCCTTTCTGGTGCTGATCTTCACAGAGTCGATCCTGGCGAGATCACCCATCTCGTCTGTTACCTGTTTTGCTTCTGTCCCGTCCCAGAACCTTCCTTTGGCGTGCTTAACCCTGAGGTCTCGCTCAAGATCGGCGTAGACCTCCCAGTAGGGCCGGGACTGGAAGGCCTCGATCTCCTTCTCCCTGTCCACGATGAGCGCCAGGGTGGGGGACTGGACCCTGCCCACGGATAGGAAGCCTTTGCCCAGGCGGCCTGCGGTGATGGAGATGAACCTGGTCAGCGCCGCCCCCCAGATCAGGTCTATCACCTGTCGGGCCTCACCGGAGGATGCCAGGTCGAAGTCTATATCTCCCGAGGATTGGAAAGCCTCCAGGATCTCGTCACGGGTTATGGCGCTGTACCTGACCCTGTCGGCGGTAACACCTGGGTTCGAGTCGCGGACTATATTGAGCGCCTCCACCCCGATCAACTCTCCTTCCCGGTCGTAGTCTGTAGCGATGGTGACGTGATCAGCCTCCTCGCCCAGCTTGTGGAGAGCGGAGACCATCTTCTCCTGGGTGGGTTTGGTCACCACATCTGCGTGGATCAGGTCTCGATAGGCCACCTTCTGCCAGTCGTTGTAGCCTGGTGGGTAGTCGATCCCCACGATGTGACCGCTCAGCCCCATGACCACCTTGTCATCGAACCTGAATGTCTCCACGCCCCCCAGCCTCTTAACCCTGGGCTTAGAATCAGCGGCGAGGATATGCGCTATCCGCTTGGCGACGTTGTGTTTCTCTGCGATGATAAGATGCATCTGCCCTCCGCCACTTCAGAGGGGATATAAGTATCTATCGCAAGGATAAGGGCGCAGTGATGCAAGACTACGATCTAAAATCCGACATCGAGTGAATTTACCCACTACAGCAAATTATAATTATCGATCGATCCGGACGCCAGCTTTTTGGATAGGTCCGGCGCGGTCTCAATCAGCCTCCTGGTATAACGATGCACCGGGCTGGTTATTACCTCGTTCGTCGGGCCCTCTTCGATTATCTTCCCATCGAGCATCACGGCCATGCGGTCGCTCACCTTCCTGGCCAGGGCGATGTCGTGGGTTATGAAGAGCATGGTGAGACCTCTTCTCTCCTGCAGGTTCAACAGTAGCTTGAGGATCTTGGCCTGGACGCTGGCGTCCAGTGCAGACGTGGGTTCGTCGGCTACCAGAAGCTTGGGACCCAATATCAGCGCCCTGGCTATGGCCACCCTCTGAGCCTCACCGCCGCTGAGCTGGTGGGGGTACTTCTTCAGGAAGGCCCCGTCATCGGGTAGCTCCGCCTCCTTTAAAACAGCCTTGACCCGCTCCAGCTTCCCGCACCCGGCGTTCTGGACGACGAGAGGCTCCTCGACCGCCTCCAGGACGTTCATCCGGTGGCTGATCGACTCCTTGGGGTTCTGGTAGATCATCTGGACCCGTTCGTAGAACTTCTTCGTCCTTCTACCCACGGCGTCGCCCTCGAGCCGTACCTCTCCACCGTCGGGTTCGATGAGTCCGATCACCATCTTGGCCAGGGTGGTCTTGCCGGACCCGCTCTCGCCCACCAGGGCCAGGGTCTCTCCTTCGTATAGGGTGAAACTCACGCCGTCTACAGCCCTGACCGATCCGAAACGCCGCTTCAGGTCGTTGACCTCCAGGAGAGGCACGATCCCTCCCCGGTGACAGGCTATCAGCCTATTCCCCACATCCTCCAGAACGGGCACCTCACAGGCGCAACAGTCGATCCTCTGGGTGCACCGCGGATGGAACGGACAGCCTTTGACCCCATGAACCATCCTGCCCGGTATCCCCTGGAGGTCTTTGGTGGTGGTCATGTTGAGCGAGGACCGGAGGAGACCTCTGGTGTAGGGGTGGCGGGGTATCTCCACCAGATCCGCCGTCGGCCCCATCTCCACTATCCTGCCGGCGTAGAGGACCGCCATCAGATCGGTCAGCTTGGCCGCGGCAGATATATCATGGGTCGCCACCAGGACTATCTTATTTTTGGCGGCCTCCTTCAGCAGCTTGATCATCTTCGTCTTGGTGATGGCGTCCAAAGACGCCGTAGGCTCGTCCAGGATGAGAACCTGGGGGTCGTTGGCCAGAGCCATGGCGATGAGCACCCTCTGTTTTTCCCCGCCGCTCAGCTCGTGAGGGTAAGACAGACTTTTCTCCGCCGGGAGTCCCACCGACCGGAGGAGATTGATGACCTTCTGAGCGGCGGCGTCACCATCGTGGACCAGGATGGCCTCTTCTATCTGGTTGGAGATCTTGTAGACGGGGTCGAGAGCGTCTTCCACGTTCTGGAAGACCATGGCCATATCTTTGCCCCTTATTTTGCGGTGTTCTTCTTCGTTGAGGGAGAGGATGTTCCTCCCGTCGAGGAATATCTTGCCCGAGCATCCGTCCAGAAGGCCCATTATGCTCAGGCCGAGGGTAGTCTTGCCCGCGCCCGATTCTCCTATCACCGCCAGGGACTCTCCTTTCGCCAGAGAGAGGTCTACACCGTTTAGCACCCCCATACCGTCGTAAGCGACCTTAAGGTCCTTGATCTCTAGCATTCTCGGCTACCTGGCGCTGTCTAGAAATCTCGGG
>DAOG01000075.1:0-6004 GCA_002501765.1 Methanosaeta sp. UBA204
TACTCGACATACTTTATGTACAACCAAAAAAATAGAAGTGTGACAGGGAAGTTTAGCCGAAGAGGGCACCCAGGCCCTCCATTCCGCTTTCCTCGGCTTCTTCTTCTTCTTTATTTTCTTCAACCATATCCTCTACTACAGGCGCTGCTTCTGCGGCAGGTGCTGCTGCTGAGACAACGGGTGCCGACACGGTTGACGCCTGAGATAGGACGCTATCTACGTCTACGCCCTCGAGCGCGGAGACGAGTGCTTTGATCCTCACATCGTCTGGGGTGATGCCTGCGGCATCAAGTATCGTCTTGATGCCCTCTTCGCTCACATCTTTGCCAGAACTGTGAATCAATAACGCTGCGTATACATATTCCATCTAAGATCACCTCTTGACTTTAAGCCTTAACCAAACAGTGGACCGAGCCCGGCGGCCACCTCGGTCTCTTCATCCTTTTCATCCTCTTCGGTTTCTTCCTTTTTGGGTTTTGGTTCTTCAGCGACCGGTTCCGGCGCCTCCGCAAGACCTGCCAGTGCTGAAGCATCTGCTGCTGCTTTGATAAGCAACGCCTCTATCACACCAGGAATCGGTATGGCACACTCCACCGCCAAAGCCCTGGCCCTGGAAGAAGCCCTCTGGAGCAGGGGGCCAATGGTAGCCTGTGTGGGGTAACCGATCTCCGTAGCGAACCCGACGGCCTGGGACGCAGTCATGCTCATCTGAGATAGCAGGCCCTCCACATCCAAAGTAAGATTCTCTGCCCTGAAGACCAAACCATCCTCGTAGACGGCCCGCATGTCGAGGCCGACCATCTTGGGATAGATCTCCATGAGCGCCAGCATCTCTGCTAGCTGGGATGATACCACATCACCTTCTTTGGCCACCACTTTCGTCTTGTTGATGACCACCTTTCCGCTCTTGATCGAAGCTGGAATGCCGGCGTTCTGGAGCTGTCCCACCACAGGACCGGGAGAAAAGGACGTATTGCCTTTTTCGATTACTATATCCTTAGGAGCCGTCCCTCCGGCACGGATGGTCATGGGACGTTTTCCTTCCCCCAACATCTTGCAGAGCTTGAAGGAGTTTATCTCCGTAAATACGAACGCGGTCTGACCCTCGATGTGATCGGCCAGGGGCTTAACATCGTCAGAGCATTTCTCTATGGCCCTATGTGCGGTGTTGTTCCGCACCATCTTGAGTTCGGCCAAGCCCCTAAGCTCCGCCCGTATCTCCTGGAGCTGTTTCGCCGGGATCTCAGATAGACCCACCAGCCCCACGACGGAACTCTCGTTTATACGCCTGACCAGCTCTTCGACATCTCTGATCTTCCATTCCGGCACATGTTCTGTATGGCGTACATCAACAGACATTCTATATCACCTTCACCGCGGGGCCCATCGTAGTCGTCACGTAGACGGACTTCAAGTTCTGTTTGCCGTCCTTGAGAGTCTGCTCCAGCTTAGTTACGATAGCCTCTATATTCTCTGCGATCTGCTGAGGTTCCATACCTATGCTTCCTACCGCCAGATGGAACGTGAGCCGGTCTCTCGACCTGATCCTTATCAGACCTCGCAACCGGTTGATTATGGACGCGATATCTGCGGAGGGTGGGAGCGGTTGGGGCATCTTTCCCCTTCTGCCCAGGACAGGTCCCAGGTTCTTACCGATACTTGGCATGAGGTGCGTCTCGGCGATGAAAAAGCTGTACTCATCCGCTATAACCCTGGCATGTTTCTTATCCTCCGCCAGATCTTCAATATCCTCGGACGGTATTACCAGGTCTGCACCGGCCTGCTCGGCCAGGAGGGCGGTCTCCCCATCTGCGAAGACGGCGATCTTGGTTTGTCTGCCACGACCATGGGGCAGGATTAGCTCCTCATCCACCCGGTTTGCCGGCTGCGACATATCTATGTTGTGCAGGTTTATGGCCAGATCGACACTCTCCAAAAACTTCCTCGGTGGGGCTTCCGAGAGAGCTTTTCTGACCGCATCTTCTATCATATTAGTCATCACAATCCTCCGTAGTCTACGACATGTTATGTCTACTACGGCTTCTCAAAAAAGAGAATCCAACTTTGATCTGATATGTTCTATTTCAGTCTTTCGCCTCTGCCAGGACGTCATCGAACTTGCCTTCTGCGATCGACACATGGGCATCTTTCCACGACATTCCTTCTATGCTAATGCCCAGAGACCCACAAGTTCCGACGATCTCCTGGACCGCGCTCTTCGGTGAGGCTGCAAGCAGATTATTTTCCTTGATCTTTGCTATCTTGAGCAGCTGTTCCATGGTCAAATCGCCCACGATCTCCGTATCTGTGGTACCCTTTTCCACACCTGCTTCTTTCAGTATCAAGGCTGAGGTAGGCGGTGTGCCGACCTCGATCTCGTAATCTGTCTTGCTCTTCACGATCACCTTGACAGGCACCTGCATCCCGTTCAGGTCCACTGTCATCTCGTTGATCTTCTTCACCACGTCTGCGACGTTAACCCCCAGCGGTCCTAGTGCGGGGCCCAGCGGTGGGCCTGCACTGGCTTTCCCGCCAGGTATCAATGATTCTATAATACTGGCCAAAGATGCTTCACCTCTGAACCTCATCTTTGCTGAGTACACGCACGTGATCGGCCCTCACGGTTACGGGGATCGGAACCATCGCCTCAAAGAGCTCTACGGTAATCTCCTCTTTGGCGGCGTCGACCCGCTTGACCCTTGCCATCTCGCCCTTGAAAGGTCCCGAGATAAGCTCCACTATAGCGCCCTCATCGATCCCCACCACGGCTGGCCTGGGTGTGAGAAAATGTTCAACCTCATCGAAGGTAGATGATCCTTTTATAACGGTGCGTGCATGGGGTATCCCCTGGATGGCCTGCTCGATGATCTCCGGCGCAGGCGATTCCACGAGAACGTAACCCTTCAGCACGTCAGGTACCAGCAGTGACCTGATATCGTATCCATCTTTGCGCGCTATCTGAGCGATGAGGTTCGCCACAGAACGCTCCTGATTTGCGGTGGTCTTCACGACGTATATGCTGGTATCGGACATTCTGGCGAGAGACAAACGCCAGGATATATATAGGTGTTGCGGATTCTCCCATTGGTCACCATCCTGCACCTGGATGAAGCCTCATGCCTGCCGGCAACCGCGACCGGAACTTCTCCGACTTCAACGTCTTCACGAAGGTCCGGACGGGTTCTCGCTCTTCCGGGCCGACCAGGAAGTCGATCCGATCCTCGGCCACCTTTACGAACTCCAGGCCCGCTCTCTCCGCCACCGCCCGGACGGCGAGGCCAAGATCGACGCGACCCGCCGCTACCGAGGCCGCCACCGCAGAATGGGTCCTGGCCCGGCCCACGAGCCGGATCTCTTCGGCGCCCTTCTCGCTCAGGACCTCCGCCAGGACGCGGCTCATCTCCGACTCCCGGGACCATCCCATCATCCGCCCGTCCAAGAGCCCGTCGAGCATCAGAAGATCGGGGTCCCTGGACATCATCACCAGTTCCCTGATGTAGCCCTTCACCAGGCAGCCGGACCGGATCTGACCGATACCGGAGACGGCGGCCAGATCTGCCATACCGTCTTCTACGGAGATGACGCCTCGCCTGGTGCCCGAAAAGACGAACTTTATCGGGATGGGCAGAAGCTCTGCCAAGAGGTCCAGAGCGGGACAGTCTTCGCCTGTCACCAGCAGCTCGGGTGGAGAATAGTCTCCGAATAGCCGGACCTCTACCTTCTCGCCGCGGTCCAGGTACTCCACATCGTCGGGGATCTCGATCACCCCGTCGGCCTGGGAGAGGGAGGTGATGGATCCGCTCCCTTTGTCCAGAGGGTAGACCCGGTCTCCTGCAAGCCCCACGGAGTACATCTGGCGGCGGCCTTCGGACCGGACAGGCCTGGCCAGTCGCCCCATGGCTTTCGGGCTATGGCTATTATGACGCTCCGTCCCCATCGCCTTCCTGATTACAGGTGCCACCAGCTGGCCGAAGACGGTCAGGGCGCTGGTGGGATAGCCGGGAAGCCCGAAGAAGGGTTTGCTGTCGATGGCGCCGAAGATGGTGGGCTTGCCCGGCTTGAGGTTGATCCCGTGAAAGACCGTCTCACCGATATCGTCCAGCACCCTGTAGATCACGTCTCCGATCCCGGCGGAGGTGCTCCCGCTGACCAGTACCAGGTCGCAGCCCTCGGCCATCTTCCTCAGTCCTTGGGCCATCTTGTCGTAGTCGTCTGACAAAATGCCGTAGATTACAGGTTTTCCTCCGCATTCTCTCGCCGCCGCGGCTATTGAATATGAGTTTATGTCGTAAATCCTGCCCGGTCCCAGGAGACCGCCAGGAGACACCAGCTCGTTGCCGGTAGAAGCGACCCCCACGGCGAGGTTCCTGACTTTGACCTGCTGTCTGCCCACGGCGGCCAGAACCCCGATCTCTCTGGCGGTCAGCCGCACTCCCGGAGCGAGGACCATCTCTCCGAAGGCGATATCGCCGTCGGCCCGGTGGACGTTCTCTCCCACGTGGACCGGCCGCCTGACCAGGAGGGTACCGTCTTCGACCCCGGAGTGCTCCACCATCACCACGGCATTCGCTCCGGTGGGCATCATCGATCCTGTGGAGACCTCAGCGGCCTGGCTTACGCCCACAACCACATCCGGCGCCTTGCCCATGGGAACTTGGCCTGCGAGTTCCAGGGCGACGCCCCGGTCCTCCCTGGCCTCCAGGGTATCAGCAGACCGGACCGCATAGCCGTCCATGGCCGCCCGGTCAAAACCGGGGACGTCCACCTGGGACAGAACTCTCTCTCCCAGGATGCGGCCGAAGGCTTCCTCCAGGGGCAAAGTCACTAATTCGACGCGGGGCAGGTGATCTAAGACCGCCGCCCGGGCATCGTCCAGGGATAAGAGGGTGCGGAACTCCTTGCGCATGGTGGGAGGAAGGCGGGAGAGATATAAAAAGTGAAGGAACATCGGCCCATTGGAACAAAGATCATGGCAGAATTGGTCAAGGATCCGAACCGAAACCCCGATCCTGGCGCGGACTAAGGCGTCCCTATCTTCTCGACGAAACTGCCTATCGCCTCAAGGTAGTCTTCCAGCCCCAGAAGCATCAGCGTGTTGTGACCCGCACCCGGCACGATCAGGATCTCCTTGACCTCGTTCCGAGCGGCCCGGTAGAGGTCGAGGCCGTCCGATACGGGGATGATCTCGTCCGCATCTCCGTGGATGATCAGGACCGGCCGCGTAACTTTTTTCATCTTCTCCAGGTTGGACACCATGTCCTCTTTCGACATATCCAGCAGACGAGGGTCCACCCCCAGGTTGACCAGGAGCTGATAGGTCTGGGCGAAGCCGCTCTCCAGTATGAGCCCAATGATCGGGTCCGGTCGGCGCATGGCCAGCTCCAGTGCCGACGCAGACCCCAGGCTGCGGCCCATCAGAAACAGAGGCCCATCCAGGCCTCTCTCTTCTAGAAGATCGACGAACTGCTGGAGTATCTGGTGAGCATCTCCGATCATGGAAGAGTACGAAGGATAACCGCCGCTGGTCCCGTAACCTCTGTAGTCGACCACCGAGAAGTTTATGCCCATATGTGTGTAGAGAGGTCCGATCTCGTCGTAGTCGGCTGCTACCTCCCCGTTCCCGTGGAAGAGAAGTATGTTTGGGGCGGAGCGCCCGGCGAGGTGCATCACCCCGTCCACGTTGGTACCATCTTCCATGGAGAAGGAGAGAAACGACCTAGTTCCCGGCGTCTCCGTCATCGGTCTCGACCTGCGGGGATAGAACAGGTACATGAGGATCTCCGGACGGTCCAAGAAGGATGAATCCGGCAGGCTGGGCTCGTTCATCATGTATGGTCTATCCTTTCTCTCTATAGTATTATCCTTTGGTGTACGATGCAGGACCCGGATATATCCAGACCCGATATTACATATTACATATTACATGACTTTTGGTGATTACCATTTCATCGACAGGTTAGATTAGACAATATTAACCTACCAAACACGGAATATAACCGCAGAG
>DAOG01000075.1:6147-31999 GCA_002501765.1 Methanosaeta sp. UBA204
ATATGACCGAAAGTCATGTATTACTTACCTGCCATGGGTACGTACTCCACCCCGGGCCTCTTTCTGCCTACCTCCATCCGGTAGAGGTTCATCAGCTCGTAAACCTCGTCGGGCACGTCGGTACTGACACAGTCCCCCAGCAGCCTCTTTGTGTCCTGTGCCATGAAGGGGTGATCGTGAGTGTACTTCCCGGAGACGAGCTCCTGGATTATCTCCTCGATCTCGGCGTCCTCGCACTTCTCTTCCAGGATGACGTTCACCAGTGATTCCATCTGGTCGAGGGCCTTTTGGGCCTGGTCCGCCAGGACGATGGTCTTGTCGTCCACCTCGTTTATGTCTTTTTTCTCCATCAGCTTGACCAGCGACGTTGCAGCGTAAGCTCCGGTATAGTCGCCGAGCTGGGGGTCGATGGGTCCCATGGCGGCGTGGGGATCCATGATTATCTCGTCTACCGCCAGGGCGATCAGGGTGCCTCCGCTCATGGCGTAGTGAGGGATGATCACCGTCTTCTTGGCAGGATGGGCCTTCAGGGCCAGAGCGATCTGGGTGGCGGCGAGGGCGAGCCCTCCTGGCGTATGGAGGATCAGATCTATGGGAACATCGTCCGGGGTCGTCCTTATGGCTCTCAGGACAGCCTCGCTATCATCGACGTCGATGTACCTGGCCAACGGTATCCCCAAGAAGCTCAGGGTCTCCTGCCGGTGTATCAGGGTTATCACCACGGATTGTCTATTCTTCCCCATCTTGACCAAAAGCCGTCTCCTGGTTATATCCAGAACGCGCCTCTGGGTCATGGGGATGAGGAGGAGCAGTAGGATGAGAATTACCCAGATATTGCTGAAGAGGAACTCGGGGCCTATCTGGAGCAAGAACATGTCAGACATCCGAGGGAATATAAAAGAGGATTCTATTTAAAATTTGTTGGTGCCTGGCAGTTTGATCTAACCGATCATTTTGTGCCACTCAGAGGGCTGGTATCCATAAGACTAAAGTCTCCCTCATCATTACTCAGACTGCAAAACCCGCGAGAACATAAATATGAAAAACATCATCATAAGAGGTGCCCGGGAGCACAACCTGAAGGAGATCACCGTAAAACTCCCCCGGGACAGGTTCATCGTCATCACCGGCGTATCAGGTTCGGGCAAGTCCACCCTTGCGTTTGATACGATCTATGCTGAAGGGCAGCGCCGCTATGTGGAGTCCCTCTCTGCATACGCCCGCCAGTTCCTGGGGCTTATGAACAAACCGGACGTGGACGCAATCGTTGGGCTCTCCCCGGCGATCTCCATCGAGCAGAAAACAACATCGAAAAATCCCCGGAGTACGGTCGGGACGGTTACCGAGGTTTACGACTACCTGAGGCTCCTCTTTGCAAGAATCGGGACCCCATACTGCCCGGTCCACAACATCAAGATCGAATCCCAGTATCCGGAAAGGATAGCAGACGGCATCGCAGAGGGCACTTGTGGCATGGTCACCATCCTCGCCCCGATCGTCCGCCAGAAGAAAGGGACCTACCAGCAGCTTTTCAAGGACCTGAACAGCGAAGGCTTCACCCGGGTCCGGGCGAACGGGGAGATCCGCCGCACAGATGACGAAATTAATCTAGATCGCTACAAAAAGCATGACATTGATGTGGTCATCGACCGGCTGGATCCTGTCGAGGACCGGTCCAGGCTCGTCGAGGCCTGCGAAAACGCCCTCAAAAAAGCAAAAGGACTTCTGATCGCCATGGATTCGGAAGGATGCGACCGGCTCTATTCTTCGAACATGGCGTGTCCCGTCTGCGGCATGGTCTTTGAAGAACTTCAGCCGCGGATGTTCTCGTTCAACAGCCCTTTTGGCGCCTGTGAAGCCTGTAACGGACTGGGAATCAAGATGGAGTTTGACCCGAACCTGATCATCCCAAACGAAGAAAAATGCATAGCGGACGGGGCGGTGGCGCTGTACCGAAACCACATCGACGGATACCGGAGCCAGCACCTGGGCGCCGTTGCAAAGCATTTCGGCTTTGATATTTTCACTCCCATAAAAGACCTCACCGAGGGACAGTACAACGCTCTGATCTACGGGTCCGATGAGCGCATCCGGTTTCACATGAGCATGAAAAGCGGGGATGCTTATTGGTCCCATAAGGGTGTGTGGGAGGGGCTCATCCCACAGTCCGAACGGCTCTATCAGCAGACGGAGTCCGAGTATCGGCGAAACGAACTCGAAAAATTCATGCGGATCCTCTCCTGTCCGAAGTGTGAGGGACGGCGGCTGAAAGAGAAGGTGCTCGCAGTAAGGATCGCGGATATGTCCATTGCGGACGTAACCGATCTTTCCATCACCGAATGCATCGAATTCTTCGAAAACCTGGAGCTTTCCGAGAAAAAACTGGAAATTGCGCGGCAGGTCCTGAAAGAAATCCATTCCCGCCTGAGATTTCTGGAACATGTAGGCCTGGGGTACTTGACCCTCTCTCGAAGTGCGGGCACGCTTTCCGGCGGAGAAGCCCAGCGCATCCGGCTCGCCACGCAGATCGGATCGAACCTTATGGGTGTCCTCTACGTCCTGGACGAGCCTACGATCGGCCTGCACCAGCGAGACAACGACCGGCTGATCAAGACCCTGAAGACGCTCCGGGATCTTGGAAACACCCTGATCGTGGTCGAGCACGATGAGGAGACGATCCGGAGTGCGGACCATGTGCTGGACATGGGCCCGGGCGCGGGCATCCACGGTGGATGGGTGGTGGCCGAAGGGACGCCAGAAGAGATCGAACAAAACCCCGAATCTCTGACAGGGCAGTACCTATCAGGGAAAAAAAGGATCGAGATTCCGGCTTTTCGGAGGAGCAGCGATATATTTGTCCGGATCAGAGGCTGCCGGGAGAACAATCTAAAAGATATCGATGCAAACATCCCCGTCGGTGTCTTATCGGTGATTACAGGAGTTTCGGGTTCGGGCAAGTCCACGTTGATCTACGATACCCTTTACAAGGCGCTGATGAAGAAGATCAACAGATCTAACGTGACCCCTGGTGAACACGTTGACCTGGTCCTGGACTCCGAGATTGACAAGGTCATCGTTATTGACCAGAGCCCCATCGGCAGGACGCCACGTTCGAATCCCGCCACCTACACCAAGGTCTTTGACCCCATCAGGAAGGTCTTTGCGGAGACGAAGGAAGCCAAGATCCGGGGATATAAGGCCGGACGCTTCTCCTTCAACGTGATAGGAGGGCGCTGTGAAGCCTGCCGGGGCGACGGGCTGATCAAAATCGAGATGAACTTTCTCCCGGACGTCTATATCGAGTGCGAGGAGTGCAAGGGTACCCGCTACAACCAGGAGACTCTCGAGGTCAAGTACAAAAGCAGGACCATCGCAGAGGTCTTGGACATGACCGTCGAAGAAGCCAGAGAGCACTTCAAGAACATTCCTGCAATCAGAAACAAGCTCGACACCCTGGCGAAGGTGGGGCTCGGCTACATCAAGCTGGGCCAGAGCTCGACGACCCTTTCGGGCGGCGAAGCCCAGAGGATCAAACTGACCCGGGAACTGTCCAAGAGAGCCACCGGAAAGACGATCTACCTCTTAGACGAGCCGACTACAGGCCTGCACTTCGATGACGTGAAGAAGCTGATCGCGGTCTTGAACGACCTTGTAGCAAAGGGCAATACCGTGGTGGTGATCGAGCACAACTTGGACGTGATCAAGTCCGCGGATTACATCATCGATCTGGGGCCCGAGGGCGGGAACGCGGGCGGAGAGATCGTTGCATTCGGGACGCCCGAGGAAGTGGCACAGGTTTCGGATAGCCATACCGGGAGGTACCTCAGACAGAAGCTTTCTGGGCGCGTTGGTTCTGGTGTTCTGGTAGGCCGGGCAGGCACCTCCAGGGCCGAGGTTTTAGAGGTACTCGGTCAGGAAAAGTAACTTTCAGCGACGTTCTGAATTTCTCCGGCGAAGGTTGTCCGGACCTGGCAAGTCTGAGTTTTGTCTTTGCCGCCCGGGATCGCCACAATCTTCCGGTGCCAGTTCCCGATTCTCAGAATCCGCATCCTCCTGCTCGCGGCAGTGGTCTCGCTCCTGATCCAGACGGATCGATGCCGCTTTCATCACCGCGGTCCCTCTTCTCAACGCCACCATCGGGGCGATCCCGGAGTATTCGACGGAAAGAAGCACCGAGACTCTCCGAAACTCGTTACGACCCGAAACTCGTTACACTGCCCCCTACCACTCTTCGTGTTGTATGTGCCGTTACCGATCACATTTCCTTTGCCCGCAATTCCGTACAAGTCACAATCCTCGTTAGGACATGCAATATCATTGAATCTCGGTTTTAGACCTCTTCGACCCATCTTGCTACACCTATAATGAGATAGGACGTAATAGTGTATAACATCAACTCACTGTAGGTGCACTGCCGGATGAAAGTTATAAGAGAGAAGTCAAGGTGAAGTATATCTATGAATGAGAAGCTACTTGTGCAGATCGACTCGTGTGATGATTGTAAAAAGTGCATTGACGTCTGCCCAACTTATACTGTCAGCGAAGAGGATCTGTTCTCGCCTTTGGCAAGGCTAAAAAGTGCAAAGCAGATATTTGAAGGAAAAAAGGTCTCAGAAAAAATCGTTGAGTCGATGTACAACTGTCCTGAATGTGCGCGATGTGATGAAGTTTGTCCAAAGCATATAAAAATCTCTGAGATCATTGCTCTTGCGAGAGTTGAACTTGTAGAACGTGGATTTGCTCCGCTCGAAGGCCATAAGAAGATAATCAATGGGATAATGGAGAAGGGGAACTCGGTTAATGGTGATCCAGAAAATAGGTTAGACTGGCTCCCAGATGCGTTTGAAGAGAGAGAATCAGATACACTGCTTTATCTTGGATGTTTACCCTCTTATCTGGTGAAGGAGACTGCTAAATCGTCTTATCTTCTTCTTAAAGCTGCGGGAGTTGATTTCAGAATACTTGCGGATGAAGGTTGTTGCGGTGTTTATCTCTATGATGCAGGCGCGATCGATCAAGCGCGTGAGATGTTTGCCGAAAATACACGACGGTTCAATGATCTTGGGATAAAAAAGATAATAACGCCATGTGCAGGTTGTTACAGGTGTTTCAAGCGGTATTATCCTGAGTTGATCGAAGAGGCCGATTTTGAGGTTCTCCATGTCGTTGAAGTTCTACATGAGCTTGTAAAGACCGGGAAGCTAAGGTTTAAGACGGGTGATAAGGTGTTGACATACCATGATCCATGCAGGCTTGGAAGAAAAGAGGGACTCTATGATGAGCCCAGAGAGCTTCTTGGTGCGTGTGGATACGAAATCGATGAGCTTGAGGAAAATAGGGCGATGGGCATGTGTTGTGGGGCTGGAGCTGGTATAAGATCAATCTACAGGAATTTATCGATGGAAATAGCATCGAACCTCCTTGATGAAGCATCAGAAACCGTTGTAACATCCTGCCCTTTCTGTGTATTCAATATGAACTATGCATCCAGAAAGAAAGGGAAGGATACAAACGTGAAGTATATAACAGAGGTTCTCTATGAAATGTGCGATCTGCCCTGATAAAAAGTGCTATGCTGGTAAGAACTGCACGAAGACCGAGCTTGAAGCGATAAAAGAGTTATCGAAGCATTCGATTAGCGTAACGAATTTTCTGTACTTTCCCACTACCATATGGTGCAGCCCAGCCACCGGCTCTCCGACGCGAAGCGCATGCAGAGCATCTGCGGTAGCCCCGCGCCCGGCGTGAGCATGCCTCTGCGTGTGCGGCGATACGACGTTGAGAGCCCGCCCGTTCTGATCGTGAGCGTATGCCTGCGACACCCCCACCTTCTCGGAGGCTTTTGCCACGATCAAGCGCGCCCGCCGCGTTATGATGTGCTTGCCTCTCTTTCTGGTCGGGGAAGAGCCAGGTTGCGCCTTCGGACAGGCCAGGGAGCACTTCAAGAACATTCCTGCAATCAGAAACAAGCTCGACACCCTGGCGAGGGTGGGGCTCGGCTACATCAAGCTGGGCCAGGGTTCCACGACCCTTTCGGGCGGCGAAGCCCAGAGGATCAAACTGACCCGGGAACTGTCCAAGAGAGCTACCGGAAAGATGATCTACCTTTTGGACGAGCCGACCACGGGCCTGCACTTCGATGACGTGAAGAAGCTGATCGCGGTCTTGAACGACTTTGTGGACAAGGGCAATACCGTGGTCGTGATCGAGCACAACCTGGACGTGATCAAGTCCGCGGATTACATCATCGATCTGGGGCCCGAGGGCGGGAACGCGGGCGGGGAGATCCTTGCATCCGGGACGCCCGAGGAAGTGACGCAGGTTTCAAAGAGCCATATCGGGAGGTACCTCAAATCCAAGTTATCTGGGCGCGTTGGTTCTGGCGTTCTGGTAGGCCGGGCAGGCATCTCCACGGCCGAGATTTTAGAGGTACTCGGTCAGGAAGAATAACTTTCAGCGACGTTCTGAATTTCTCCTGCGAAGACTGTCCAGACCTGGTAGGCCCGGCTATCGTCTTGGATGCCCGGAACCGCCACAATCTTCCAGTGCCAGTTCCCGAGCCCCAGAATCCGCATCCTCCTGCTCGCGGCAGTGGTCTCGCTCTTGATCTGGAGAGTTCGATGCCACTTTCATCACCGCGGTTCTTATTCTTAACGCGACCATCGGGGCTACCCCGGAGTATTCGGCAGAAAGGAGTGCCGGGGCCCTCCGAAACTTGTTACGACCCGCGCCAGGGTAGCGTAACGATTTTTCTGCACTTTCCCACTATCATGTGACACAGCCCAGCCACCAGCTCTCCGGCGCGAAGCGCATGCGGTACATCTGCGGCAGTCCCGCACCCTGAGCCTGGAGCGGCCCAGGTTGGACCGGTCGACGAATAAGATGGGGCCGGATAGTTGCGCATCTTCGCTATCGCGGATCACTGCGTCCGCGTCATCCATATGCCACCCCAAGGGTCATCGATTATTGCATCTGGTCTGTACGCATACATGATACCTGCGCAAAACAAGCGTGGTGCAAGGTTTATGGTTAGGATAGGAGCATCATGTGTGGGAGGGTTGTGTTTTTTATCGTAAAAATAATCGTCAAAACATCCCATAATCTTTATGTAAGATGAGTCCAAAAGTGATGCGCATGGAGCGCAGAGAACTCCGCCACGATCGACACACGGTTTCACTTCTGACTGACCACATGGTCTTTTCGCCAAGATATCGCGGGAAGATTCTTGTCGGAGATGTTGCGCTTGCGCTCGATGAGGTCATTCGCAAGACTTGCAAGGATCTTGACATCGATATGGCAGTGAATGTTGATCATGTTCACCTTTTTGTGAAACATCCTCCAAAATATTCAGTGAGTTATATGGCCAAGATAATAAAAGGGAGGGGCAGTCGAGAACTGCGCAAGGCGTTTCTGCATCTCAAGAAATGGTACAGTAAAAGTCTCTGGGCACCATCCTGCTTTCATGGCTCGGTTGGTCATGGGTGGGAGGTTGTTGAGCGCTACATACAGAATCAGGAGAAACCGAATGCAAAAACGGGATGTGCAGGCCTTGGACTTAAGTCCGGGGTTTAGTGACTTGGAAATTAAGGTTATAAGTTGGAAAGAGGCATTTCGAGATCTACCGAGGCTAGTGAAGAAAGAAAGGCAAGAGAAGAAAGCACAGGAGCGGATAAAACGATTAGAAGCAAAAAGAAGGGAAAAAATTAGACGTAGAATTAGATCGCAGGTTAGGCCAGTCTGTAGTGATTTTGCTAGGTCCATAAAAAAGTACAATAAATAGCTTGTGTATGCCCCAAAATTTATTCCAGGCGGGGATCTTTATATTTGTATACAGTGAAATTATAATATCTCAAAAGGTGATTTGGAAATGAAATTTAAAGTCGTGATTAGTGAAGGAGAAGACGGTTGGTATGTCATTGAATGTCCCTCTTTGCCGGGTTGTATCTCACAGGGAAAAACAGTGGCAGAGGCACTGGAAAACATAAGAGAGGCTATTGAGCTTTATCTCGAACCAGAAGAGGATATTAAGATGGTAGAAGGAAGGCAGATATTAGAGGTAGCTGTGTGACGAAATTGCCGGTTATTTCTGGGGAAAAAGCAATTAAAGCACTGAGCAAAGCTGGTTTTATCGTCATCAGACAGAGAGGGAGTCATGTTAGGCTGAAGAATACGACATTTGAAAGGACGATTAATGTTACAGCACCGCTTCATGATATTTTAGATCGTGGTACGCTTAAAAGTATCATTAGAACCGCAGGACTGAGTGTAGATGAGTTTGTCGAGTTGTTATGAGGCTGCCCAACAATTATCAACAATCGGCAATACCGTCCTACTTGTACCCTATGCACACACCGCCTCGAAATCACGGAAACATACATCAAAAAACCCACAAGGTATAACGCAAAGGCGCAAAGGATGCTATCATTTTCTGCGTCTTTGCGCCCTGGCGTCTGCCAAGATCTTCGAAAAGTCGAACTTGTTCTTCAAACCACACTCCAGTCGATGCATTGCATCTTTGTGTAAAAGCGTGTCCACAGTATCATCATGCATTTCCTCACCCAACTGTCCAAGGAGCTTATGGCTCATACAGGCAAGGAAAATTATGTCATTTGTTAAATATTGAAATCACTCGATTTTGTTATTGTGCCGTCACCCGTCCAATTCTCCACATCTCCAACCGTATCAATAGTACAGGAAATAGGGTAAAGGTTGTAAAGAGGGCGAAGATCACGGAGAGCACGGTTACGACTCCAAAGTTGCTGATGATCATAAATGAAGATACAATCAGAGAGGTGAAGCCGAAGATGGTGGTCAAGCCAGAGGCAACGATCGCGGCACCGATGCGGCTGACTGCGGTTCGGAGTGCATCCATAGGTTCCACTCCCTTATCTCTCTCCTCATAGAAGCGTTCCATGGTGAGGACAGTATACTCAGATCCCACTCCAAGTATGAGGGCACCCAGCGTTGCGGTGAGCATCATGTACTTCATGCCGGTAATATACATCACACCGCCCATCCATCCGATCACGACAAGCATCGGCAGGACCGGCGCGATGGCCTTGACCCAGTTCTGGTATATCACTAGAAGTATGAAGAAGATCAGCACCAGTCCCAGAAGGCTCATCTGCATCCTGCCGGTGGTTAGCGCATCGATGACGATGGTCGTCACCACCAGATCACCGGTCTGGATTATAGAGACACCCGGTGGCGGTTCAAACCATGTAATATCCTTATCGATCTCCCTGATCAACCTGTCAACCCCCACCTCTCCGAGATCTCTCAATGCATCACCGATGTTGAGATCGAGCAGCGCAGTATCATGTCCATTCAGGTACCGATTCTTGAGGGATCCAGGCATCATATCCAGTATTGCTCTGACCTCTGTATTATCGTCGGGTATCTCTCCGCCGTTTGCCGTCTTGACATATGTTGCGATGCTGGTGGCTCCGTAGACCTGCTCTCTCGATTCTGTGATATACGCGCCAAATTCGTCCATCCATCTCAACATCTCAGGGTCTGTAACATCATCAGCCTGAATTATGATATCGATCTTGTCTGTACCTCCAAATATATTGTGAAGATGACGGAACTGAATCAATTGCGGAAGATCTTGGGGTATGTACTCCTTAAAGTCGGTCTCTATTGGTACCTTCGAGTCTGCGTATATTCCAGCAAGGGAGAGGATAAGTGCTATTGTCAATACAGCCTGCCACCTGCGAACTGAAAAATCAGCAGATCTCTCCAGGAATGATCCTATGACACAGGACTCAGATCTCACTTCACTTTTTTTATTGCTGGCAGAACGTCTTCTCTCAAACTGGTATAGTATGGTTACTCCCACGAAAAGGGCTGAAAGATAGCACATTACTATGCCGATCACGCAGAGCAGCCCAAAATCCCTTATCATCGGCACTGATGAAATGAATAGTGAGGCAAAACCTGCACAGGTTATGGTCAATGCGATCAGGACTGCAGGAGCAGTATGTGTCACCGTATCGATGACCGCTACAGCAGCCGATTCGCCTCGCACAAGTTCTTCCTCCATCCGGTTGTGAAACTGTATCGCATAATCGATACCCAGACCTATCAGTATTGGGAAGGCCGCCATCGATGTTATCGTCAGTGGCACATGAAGAAAACCCGCCATTCCGAAGGTCCAAATTATTCCCAGGAGCATAATTGGAAGAGGCAGAAGAGGCCATTTTACATGCCTGAAGACGAGGAGCAGCGCCACAACCATAAGCATTACAGAAATGGCAAGTAGCTGGTTCATGCCCTTCGACATCTCTTTTATTATCTCAAGGCCGAGTGCGATATTGCCTGTCACGATGACATTTATATCAGGAGGAAAGTCCACCATCTCAACCGTCGATTTTGCTTCGATGAGAAGCTCATCCATCTTCACGGTCGATATGTAGTACGGCATATCTATGATTATAATGGTATGTCTTCTGTCCGGCAGTATCCCGCCGATGATCACGGGGTTGACACCCGCCAGAATCTCATCGATCTTCTTCTTATTGGGAACCCTGCTTATTCCTGTCTCGCGGGCCTCGGCTTCTACCACAATGTGCGCGATGCTCTGTATATCAATGACATGTCTCATGTCATCCATATGGTGTGTGAGACGTTCCATCGCATCCAGAACCTCTGGCCTTGTGACATCATCTCCTTCGACCAGAACCACGATTGATTCCGTACCGAACCTCTCCATAAATAGATGGTCATACTCCTGGTAGAGCCTGGTATTCTTATCCACGTAGTCCTCTGTCTCCTCCTCCATCGTGATCTGCTGAGCATAATGGAGAGATGCAACTGTGAGAAGCGCCGCAATAGCCAATATTATTATTGGATTAGCCTCTATCCAGGTGCCAAGCCTTTGAGCTTTCTTTATGATCTCACCAGCCGACTAGATTCTGAAGATACTATATATTTGAAATATTTTCTATGTACAGAAAATAAACTTGCACCGATCCTACATCGTGACGAATCATCTAACCCCAGCCCCGACAGTGTGACGAGTTTTCTGTAATTACGTGTACCCTCTATCTATACACAGTTATTCGTCGTCCATCCTTAAATACCTTCTATCCGTAATATGTAAGTAAAAGTAGCCACGGAAAACAACTATTGTACATCCCTTATGAAACATTTTGCGCTAGAGATCAAGGAATCAACTTTAAATTATTGTTACCAGATTATTCGGCATCGGGCTAAATCGCCATTCTTTAACGTTGCACATTTTTATATAAGTATTCTCTAAGCCGATAAGTCGGCTTCTGGTCGGGGAAGAGCCAGGTTGCGCCTTCGGACAGGCCAGGGAGTACTTCAAGAACATTCCTGCAATCAGAAACAAGCTCGACACCCTGGCGAGGGTGGAGCTCTGCTACATCAAGCTGGGCCAGAGCTCCACGACCCTTTCGGGCGGCGAAGACTATCCGGACCTGGCGGGCCCGGCTATCGTCTTGGCCGCCCGGTCGGTGCCCGTCTTGGATGCTCATCAGGAATGGCCGCAGGCCCTGAGATTCACAAGGTCCAGTCCATCGGTTCTCGGTCACTTCTTCCACCACATCTTGATCCTGATAGAATCTGCAGGCAAAACCAGAGAGCCGTTCTCTTCCTTCAGAACGTGGCCGAGATGGTCCCGGAAGATGGATTCTTGTTCATCCGTTGCGATCTGGTATTGGTCCCGGAGAGCGTCCAAGGCCTTCTCCAAAGAGCCGAACCGCTGGTTATGTTGAAGCCGGAAGGTCCTCACGTTGGGGTAGATTCCCATCTGGTAGAGAACGTTGTATAGCACGTCGCTCTTGGGCCCAGGATGGTACTCCTTGCCGTGCAATTTTGGCCAAAGCTCTCGGGACTGCCGGTCCCAGTGGGTCTCTCCGGCAAAATGGTAGAGATAGACGTATTTGTTGGAGGCATCCATCATCTTCTCGATGGCCCTTCTGATGTCGGGCATCCCCAGGGAAAATGAGGCCATCACCACATCGTAAGGCGGCTGCAAGTCTGCTTTTACATCCACGTCCTCCCAGCGCTTCTGTACCAGGGAGATGTTCTCAACTTCCTGCTCTGTCATCTTCTCCCGAAGAACGCTCACCATGCCCTCGGCTGGCTCCACGGCGGTGACGTGGGCGACTTTCTGGGCAAATGGGATGGCCAGGGATCCTGGTCCTGCACCTATGTCCAGAACTCGGGACTCTGGATTGATGTCCGTTCCCGCGATGGTCTTTTCTACACGGTTTTTGTTCTCCTGGGACATGTTCCAGAATTTCTGGGCGCTTTTTTTGCTGTCCCAGATGCGGGCGCAGTCTCGGCCAGGGGCCGGGTGGGCCCCTCTGTTCCTCTGCATCTGGGTCTTCCAGATCTCATTCCAATCGATGTCTATCAAGGGATCTGCCATGAAAATGACCTCTATCAAATCGGCGGGGCTATCGGGTTTTGACTCCGTTGTTTATGAAGTTTACGATTGCTCGTATTACTATGATTAACGAAAGACCCGGATGAGTATTTCATCCGCCCAGGAGGTGCCTAAGGGCCGAGCCCGTTTCGGAGGCTACTGTCCAGCGTATCCGCCCGCAATGAGGATCTGCTCGGATGGGAGTTAGATGGACTGATTGGTTTTTGGCTATAATGAGGCCGTCCTACATATCGATTTTTTATTGATGTGCGGGCAGTTTTCGTGGTTTTGTTGGTGGATTGAGGTCGTCCTACAATTCCACACGGCAGCATCTCCCCTAAAACCGAGATAAGATGAAAACATACCAAAAACCAGCCAACTACATTCTGGCTTTATAACAATTACGGCCAAGTTGTTATCAGGAGCGGATGTGAACCAAAACAACGAAAATACAAAGACGCAAAGGCGCAAAGAATGATAACACCCTTTGCACCTTTGCGTTAAATCTGAGAACAAGATCAGTCGAGAAAATCCTCAGGTCGGCCGGATTTATTCTGAGTACATAATATTATACATCATGTACAATAAAAAAAGAGGGTAGTTTTCACTGCTCTTTCACACTGTCCAGACCTCTACGCCTGTGCCATCACCCTTGAGCAGGTTGGCCTTGCCGATGGTGCAATCGCAGGTCTTCGATAACCCGTCAACCGCCGTCTCGGTAATCTGACCGCCTATCATGGCGCGGCCAGCATCTGTCATAGACAGAATACCATCCTCTCCACAACATCAATCAACCTGGCATTTTTTTTGCTTAAACCTGGCCAGCAGCCGGATCGCTTCTATCCAAGAACATCTCAGAGTAGTTCGCATATCTTTCGGAATATGTAGAATATGTGAAACTCATCCCTTCATCTCCCAAGATGATAGATAGCGGCTTGGCCTTCTCAAAATCCATCTCCCCCTTCTCGTTGAAGAAGCGGTCGTCCGCTTCCAGGTGTACTACCTTGCCTATGATCAGAGTATATCTCTGGCGAAGGATCTCTTCCACCAGCGTACACTCTACCCAGGCCAGACAACCATCGATTCCAGGAGGTCTCACCTTCACCGAGTGGCGAGGCGTGAGGTTGGCCACTTCAAACTCATCCACCTGCGGTGGGTAGTTCTTCGAGCAGATCATGACCTCTTTGACCATGCCAACAGGCGGGATGTTCACGACAAACTCTCCAGTTTGGCGAATATTTTCGAGCGTGTCGCGCTTCAGCCACGAAACCACCAGGATCTCATCCAAAGGCCGAAGAATGGGGGTCACGTTAGACCAGGGCGCAGCGTTTCTGACACCATCTTTCGATATCGTTGAGATGAGCACTACTGGCTGAGGCAAAACCTGTTCCCTTTTTCTAGGAGCTAAGATCATATATCATTACCTCGACTTTTCTTGTTGTACATAAAGTATAATTATGTACTCAAGTAAATGCAAGCGTAAGCGAGCATTTTTTTGAAATTTCCGCCTTCCTGGCATATTTTTAGCATCGATATCCCTGGTCTTCTTAGCCATCATGGCAGTCCCAATCATATGGAATCACATCACTGTGCGGATCCAAACGCAATTCGTCAACAGCTTCTGGATTATACAGCTCCGATGGGCATCCTATCAAGAAAGAGGGCTCAGTTCCAATACATTTGATACCATGGAAAATTCCAGGAGGTACATATATAATTGCTGGATTCCTATCGCCTAGAACGAATTCGTTGATAACGCTATATGTCGGAGACTCCTCTCTTGCATCATATAGGACCACCTTAATCATACCTTTGATGGCTGCTAATCGATCAATTTGTTTTTTATGGATATGCCATCCCTTTACTACGCCAGGATATGCCATAGAGCATATTATTTGACCAACCTTTCCACCGTCGAAATCGTTGTTGTCACTCCTCAGAATCTCCATTAAAAATCCTCTTTCATCAGAGAATAGCTTTACCTCTGAAAACTTCACCCCTTCGATCAGAGGATCTGCATTGACTCCTTTGATCTTTTGTACTTTTGGCGGTGCCAGCTTAACTGAATTCATTTCTCTACTCATCGTTCATCAACCCCCGAACAAACTCTGACATCTCTTTGATCTCTGGAACCTCCCTACCCCCAAGACATGCTTTGAAAACTTCTCTGTCGAGTGAAACTATTCCGATCACTTTCGTTCCATCCACCAACTCTATCAACTCTTTTGATTTGTCGTTTAATTTATTCAGTAGTTACAAAATTTTGCAACATCCCGTCCCTTTTTTATTGTACATAAACTATAACTTTATGTACTCTGAGTAAATCCGACCGAAGGGAGGATTTTCTTGTGCCCCCCCTCTATTACAAATTATTATCTTGCTGTTATCCCATTCAACCTACAAACGACATCATGTTCAGCGGAATCGGTATGCCATTTGCTACGCCGTCCATGGTGTAGTAGAGGTCCACCTCACCATCATGAGCCCAGAACCACTCAGGGTAGTAGAGGATGAGGGCAGGAACATCTTCGGCGTACAAGACCTGAGCCTTGTCGATGAGGTCTCTGCGGTCATCTCTGTCGCTCTCCCTCACCTGCGCTTCCAGGAGGTCGTTGAGCTCCTCATCGGCGGTATATCTGTCACTGTTGAACCCCCAGCCCGTGTTCATCTTGGCCAGGAAGTTGGGATCACCGAGCGCTCCGCCATGACCGCTCACGGCCAGGTCAAAGTCCCACTCATTAACCTTAGAGTCCACGGTCTTGGGGTCCATGATGCGCAGGTTTACGTTGATTCCCACCTTCTCCAGGTCTTCCCTTATCAGCTCACCGAGGCGTTCGTATTCTACCCTGCCGCCCATGATCAGAAGTTCAACCTCCTCGCCATCGTATCCTGCTTCGGATAGGAGTTCTTTGGCCTTCACCGGATCGTGCTCGTACTGTTCTATATCTGGGTTGTACCACGAGCTGTATGGGGGTATGCCGCCCTGGCTTCCGATCAAGCCGTGACACCTACCCACGATATCCACCAGCTGCTCCCTGTCGATGGCATAGGCCAGCGCCTGTCTGAACTTCTTCTCCGACATGGGCCATTTCTGGTGGTTGATCATCAGTTTGTAGTTCCACCCGTTGGCAGACGACGCCAGGATGTCGAACCCTCCCAGCAGGTCTCTCATCTCCGGCTCGATCCCCACCGCGTTGACGTCGCCTTGTGTTAGGGCGGCGGCGGCCGTTTCCCTGGGCACCTTGACAAATATAACCTCCTCGACCCTGGGAGCCTCCTGGTAGTAACCTTCGTAGGCTCGATATCGATAGGTCCCCTGGGCCTTATCGTAGTCGTCAACATCGAGCGTATAGGGTCCGGTGCCGGTCAAGGCCTCTTGATCCCTGAAGTTCTCCGGATCGTCCACGCCCTCCCAGACGTGCCTCGGCAGGATGGGCAGGGTGCCCGCCACCTCATCCACGAAGGGGGCATAAGGCTCTGATAGGTACAGCTTCACAGCATAGTCATCGAGCTTCTCTGCCTGGTCCACGATCCTGTTATCTACCCATTGGTATGGATGTTCTTTTGTGTAATCGATGGTGAAGACCACGTCATCTGCGGTGAACTTCACCCCATCGTGCCAGGTCACGTCATCCCTAAGCTGGAAGACACAGACCTCATCGCCTTCCATGTGCCAGTTCTCTGCGAGGGCGGGAAAGTATCCGCTGTCATCTTTCCATATCAGGGTATCGAATATGAAGCTCATGCGCATGTATCCGGGTCCACGGCTGTCGTGAGCGTAAGGCGATGGGAAGCCCCAGTCGCCGGTGGGGTCTGCTATGGTGTAGGTGGCCACCTCGCCGGCAGAGGCCATCGCACTGCTAAACGTAAGCAGGACCAGCAGTCCTGTCGCCAGCGAGAGCCCGATCGCCAGGCTCCACGAATATATTTTTCTCATTTAGATGCTCCTGTTATACTTTGTATGAATATACTCGCACAATTCAGATAAATATCTTACGATTAACTCTAAATATTTCATGATTTATGTAAAAAATAAGGCAGCTTTCGCTGCTCTTTCACACTATCAGGATTTCTACGCCTGTGTCATCACCCCCAGGCAGCGGGGTGCCTCGACGATATCCAGGTAGACGTAGGGGTTCACCCCCGCTTCCTGGAGTTGGGTCAGATCGTTATTGTCAACCTGGAACTCCATTATCGTGGTGCACACGGTCTCTGGATTGCCTATATAGTCTATCATATCCAGATCCATCTTTAGCCTTGCCCACCACCACTTGTAAGTCGCAAAGTTCTTGAAATCCGCAGGTTTGATCCCACTCATCCCTTGTGCTTTTGTCCAGTTGAATCCCATCACCAGACCATCTCCGGTGTTGGTGGTTTTGTTCCAGCGGATGTACAGTCCGGCGGCATTCTTTGCGTAGTCTGGAAGCGCTGCCTTGTTATCACCGGTCAGTCCCTTTGCATATAACCCCCTCTTCCCGGGAGTTGCGTCCCAGATGACCTGGAAGGCGTCCTCCTTGCACCATACAGGACAGGCTATGACCTTGTAGCTCTGAGAAGAGGTCTCCAGGGGCAGGTTTCCCTCCACATATTTTGAGATCATGTACCCGCTGGTCAAGCCGGGACAGATGTGGTTGTGCAGCATGGCCGCCTGGAGGAGGTCGTAAGTGGTGTTGGGATGAGACCAGACGTTGGCGATGGTGGTCAGGCTGAACTCGTTCCCGCCGAAGACCTCGGCATCGAACTTCCCGTTCCATTCTTTGGGGTTCTCCAGCATGTACCCGGCATCGATCATCTCCTTGGAGACGATGGAAAAGACGTCTTCTCCGGCCAGGTCGGCGCTCTCATTCACCCGGAGATATACCGCCTCGTCGCTCTCTTTATCGTAGAAGAAGAACCAGAGAGGACTGAACTTGCTCCGGTGGACCATGAGCAGGTTGGCCTTGCCGATGGTACAGCCACAGGTCTCCGATACTCCGTCGACTGCCGCCTCGGTAGTCTGACCGCCTATCATGGCGTAGCCTGCATCAGTCATGGCCAGAATATTCTCGTCACCTTTATCGAAATCCAGCTGGTTCATCGCCACCGCAGCGGCCCTGGAGCCCAGCTCTTTCATGACGTCTCCCTCTGCCATGACAAGACCCGGCGATACCGCGAGAACCAGTATCAATATCGGTAGGTATCCCTTTATCTTCATTTATACACCTCGTAGAAACCACCCGGTACGCTCAGGATGGTCTTACGAATATGGGTATAAAAGTTATTATTTATGAATCTTACCCTTATTTTGTATTAGATATATGAATTATAACTGTAAAAATAACAACATCCATAACCCACCTGGTTCGGACTTTGACTTCATATATTTAGGTCTGAAAAAAAAGGCGCCACCACGCCATCGCCCACCAACGTCGCCACCTGGCGCGCACCCGGGCGATATCCTGGCCCGCGTGGATGGACTTGGCGGGATTCGAACCCGCGGCCTTTACCTTGCGAAGGTAACGATCTACCCCTGATCTACAAGCCCATAAAAAAGGTTTAGAGCAGCCCCAGCTCTACAACCTCTACAGACCGGATGCCCTCGATCCCGGCAACAGCAGCCTCCAGTTCATCGGTGCCGCTGGTGCCCTCGGCCAGGATTACCGCCACGATCAGCGCCTTCAGCCCGAAGGCTATGGGCTCTTCGGCGAAGGCGTGCACCCTCGACCCCTCGGGCACAACCTTCTCGATGGCCTTGCGCAGCTGATTCAGATCGACATCTGTGCTCTCCGGCATTATCTTCAGCTTGGCAGCGACTTCACCCATCCGATCACCTCAGGGACCCGTAAACCCACAGCGCTTGCAAGTATAACTGTTGCTCTGCTTCCTGCACCGGGCGCATCTGCTTATAATCGTCCCACATTCGGGACAGGGGAACCGGACCCAGCCCTTTCCTGCCAGCGTCACACCGCAGGATATACATTTTTCTGTTTCTTCTGTCATGTTATTCTCTCCAGACGCCTTAATTTATCATAGTATAAGTTTTCCCGTAGTACATAAAGTACAACTTCATGTGCTCAAGTAAATGTGAGCGTAAGCAAACATTTTCCTGTTGTACATAAAGTACAACTTTATGTGCTCAAGTAAATGCGAGCACAAGCAAACATTTTCTTGTATCCCATCCTTCATCCTATTATAAGGGTTCCGCCTCTCCTCTTTCTGAGGTTGACAACGAAGCTTTTGGCATCGGCCCCGTTGATCACCAGACATCTCCCTCCATACCGGCTCAATATCAGCAGCGTTCCCTGGTCTACACAGGTTTGCTTCTCCAGTAGCGCCTCTGCCGATACCTCTTTGGCCACCGAACCATCCAGGTACACACCATCCACATCTGTAACCTTCACAAGGTCTGCTTTGAGCCGACAGGCAACCATGGCGGCCACCGCGTCGGAGGTATAGTCCCAGCTGTGTTCGATCCTCTCGTCGTCTTTTATGAGCGCCAGATAGGGCATCAGGATGCGCACGCTCGAAGGGAATTCGGCGACCTCCCGGGTCAGCTCAGCTCCCGTCCCGTCCGCCAGGATGCGGGCGTACTGTTCCATGGCCAATATGGCCATCCAGTGAGCAGCTTCTTGAGAGATCTTTCCTCTCCGGAAGAGGTCTCTCACCTGGTCCGCCAAAACTCCACCGCCGGGAACCACCAGGAAGCTATGATCCTCCATGGCCACCAAACGGCGCACGATCTCTTTGGAGACGTCCATCAGGCTGCCGCCAATCTTAACTACGCAGAATGGCATAGTGCGCTCCTGGTCGGCAAGGTATATCTTACGTATGCAGGATAAAAACGGGCTTGGAAGAAAAGAGAGCAAAAGCCGATATTGGATTGGATGTAGGGTAAAAGGAGGGATATTTTAAGCTACATCGACTCTTGCCGTATATTCCCCACGACATTTGTCGAATATAAACCTTTCGGCTTGTCACCGTTTTAGTCAATATATAATGGTTGTGGTCCGATGAAGACACCGCTCTTAGCCGTGGACGCGATCATAGTGTTACAGGAGGGTATAGTACTGATCAGGAGGGACCGCCCTCCTTACGAAGGCTGTTATGCCTTGCCGGGAGGGTTCGTGGAGCCGGGCGAGAGCGTCGAGGAAGCGGTCTGTCGCGAGGCCAGAGAGGAGACCGGGCTCGAACTGGAGCTGCTGGGTCTGGTGGGCGTCTACTCCCGGCCCGATCGCGATCCCAGGGGCCACGTGGTATCTCTCTGTTACCTGGCCCGGGGGAGGGGTGAGCTGAGGTCCGGATCCGACGCCCGGTCTGCAGAGGTCTTCGGGATAGACGAACTTCCGTCGCTCGCCTTCGATCATGACCAGATGATGCGCGACGCCCAAAGAAGCTTTAAGATCCCACCCGATACGGAGAACCCGCATGTCCGATGATGTCAGGGAGCTCATAGAGAAGTACGCGCTCCAGAACGCGGTGAAGTACAGGGCCGCTCCTCAGAAAGGAGCGGTTATGGGCAAGCTCATGGGCGAGCACCCGGAGCTCCGTTCCAGGGCCAAAGAGATCTCCTCGCTGGTGGGGTCGGTCCTGGCAGAGGTGGAGAGAACCGGTCTCTATGACCGGACCATCACCAGGGAAGATTCAGGCACAGAAATCGATCTGGCAGAGGAGGTACTGAAGGAGAGAGCACCCGAGCTTCTGGCCGAGCTATCGGAAAAGAAGGTGCCGGTGAAGGGCTTGCCACCCCTGGAGGGGGCCGAGAAGGAAGTCGTCATGAGGTTCGCCCCGAACCCGAACGGTCCTCCTACCCTGGGGAGCGCCCGGGGCATAATCATCAACTCTGAATATGTTAAGATGTACGGGGGACGGCTCATCCTCCGCTTTGACGATACCGACCCGGTGAACAAGCGCCCCATGCTGGAGGCCTACGACTGGTACCAAGAAGACTGCCGGTGGCTGGACGCCGTTCCGGACGCCGTGGTGATCGCCAGCGACCGCCTTCCTATGTATTACAAGATCGCGGAGGAGCTGATCCGTATGGGCGCAGCTTACGTCTGCCGGTGCGATCAGGCCACTTTCAAGAGGTACAAGGACGCGTCTTTGGCCTGTCCCCACCGGGACCGCGACCCTGAGGAGAGCCTGGACCTCTGGGACGGTATGAAGGCAGGAAACCTCCGGCCCGGTGATGCCGTTCTCAGGATAAAGACCGATATAACTCACAAAGATCCGGCGCTCCGCGACTGGGCCGCCTTTCGGATAGTGACCACCGATCACCCCCGGATCGGCGATCGGTACAGGGTCTGGCCCCTCCTGGACTTCGAGTCGGGAATAGAGGACCATCTGTTGGGGATAACCCACATAATCAGGGGCAAGGACCTGATGGACAGCGAGAGACGACAGCTCTATCTCTATCGTCACCTGGGATGGGAGTACCCCTCTGTTGTCCACTGGGGGAGGATCAAGATCCACCAGTTCGGGTCTTTCAGCACCAGCGCCCTCAAAGAAGCAATCGAAGCCGGCGAGTACAGGGGATGGGACGACCCCCGGCTTCCCACCGTGAAGGCCCTAAGAAGGCGGGGGATTCTGGCGGATGCCCTGAGAAAGTTCATGATCGATCTGGGCGTCTCCGAGACGGACATCAGCATCAGCATGGATACCATCTACGCCGAGAACAGGAAGCTGGTAGATCCTCAGGCCAGGCGGAGGTTCTTCGTCAAGGATCCTGTGCCCCTAGAGATCGAAGGTGAGGTTCCACCCGTCGTCCAGGTTCCCTTTCATCCGACCGTCGATATGGGGTGCCGTTTGATTCCTGCTGGAAATACGGTCTTGGTCTCCGGTGACGATCTCGCAGAGATGGGTGTGGGGAATCGGCTGAGGCTGAAAGATCTCTGCAACCTGGAGATCCTGGCTCTCGATCCTGCGCGGGCACGAGCACGAGCCCTCGGCACGGATCCGGCAGAGGCGAAGAATATGAAGCTGCCCATAATCCAGTGGTGTCCCAGAGACGGCGTGCCCGTCGAGGTGATGCGGCCCGACGGCGTAGACCGGGGCGTCGGTGAGGTTGGCATAAGAGAAGACGAAGGCCGGACAGACCAGTTCGAGAGGTACGGGTTCGTCAGGATAGATTCTGTGGACGATGAAGTGGTGGCCTACTTCGCTCACAGGTAGCCGGAGACGGCTGCGCCGTCAGTAATGAGTAACAGGTGATGAGTGATAGGTTACAGATTACGCATTACACATTACCGCCCGAAGGGCGTGACGGCTGCGATGAGGAAAGCTGTCAGCGCCACGGCCATACCCATCTTCATACAACGCTGTGCCCTGGTGGCGTCTCCCTGCAGGATTCGTGTCGCGGCCGCCAGAAAGAGCAGGTCGGCCACGGTGACCACGCCCAGGTAGGCTCTCCCCAGGGAGGGAACGTAGCTCAGCCCCACCGCGACCAGGACGAATAAAACGGCCAGTCGGCTGGCGGTCTTCTCTCCGGCAACTATGGGCAAGGTCCGGGTATCCTTTTCTCTATCGCCTTCGATGTCCTCGATGTCTTTTTCGATCTCCCTGCTCACCGTGGCCAGGGATGCCAGTATAAAAAGAAAGACCGTTCTTTCGGGAAACTCGCCTGCCGCACCTCCGAATAGAAAGGTAGAGCCGGTAAGATAACCCACGGACAAGTTGCCCGCCAGTGGCGCTCCCTTGAGGTTCCTGGCGTAGAAGTATAAGAGCACAGAGTTGAAGAGTCCGATGCCCAGGGTCAGGAGGTTGATCTGGGACGCAAGAAGACAGCCTGAGGCAAAGAGAAGTACCGACCAGGCGCGCGCCGTCTCTGGCTCGATCCTGCCGCTGGGTATGGGTCGCTGCGGCCTGTTCACCCTGTCGATCTCTCGGTCGAAGTAGTCGTTGATCGCGTTGCCCGCCCCGGTGACCACGAAGACCGCCAGAAATACCAGCACCGCGGTGACGAGTTCCGGCGAGGGGTCGGCGATCAGCAGGCCGATCAGGGCTGCGGCGCTGGCCATCAGACAGTTGCCCGGCCGCATAATCTCCAACAAGACAAATGTCATGGACAGGATCTCCTCCGGCCGGTGAACTCCGGTGATAAGCACATTCCTCCCGGATCATCTACTTAAATGGTGGAGATATATAACTTTCAATATGACGAGGTCACGAAGATATACCGAAACGTTACAGACTGACCGGTTATCGAGGTGCGAGGATGACCGTTTCATTTGACCCGGCGACCAGGCTGGACCACCTGGAAGACTACCTCAAGATCTTCCACCTGAACCTGACCTTCGAGGAGGCCAGGGTACAGCTCCTGAGACATAGGCTCACCGGTTACAAGCTCGCTGCCGAGCTGGATGACGGAGTCCACGATAGGTCTTATATCGACGAGATGATGATGAAGGCCTACCAGAGGGTGAGCCTGCACTGGAAAAGAGAGGTAAAAGATCCCTACCAGGACCCCTGCAAGGCTCAGTACGAACTCCTATCCGAGCTGAGATCCTACCTCTACAGGAAGATGTCGGACCCTTTCATGATCTTCATCAGGTCCGAGTTCAGAAAGATATTCGTCCCCACGCTTCGCCTTCTTACCGAGCTCTGCACCAGCGAGAACAAATATTCCTGGGAAGAGGTGAAGGCTCAGCTCCAACAGATCATGGACGAGCTGGGGGTGGAGGCGGACTGGGAGGACTGCGAGGTCTATCTGGACCGGTACGTAGAGAGGGTATCGGGGATGCTGGATATCGGGCCGGAGCCGCTCTATTAGTATGACCCGATCGTAATCCTGGCGTCTTTGCGTTATCGTTCATACTATTATCTCATTTGAATTGTATGTTTCTGATCTAACGCAAAGGCGCAAAGGCACAGAGACGCAAAGGGTGGTATCATTCATTGCGTCCTTGTTCAGTTTTCTGTTTTTACGATTAGAGACCTTAGCCTCTCCGTCCCATATCGTGGATCTGCGTTCTGTTCCTTTACCCAATCGCCCAGCTTCGCGAGAGCCTTACTGCTTCGGATGATATCCCTGGAAATCCTGAAACCCTCTTTAAGATCTTCCGCCTTTCCGGTTATGTACAGGATGGCCGCGGCGTTTATAGAGACCACGTCCTCTCTTGCGCTTCTGTCTTTGCCGCCGATCACCCTGAGGAAGCCGATCGCTTCGTCCAGGCGGTCCCTCGCGGGCAGGAGCATACGTTCGTCGACCGGCTCGATCTCAAAGTCCCTCGGGGTAAGTTCGTATGAGGAGATCTCGCCATTGTGGTGAAGTTCCGCTACAATTGTCCTACCCGATGGCGATATTTCGTCCATCCCCTTCCTGCCGTCGCTGCTCAAACCATGGACGACCATGGCACGTAAATAACCGATCTGCCTCATGGCCTCGGCGATAGGCACCACCATATCCTTCGAATAAACGCCTCTGACCGCGTATCTCGGAGATGCGGGGTTTGCTAGAGAGGCCGATATGTTCAGTATGGTCCCAAATCGGACCTTGGATAGGATCCTCCCCAGCCCCTCTGGATGAACCTTGGAACTCATCCCGTTGAAGATCCCGATACCGGCGTTCTCGATGCTCTTCTGCACCGTACTCACATCGCATTCAACATCCACGCCCAGGGTCTCCAGTATGTCGACGGTCCCGCATCGTGAGGTTATGGCCCTGGCCCCGTGCTTCGCCATCGATACTCCAGCCGCAGCGGCGACGATCGATGCCGCGGTGCTGATGTTGAACGTCTGCAACGTATCCATCCCCGTCCCGCAGTTATCTACCAGGACGCCGGACACCACCGGGAAGATCTTGGTCGTATCCAGATCGTATATAGCCTCCCAGCCCCCGGCTATCTCTTCGGGCGTGGCGCCTTTGGCGGTAATGGCTGCGAGAAATGCTCCTTGCTGGGTCTGAGATTGCTCGTCCAGCAGCACCTGACAGAACATCTCTCTAGCCTCTTCCCTGGAGAGGTTCTTTCCTCCTATGAGGTCGTCGATCCTTCTTCCAAACGCCCTCATGCTATCTTCCATGCTATCTTCCAAGGCCATCACCTCCGGATTTATCTGTGACAACAGCCTTCAACCCTTCTCGCTTCTCCGCATGTTCCATCCCCTCTTCGATCTCCTCGAGCGAGACCCTCTTGGTGATCAGCCGGCTCACGTCCAGCGATCCGGAGGCGATAAGCTCGATCGCCTCCTTGTTCTGGACGTAGGTGCAGCCGTAAGATCCGGTTATCAGGTTCTCTCGATAATGGACTGTATTAAAGTTCAGGTTTGGATATGCTTGGTCTTCGGGCAAGCCGGAGAAGAGGCATATCCTACCTCTCGGAGCGAGAAGAGATAGCAGGGCTTCGTCGACGGCCACGTCGCGGCTAGCCAACATCATGGCGTCCACGCCCCAACCATCGGTGAACTCCATTATCCTTTCCCGGACGTCTTCTTCGCCAGGGTCGATCACGACGTCAGGTCTTGATACCCTGGCCAACGAAACTCGTCTCTCCAGGGGCTCTGCCATGATCACCGCAGAGGCTCCTCTCGAACGAGCCAACATCGCATGCAGACATCCTGCGGGCCCGGCTCCGAAGATCAGGACCACATCGCCCTCTCCTACGCGAGAGAGCTGTTGGCCGTTGAGGCAACAGGCCAGAGGTTCGGCGAGGGCGGCGTACTCGAAGCTCAAGCCGTCGGGGATCAGGTTTATCCCGCCGTTCCGAACCGATTCTTTGGGGACCTGAATATATTCTGCAAAACCACCGTCGCGGTTGAAACCAATAATCTGTATGTTCTCGCACTGGTTGTCCGCACCTCGCCTGCAGGAGATGCAACTTCCACAGGCGATACCCGGAGATATCTGGACCCTTTCACCCTCTTGCAAACCAGATGCTTCGGCTCTGCTCTCGGCTATGACTCCGGAGATCTCATGGCCGAGGATGCGAGGATACACCAGGTCTTTTTGGCCGTGGTTGAGCATCTTAAGGTCGGTGCTGCATATGGAGCACGCCTTCATCCTCAAAAGCAGACCGCCCTCTGGACATTCCGGAGTTTCGATCTCCTGCAAGGCTAGTTTTTTCGGTGCTTCTAAAACTGCCGCTATCATTGTAAACTTTCCCCCTATGTTTTGGTGGGATCCTCCCGGGGTCAGGCTTGCGAGTCCGGGGAGATACTATCCATGAGACATACCATTCACCGAACTTTAGGTATATAACTGTTACTAGATCTTCATTAAGATTGACTGAACATCAAGTGTATTTGATCTAATTCATATGTTCTGAAAACAAATGGCCCTGATTATAGTCATGAACCTTAGACTTGATACTTAATGGAGTATCTCAAAGAAGTCATCTGCATGTTTCGCGAACAAAATAGCCGTATCCACCACGACGGAAGAGACTTATTCCACATTCATCGACGAGTCACCTCCCTTCGCGCATTCGCGTCTTCGCGTACCCCATAATTTCTGACTCACGCGAAGACGCGAAGTTCCTCTCGTCG
>DAOG01000103.1 GCA_002501765.1 Methanosaeta sp. UBA204
GTGTTCACCACCTGGTGCGCCGTCGTAAATCCATCGCCGGATACGTCCTGTGAGAACTGATGATCGTGCTTTGTAACTACTCAGGTACCTAAACCACTATCGGGAGACTTCACTATGCAGGAACTACCCGGGACATGGGGCATACTGTAACCAAACATGGAATATAACCGCAGAGTACGCAGAGGGGTGCGGAGGGGGAATAAATGGTTAAATGCTCTGCGTTCCTCTGCGCCCTCAGCGGTTATTTTTGGTCTGAAAGTAGGTCCACACGACGGTCCATTTTCATCGTCATGGGTGGGCCATGGGCGTTTCTTGTTGTACATAAAGTTATACTTTATATACTATAAAAATAGGGTTTCAGGCGACCGCTGATCGGTCGGCCTGATCATATGGTGAGCGTGTAATGGTACCCGCTATTGAAGTTTCTGCCTTTTATGTAGGTATATCCCGAGCTGGAAACCTTTATGGTGTGGTACTGGTTGCCCGTTACGGTAAAGCTGTAGATCCCATCACAGGGATCGCCGCCTTTACAATCTGCACCGATGTAACTGTCGTCGACGTATACGTTATAGCCCCATATCCTGCTCGATTTTACCGTCACCTTCGCATATCCGGGCATGGGACCGGGTGACCAGCCACCGCTCCTGACGTCCACGATCACCACGTTGCTGGGCTGATTGTTGACCACGAAGAGCAGGATGTGTCGTCCGACCGCATCGGCCTGGAAGATCATGCGGTTATATCCCGGAGAGAACCGGTATGAGTTCTGGAGCACTCGACCGCTGGGATATATCTCGTAGAAGTCAGTGCTGCCCCCGCCCGGTGCATGGGCCAGGATGCTCAGGTAAGCGTACATGGGACAGACTACATACTGGGTCCAGCCCATAGATCCCTGGATCCAGAGCGAGTTCGACCGGCCATAGCTCGTCTGGTAGGTCGAGTAAGGGACCGACTGCCCACCGAAGTAGACCATCGACGGCTCCTCTGAGACGTAGTACTTCTCAGGCCCGCTGCCTCCCGTAGTAGGCGCCTCCATGCTGAAGTACTGAGAATACTGCGAAACCTCGGTGCCACCATACTGTGATGTATCTGGAACTCCATCCTGTCCGGAGATCTTGTACATTACACCTACGTCATCGTCGCCATGATCGAAATTGTAGGTCAGGTAGTCGTACCCTTCGCTCGGCTCCTCGGTGCCGAGGGGTTCTACGGACCACTCGTCGTTGTTTGCAGCGGCACCACCGAGGAAGAGGACCACCGCTAGACATACCACCACTCCTTTTAGGTTCAAAGTTAACACCTCTGATCCTATTAAGGATCTAATAATACAAAAAGTTTAGCTCGAACCGATGGTGGATCGAGATTCCTCGTATCTGATCATTGCCTCAACCTCCCGGTAATACGCCGCCGCGGTCATGGCATCGCCTATGCCCACGGTGACCTTGGGCCTCTCGCATATCAGGGAGGGCACCAGGCAGATGGTCTGGTCGTCGTGGATGGCATAAGCACCCCGGCCCCATCTTGTCTCCTCTCGGGAGAGATCATCGGCGGCCGCCGAACCAATGGCACTGACCTTTAGACCCTCGATCTTTGGCCTCTTCATCACCTCGCCGGTGGCGACCAGGGCCGCGGCCACGTCGGCACCGTAGGTCAGGGCATCGATCTCGTCCTCGGGACGGATATGACCGTCGCTGACGCTGATCGAGAACTCCCGGGTATGGACGCAGACGCGCCTGACCTTGTGCCGGGACCAGAGCCGGGCTGTCGCTTTCAGCAGCCCTCTCCACCCCTGACCGATATCCTCTATCGCTCCCAGCTCGTCTTCGTTCATGCCCAGGCTGTCCACCCTCAGGTTCCCGATCAGGTATCTCATGATCTCTGCATCCTGGAAATCTCCCAGCTCGACGTGGACATAAAGAACGGGTCGAGATCGTTTCCACCTATTGATCATCTCGATCTTATCTTCCAGAACGTCTCTATAGCCCCGGCCTTCCGGTGATTGGAAGGGAGCCAGATGGAAACCGGAGACCAGGATGCCGTCCAGATCGTCGAGATGATATTTGCAGTAGGTATCGATCCCCGGGTCCAGGTGGAGGCGGGTGTTCAAAGGATCGAAGGTGGCTATGAACCGGTTTTCCCTGGGAGAGATTATAGCGCCCCTATCGGTCTCCACCTTTGTCCCCTCCTCGAACTGGAGGACGAAGTGGGTCAGGTCCTCTCTTTCTTCGGCTGCCTCGGCTGGCGGGACCAGGATCATCTTCCCGTTCTTGACGAGGGGCACCCTCGCCCCGGGATGGAAGAAAGAGGCCTGCTCCGGGGTGAGAGAGGGAACGTTCACCACCACCTCCGCGCCCAGCTGCCCCAGGACGTTGGCCATGTTCCCGGCGTTCCCTCCCATCCGGCAGGACCAGTCGAAACTTCTTTCGATGAACTCGGCAACGTCGCTGCTCTCCACCATGAGTTCGGCGCCGATCCCCCGATCCATGCAGGCCAAAAGAGCAGAGAGAAAATCCTCGGCGCTCTTGATCGTCTCGGGCATATCGGGCCTTGTCCTGAACCCTTCTTCCAGGATCAACTGTGATAGCCGACCGCCATCGAGGGTGTGGACCGCGTCCAGGTTGACGTTGTAGAGGCAGAGAACTCTCATCAGATGATGATCTTGCACAAGATGCGCTAAATAGGCAGCGCTCGTTCGGCTACATGGCCTCCATGGCCGGTATTCCCAGGGTTTCCAGGGTGACTTTCAGGCACTTCCTGGCGGCGTTTACCAGAGCCAGCCTCGCCTCTTTGATCCCGGGCTCGGCATCCAGAACCGGGCTGCACCGGTAGAACTGGTTGAAGCTCTCGGCAAGCTCTCGAGCGTAGGTGGCAAGCTGGTGGGGTTTCAGCTCCGCCGCGGCCCGCTCGATCACCATGTCGAACTGAGCAATCTTCTTGATCAGCGCCACATCTTCTTCTGCGATCAGATAGCGTGGGTCGAACTCCTTTTGGTCGGCCTTTTTCAGTATGCTGCAGGCCCTGGCGTGAGAATACTGGATGAAAGGGGCGCTCAGCTTCTCGAAGTCCAGGGCAGACTTCCAGTCGAAGGTGGTGGCCTTGTCCGGAGAGACCTTGACAATATCGTACCTGATCGCACCCAGACCCACATCTTTGGCCACGGCTCGCCTGAACTCCTCGCCCTCCTCGGGTCGTCGCGTCGTCACCTCCTGATAAGCCTGGGACTCGACCTCGTCCAGGAGCTCGTCCGCGGTTATGAACTTCCCCGTCCTGGTGCTCATGGATCCGGTGAGCAGAGAGACGAACTCGAAGATCACTATCTCCGGCTCTCTCACCCCCATTAGGCGGAGGGCGGACTTGAGCTGTCCCGATATCAGCTTGTGATCCGCACCCAGGACGTCCACCACCCGGTCGGAGATCTGGGCTTTCCACCGGTGGTAGGCCAGGTCCCTGGTGGTGTAGAGAGAGGTACCGTCAGATCTCTTCAGGACCAGCTTCTTCTCGAAGCCTTCGGAGCTCAGGTCCAGCTGGAGCGCGCCCTCATCCCACTCGGTCAGGCCCGTCAATTCTAAGGACCGAAGGACCTGCTCGGTGGAGCCGTCCCTGACGAACTTGCTCTCCCAGTGGTAGGAGTCGTGGGAGATGTTCAGCCTGACGAGGGTCTCTCCCAGCCCGGATAGGGCCAGATCGACGGCAGATCTGAACCTGGCCGCCACTTCCTGGTCGCCGGCCTCGTACCGCTGCATCAGTTCGTTCACCCCGGAGACCAGACTCAAATCGGCTTCCAGATCGCGGTTGGCCTCGATGTAGACCTTGGCGATGGCGTGGTCCGGTTTGGATTCGTCCATCGGGTACCGGTCCAGACCCCAGACCACGATGGCGATCTGTCGGCCCATGTCGTTGACGTAGTACTGAGACTCTACCTCGTAGCCTGCCCGCCTGAGGATCCTCACCAGGGAGTCGCCTATGACCGAGTTCCTGATGTGACCCACGTGCAAGGGACCGTTGGGGTTGGCCGAAGTGTGCTCTACTATCGCTTGTCCCTTAGGAGATGCGTTCCAGCATTCGTCGCCCTGGGCCTGGACCAGTACCGAGTCCAGGAACCGTCTGCTGGAGAAGAAGTTGAGGTAAGGCCCCATGGCTTTCACCCTGCCCACCAGCCCGTCCGGTGGCAGGATGATCATATTTTCCAGATCCTCGGCTATGGAGGCGGGGCTGCGCCTGAGTGCCGGAGCCAGCCTGAAGGAGATTGTGGAGGCCAGGTCGGCATGAGGGCTCGTATCCAGCGCCAGATCCATCGATCCTTCCTCTCTTTCCATCGACTCGAACTCGCATCGATCCAGCGAGTCGCGCAGAAGCGACTCGACATCTCTCCTGAAATCCAGAAACATGAAAACACCATCGCAAGGAGCGATCCCTGGTTGGGGAACCCGATATATGGATATAAGCATTGCGACTTCAACCACCGACTCGCAGGCGAGCCCCCTCAGTTCAAAAACATAATATAATATGGCCGTGTAGTCGTTCTATTAACCGAGGGATCGAGATGAGAGAGTTCCTAATTCTTTTGGTGCTGGTGCTATCCGTCTTCCAGGTCACGGCCACCGAGGACATGGCCGGGGAGATCGAGGCCACCACGATCATCAGCCTCTCCGTGGACTCGGTTACCATCTACCCAGATGGCCTTGCCACGGTGAAGAGGACGGGCAGCATGGAGGTAACCGAGGGCTTACACCGTTTTGTCCTAGACCTTCCAAAGTCTGCAAACGAAGAGTCGGTACGTTTCACGGTCACCAACGCTACCATCGTGAAGATAATCTACGACGATAACCCCGAGTACATAATCAACGTCTCCCGCGCGGGTTTGCAGGAGTTCGAGCTGAGCTACCTGATGCCCCACGCAGGAGTGTGGATGCCCAGCTATTCGCTCTATCTGGAGGAAGACTCCATCCTGGTCTCTGCCTACGCCGTAGTGGCGAACGAGTTCGGTGAAGACCTGGAGAACGTAAGGCTGAAGCTGGTGGCAGGCCCGCCCCAGCTTGATAGGGTAAGGGCACCTGCGGCCCCGCTCTATCTGGCAGAGTACGAGGTTGCAGAGGATACCGCTATGGCTGCTGCGCCCAAGATGGTATCTTCGGATCTGGCCACCGGCAGGCTGGAGACCCTCTACATCTACGAGCTGGAGGGCAGAAAGGACCTGGAGATGGACAAGGTAATAGGACTGCCCCTCTTCGAGGAGTCCAGCCCCATCGAGAGGATCTACGCATGGAACGCCTACTGGCAGAAGGAGGGGCCAGTGACGGAGGTCATTAAAGCCAACAACACCATGAAAGACCCCTGGCCAGCGGGCAGCGCCCTCCTGTACCGGAACGGGGAGTACGTCTCCAGGATCGATGTGCCCTATACGCCCAACGGCACCGAGGCTTCCATTGTGATAGGATCTTCTGCGGATCTGACCGTATCCAAGAAGCAGACGAACTACACCGTCAAAGAGGAGATCAAAGAGATAACCGGTGCGGCCAATGCCTCCAGTATGGTCATGGTGACCACCAAAACCTGGACCTATCGGCTCAAGCTCAAGAGCAACGTGGACAGGAACACCCCAATAGAGGTCGATGACAGGCGACCGTTGGAGGCGGAGATGATCTTCATCGAGCCTGCACCCTCGGAGACGACGGCCATTGATCTGAAGTGGGAGATGGAGATGGGGCCGCGAGACGAGACTGCGATAGACTACGCCTACAAGATAGTCACCACGGAGCCGCTGGACGGCTCCAAATAAATTTTTATTCTATGGTCACGGTCTGGGGTTTCACCACGATCAGCTTTGGGACGCGGACCTCGAGCACGCCGTTCGCGTAGCTGGCCTTTACCAGTTCCGGCTTTACCTCTGCTGGCAGCTTGATCGTCCGTTTTGCCCTATCCTGGAATCGTTCTCTGCGCAGGTACTCACCTTCCGGACGAATGAGTTTGGCCTCGACGAAGAGGGCGTCCTCGGTAACTCCAAGATCGATCTTCTCCTTCTCTGTTCCGGGCAGGTCCACCAGGATCACGATCTCCTCCGGAGAGCCTATCAGGTCTATCGCCGGGTAGTCGTAACCCTCATCGGTCTCGGGCACCGAGTCCAGCACGTCGCCCAGCATCTTTTTCAGTATCTTGCGGGCGTGGACAGACCTTTTCATCAGATCCATTACCGCCCGGCCTATCATCCTATCGGCGTCGTCTCGATCCATATCTTAGATTCACCTCATATGTTCAAGGGACTGGCTACGATATAACCCTGTTGCATCCATCGTCGACGATGGACGATGCCGCCTTTTATGGTTGTCTCGGCTGTGCCATACGGTGGTGGGAAACTACAGAAAAATCGTTACGATGCCAACAATTTTATATAACCGAGTGCTAATCTCTATAGCAATACCTGGTGGTGTAAATACGATGAGGAAATGGACCCTAGTATCGTTTTCGGTGGCTTTGATATTGTTATTGACTACTTGGTGTGTACATGGTCAGGATCTGTACGAACCAAACAACCATTTGGGCGATGCCACCGGAATTGATCTTGATCAGACTATCGGCGGGAGTATCTTCCCAGATAGAGACGTGGACTCCTATGGATTTGACCTGAATTCTCCCGGCATTCTGAAGGTAATCCTGGAGAGCATCCCGGAGGATATGAAGGCCAGGATCGATCTCTACGGGAAAAACTTTAACTGGATAACTCGTAAAGACGCTTCCAACGTTGGTGATACAGTTACTCTGGAGATCGATATTGCCGAGCCCGGAAGGTATTACATAGTAGTTTCTGATCTAGATGGAAAGTCACATAATGTCGAATATTCCTTCAAGGTGACCTTCGAACCGATAGCGGATTCGATGGAACCAAACAACCAGTTTGGCGATGCCACTGGGATTGATCTCGATCAGATCGTCAGCGGGTACATCTTTCCGGCCAGAGACGTGGATTCCTACGGATTTGACCTGAATTCACCCGGCATTCTGAAGGTAATCCTGGAGAGCGTCCCGGAGGATATGAAGGCCAGGATCGATCTCTACGGGAAAAACTTTAACTGGATAACGCGTAAAGACGCTTCCAACGCTGGCGATACGGTTACTCTGGAGATCGATATTGCCGAGCCCGGGAGGTATTACATAGTAGTTTCTGATCTAGATGGAAAGTCGCATAATGTTGAATATTCCTTCAAGGTGACCTTCGAACCGGTAGCGGATTCGATGGAACCAAACAACAAGTTTGGCGATGCCACAGGGATTGATCTCGATCAGATCGTCAGCGGGTACATTTTTCCGGCCGGAGACGTGGATTCCTACGGATTTGACCTGAATTCACCCGGCATTCTGAAGGTAATCCTGGAGAGCGTCCCGGAGGATATGAAGGCCAGGATCGATCTCTACGGGAAAAACTTCAACTGGATAACGCGTAAAGACGCTTCCAACGTTGGTGATACAGTTACTCTGGAGATCGATATTGCCGAGCCCGGAAGGTATTACATAGTAGTTTCTGATCTAGATGGAAAGTCGCATAATGTCGAATATTCCTTCAAGGTGACCTTCGAACCGGTAGCGGATTCGATGGAACCAAACAACAAGTTTGGCGATGCCACAGGGATTGATCTCGACCAGACCGCCAGCGGGTACATTTTTCCGGCCGGAGACGTGGACTCCTACGGATTTGGCCTGAATTCACCCGGCATTCTGAAGGTAATCCTGGAGAGCGTCCCGGAGGATATGAAGGCCAGGATCGATCTCCACGGGAAAAACTTCAACTGGATAACGCGTAAAGACGCTTCCAACGCTGGCGATACGGTTACTCTGGAGATCGATATTGCCGAGCCCGGGAGGTATTACATAGTAGTTTCTGATCTAGATGGAAAGTCGCATGACGTCGAATATTCCTTCAAGGTGATCCCAGAGTCCATGAGCGATGTAACGGGTAAAATCGGAGATGCAACGAAACAAGGCGGGACCAAAACGTCGAGCGACTCAACTGGAACTAGTACATCAGTTGGATCTGCAGGGTCCGTGGCGGCATCGTATCATGAGGCAACTATCACTCATTCAGGCTTCGACTTCTCCCAAGGGACCACCGGCGAATACCCCACCTACGATGGTGAGATCATTGGCTGGCAGCCTGGCGCGGCAACTCATCCGGATTATCCTCGTGATAGCGGGTACCTGTGGTGGAGGAATACCCATCTGGATGATGTGAACTTTGCCGGCCAGACAAAGGATATAGGCGAGGTCGATCTATCTATGGTGCGAGAAGTCCCTGCCAAATGGGATAAGTCACCACTTGTCCCTCCACTTCTGGTAGGGCATACGATCGTTGCCAAATGCTATGACGGCTATGTCAAGTTCCAAGTAATATCGGTTGATCCCACAGACGAGTCAGCTCGTGTCAAGTACTGGTATTCTCCTGATACGGCCTTCGACGATACTATAAGCTGAAGCTATGATGAGGACTTGTGAATAGTAAGCTTGTAGGGGGGCACCCCCTCCCCCAAAAATTTTTGATTGTATATGATGTACAACATTATGTGCTTCGAGTAAATCCAACCGAATTGAGGATTTTCTCGTGCCGGTCTCCGCTAGACCATCACCCCGCCGCCATGGGGCCTGGAAGGTACCGACCGAACCCGGGCTTGACCCTCAGCTCCTCATCGAAGACCACCTCGCCTCTGATCACGGTGATCTGGGGGAAGATGGCCTCTCGTCCTTCGTAGGGCGTCCACTCGGCCCCGCTGTGCAACTGGTCGGCCTTGATCGTTGTGATCTTTCTTGGGTTTATCAGTACCAGGTCAGCATCTTTTCCCGGCGCGATTTTGCCCTTCGTTCCCATGCCGAAGATCTCCGCAGGCCTGGTGGAGAGGGCGTCTGTCATCCTCTCCAGGGTGATCCGGTTGGACCTGACCGCCATGAGCATGAGCGGCAGCATGGTCTCCACCCCGGGCACCCCCGGCGGGGCGTCCCAGATTTCGTCTTTCTTCTCCTCGGGAAGATGAGGGGCGTGGTCGGAGGCGACGACGTCAATATCGCCTCTTATCAGTCCTTCCCAGAGGGCGTCTTTGTCCTGGGGGTCGCGCAGGGGCGGGTTCGTCTTCAGGAAGGTGCCCTGGTCTCTCCAGTTGCGCCTGGTGAAGAGAAGATGGTGTGGTGCCACCTCGCAGCTCACCTTCATCCCTTCGATCTTTGCCGTCCTGATCAGGTCGAGACCCCCGCGAGTGCTGAGGTGGCATATGTGCACCTTCTCGGTCATCTCCAGGACCTCTTTTACCGCCACGACCTCTGCAACACCGGGACGGGCCCGGGAATAGGCTTCTGGGTCTCTCTCCTCCCTGAGATGTCTGGTATGCTCTTTGATCAACCACCGGTCCTCGGCGTGGACCGTGGGGATGAGACCTGCCTTTGCCACCGTTTCCAGTATCCTGCGAAGCTCGGCACGGTCGTGATCATAAGAGAAGATCTCGCCTATGGCGGTGGCGCCCAGCTTGGCCAGGGTCCCGATCTCGCCGGGACCGCCGTTGAGGCCGAAGTCCACCACCGAGCGCCTCTCGGCGATATCCAGCTTCAGCCGGTAGGACCGCACGTCCATGGTAGGGGGGTTGGTGTTGGGCTGGTCCACCACCGTGGTCACGCCACCCGCAACGGCAGACGTCGATCCGGTCACCCAGTCCTCCTTACGGGTGTACCCGGGGTCGCGGAAGTGGACGTGGAGGTCGATCGCCCCGGGGAGAACGATCATACCCCTGGCGTCAATTTCCTCCTCGGCATGAAAAGATCCTCCTATCCTAATGATCTTTCCCTCTCTGATCCAGAGGTCCTGGTCCTGGAACCTTTCCCCGGTGTATAGCTTGCCGTTCTTGACTACCAGGTCCATGCCGGTCATAGCTTGTATCCGAACTTCCTGAGCATCAGTCTTCGCTCGGCCACGTCTTCCTCGGACTCCACGCCCTGGGGCGGATAGCCATCGATGACCCCCATGATGCCCTGCCCCAGATCCGTAGAGGCGACCACCACCTCTACCGGGTTTGCGGTGGCGCAGAATATGGTACAGACCTCTTGTACCATCTTTATGGCGTTCAGAACGTTGATGGGGAAGACTTCTCTCAGCAGTATCACGAAGCTGTGGCCGCAGCCCAGGGCCAGGGAGTTATCCCTGGCGGCGGCGATCAGGTCTTCGTCGTTCCCCTCGCACCTTATCAAGCAGGGACCGCTGGCCTCGGAGAAGGCTATCCCGAACTTTGCGTTGGGTACGGTGCCTGCTATCGCTTCGTAGAGGTCTTCCGCGGTCTTGATAAAATGCGTCTGGCCCAGGATCAGGTTCGAGTTATCGGGTATGTTGAGCCTTATCGTTTTAAGCTCCATCTTCAAATCCTCCATGATAAATAATCGAACCTGAAGAATTTATATCTATGGTCTGGCGGGCGCTTGCGCCGGATGTTGTCACTCGCTCAGGCATCGATATCGCCTCAACAACCGAAAAGTATATATTCGACGAACGACGAAGTAGTGAACGGCAAAAGTCGTGCATTCCTTATACTCCCTCTACTCCCTGCGGCTTTTGCTCTCCCTCCTAATTTTCGTTGTTGTATACAATATTACGTATTATATACGACAAGATAAAGCAAGTGGTCCTTCGAGGGGCAAGTCGGGGCCAGACGCTGTGATCCGCGATATGGTGCAAGATGCGTAACTATCCTGCTCAGTCTTATTCGTCGACCGGTCCAAGCTGGGCGGCACCACATGGTAGTGGGAAATTACAGAAATTCGTTACGCTACCCCACGAGACCTGGCCATGCCACAAAGATTAAATGATAGAAGGATAACCAAGGGCCACTGCGCTCCGGTAGTGTAGCTCGGCCAATCATGCAGGACTCTCACTCCTGCGACTGGGGTTCAAATCCCCGCCGGAGCATCCGTTTACCAATATCGTCTGCGGATCTGCCTGTTTTTTTTTGCCGAGATGACGACCTATTTTTCGCCTAGATCTTTCTATTGTGAATACGCTGGTCTCCGTCGTTCTAACTGACTCTCCACAGGGTCGCCCATCAGCCGAGCGCCAGATCTTTGGACGTCCGACCGAAGGCTCCCCAGGCGCCTTATTTTCGTATCGGCTTTTCGATTCCTGCCGTTGGGCTTCCGCCCCCCTCGACCCGAGCGGCTTCGTGTGTCGACTGGCCCTGCCGACGACCGGCACCATAACCAGGGCCGAAGGCCGGGATAAGTTGTTGATCATGCTCTTGCTCGATACCGGGTGCAGGGTCGGGGAAGTGGTGACATCCAGGGTGCGGGATGTAGATTGGGTGCATGGGTATCTCAGGCTCCAGGCTGGAAGAAACAAGAGCAAGAGGTTTCGGACGGTGAGGATATCTGGCCCTGCCCTTCAGGCTCTCGGATAGTATGTGGGCGATCGTGGCCCGGATGATTGGCTTTTTCCCGGCAGGAAAGAGCACCTGACCACCAGAGCCGTACAGATAGCCTTGGATAAGGTTGCCGAACATGCAGGCATCCAAGAGAGCTCTCCACGCGAGAAGCTGAATAGACGACGTGTAACGTCCCACATCCTGAGACATACTCATGCAGTGAGAGCCCTCGAGGCTGGTGTCTCATTGAACGATCTCCAGGAGCAGTTCGGCCATGTGAATTTGGCGACCACATCCGTCTATACTAAGGTGACCCCAGTCCATGTTAAAGAAGTATATGACAAAGTAGATTTTTGTAGGGCCATTGGCCTGGATAATTTTCCTCTCCGAATAAAAGAGAAAAGGGTGTCAGAGCAATGTAATCAACTGTATATTTTGAAGGCCGAAAAAACCAAGTTCAACTTACCTACATGAAACAGCGAAGAGCCACACGGATATTCGACTACAGCTTCTTCCGATGCGACTCATCCAACCGATCTTCGAGTTTCACTTACTTTAACCGACTCCGGCCCACCCACGAGCGATCTTCATTTGTCTTCATTTTATTACCATCTTTACCCAATCCCGTTGATCGGTCACCCTAGTATCAGACGCTGTTCGAGGATCACACGTAACTATTGCGTTGAAATAGTATGTACCGCGCTCCTTTGGTGTGTAGGTTAAAAACCACGTATCAGAACCATATAATTGTCTGGCCTCACCTTGTACGTATTGAATACTACCCCATCGGCCTTTTTTAATATAGATACACGGCTGAGTTTTTAATTTTATATTTATGTTGCTCTTGATTTTAATTCTAAAACTGATTGGAGAATATACAGTTCCGCTAATACCTCTACTAGCATCCATTCCATTGGCAGTGAAGTCTCGAATGTAAGGCATAAGTCGAGTGAAATCTGTTCCCCTATATCTTGCATCCCCCGCGCCCCAATATTCTAATTTCTTTAGACTGCATTTTGGTGTTTGATATACCTTATATGTAGTTGGTAGAGCACCATCTGGCACTTTGACCTTGACATTTACGGACTGTTCCCCACCACGAAAGCTACATTTCCCGTCCCACTTGTAAGGATAGTAACCAGTGTCATATAAAGCAATCTTAATGGTCCCACCACATGATGGCATGTTATATCCATCAATATTTCGAACAGTAAACTCGTAGTTTTTACATAGCGCTGTTGATGCCATGAATAAAATGATTATTAACAGGCCCACGCAAATTAAGGTCGGATATTTTTTCATATTGCTCGTCAGCTCCCATAACTGTTTAGCCTGCCTCCTACGGCAGTATAACGAGAATTCGTTCGTCCTTAGTTCGTCCTTAAATACTTTCGTATATATTTAGCCCACCACTACATATTTCAATTATAGCCAAGAAGCTCCTTGATCCGGTCCCTCAGATCGAAGACGAGGTACCGGCCAGGTTATCCACAGTGCCCGATCGTGTAGAACTTTCCACGTAGTCTATCCGATCCCGCGCCTCTTGTCGTGTTCTTTGGTCGTGGGAACCCGTATTTGGTGAGCAACCGCCCCAACACCGCCGAATTTATCCCCAGCTCATCGGCGATCTCGCCCGACTTAGGCCTCTCTCCCTTGGTGAGGTGGTCCAGGATCACCCGCCCGGCCAGGTATGCAACGCACCGCCTGTGAGCAATGAGGCCACCAACACCCACCAGCACGGCCAGGTCCTCGCCGAGCCACTCACCACAGATCGGGCATTCCATCGAGACACTGGAAATAAGATAAGCTCTGGTAGACCAGCTCCGGTGAGTGGCTACTTATGGGAGTACTTGCTGGCCACCTACCGGCCGTACCGGTCCTGCCCTGTCTTGTCGTCAAGGTCTAAATATACCCACTTATCGGCCAGCTCTTTCAAGGCGGTTTGCATGTCCCACATGGCACATACCCATGAGCCCTGGCATCTTCTGAACTTGAGAGCCAAATCTCATTATCAGGTTTGATCTTCTTTGCCAATCTACAGTCTGAAATGGGTTTCGTTCTCACCACTTCACGCCCCCAGCTTCTTCAGAGCCTCCGTGGCCGCTTCTCGGACCCCAACGTTGTCATCCTTCGAAGCCAGATAAGTGAGTGGCTCGACAGCCAGGGGATCACCGAACCCACCAAGCACAATTGCAGCCCACCGTCGGACATCACTATTCGAGTCGTTCAGCGCCATGATCAAAGGATCGACAGCAGTTCCACCGATCCGTCCGAGCGCCTCTGCAGCCCTCCGCTGGACATTCCCCCCCTCATCCTTTAGAGCATCGACTAGAGCCTCAACAGCCTGGGGATCACCGATCATGCCGAGAACCTGGGCAGCACACTCTCGAACCATTTCGTCCCCATTCTTTAGAGCATCGATTAGAGGATCGACCGCCCCGGGATCGCCTATCATAGGAAAGAAGACCATCATTACATATGGATAAAGATAGCGGATCAAGACTTTGGCTAATATGCTTCAATGGAGCCACGACTTTTCAGCCATGGAAATAGCGGTGGGATGGGCAGCTCCCAGTGGTTAAATATTTAATCTCTGGAGGTCAATTGACAATAAAGGAGACTGAATGAAGCTCTATTTGTATCCGCTTCAAATCATAGGGCAACTCGAAAAAGTATAAGTATACTGAATTCTTCATGGCAATGTTAGTAGTAGTTTTTCTGGCAAGCAATGAATCAATATGGTACTGTTTTTATCACATCGTCCCGCGACTGGTAGATTACTATATATAACATGTGTGCAAAGGTTCTCCCATGAGTTTATCAGGGGTCGTGCAAAAAT
>DAOG01000090.1 GCA_002501765.1 Methanosaeta sp. UBA204
TAATCACCGAAAGTCATGTACAACAAGAAAACGTTCACTTACGTTCACATTTACTCGATCACACAAATTTATACTTTGTGTACTATAAAAATACAATGGTTGTACACTTTGAGGGTGCTGTTTACCGGTTCTGGTGAGCGAAACTACTATATATAATAGGATAATTTGATTAGAGGTTATTTATGTTATTAGGAGGTATACTCGCCATTGAGTGACGTAATCGAGGACTACGACGCCAGTCAGATACAGGTCCTGGAAGGCCTGGACGCTGTTAGGCGCAGGCCTGCCATGTACGTCGGGAGTACCAACACGACAGGTCTGCACCATCTGGTCTATGAGGTAGTCGACAACAGCATAGACGAGGCCATGGCAGGTCACTGCTCAGAGATCGACCTGATCCTTCACGATGACGGGAGCGTCACCGTCAAAGATGACGGCAGGGGCGTTCCCGTGGACATACACAGCCATTACAAGAAACCCGCCGTGGAGATCGTGATGACCATGCTCCACGCGGGAGGGAAGTTCGATCATAAGTCCTACCGGGTATCGGGCGGGCTGCACGGTGTAGGTGTCTCCGTGGTGAACGCCCTCTCCAAATGGCTGGAGGTGGAGGTGAGGAGGAACAACCTGGTCTATTGGCAGCGATACGAGCACGGAATACCTGTCTCGGATCTGGAGGTCCATGGAGTATCTGATCACACGGGCACCTTGGTCAGGTTCAAACCCGATCCTGGCATATTCGATGAGGTGGTGTTCAGTTTCGATACCCTCTCTACCAGGCTGCGTGAGATGGCCTTCCTCAACCGCGGGCTCAAGATCTCCATCAAGGATGAGAAGAGCGGAAAAGAGAGGGAGTACCAGTACGAGGGCGGTATCGTATCCTTCGTGGAGCATCTGAACAGGAACAAAGAGGTACTTCACAGCACCCCCATATATATTTCTGGTGAGAGGAACGGTACCTACGTCGAGGCGGCCCTCCAGTACAACAACTCCTACAGCGAGGGGATATTTACCTTCGCCAACAACATCAACACCCGTGAAGGCGGCACTCATCTGAGCGGTTTCAAGGCAGCCCTCACCAAGGCCGGCAACGATTATGCCAGGTCCAACAAACTGCTAAAAAATGGGGCCAAGCTCACCGGCGAAGACCTGAGAGAGGGACTGGTAGCGGTGATAAGCGTCCGCCTCTCCGATCCGCAGTTCGAGGGTCAAACCAAGACCAAGCTGGGAAATAGCGCCATCAGAGGCACGGTCTTGTCCCTGGTGTCCGATGGTCTATCGGATTTCTTCGAAGAGAACCCCCCGGTGGCCACCAAGATCCTGGAGAAGGCCATCCAGGCCTCCAGTGCCAGGGCGGCGGCCAAAAAGGCCAGAGAGCTAACCAGAAGAAAGAATGCCCTCGGCACAGGCGGTCTGCCCGGGAAGCTGGCTGACTGCGCAGAGAGAGATCCAGCCCAGAGCGAGCTGTACATCGTGGAGGGCGAGTCTGCCGGCGGCTCGGCAAAACAGGGGAGAGACAGACACATCCAGGCCATCCTGCCTCTGCGAGGTAAGATCCTGAACGTGGAAAGGGCCAGGATGGACAAGATCCTGAAGAACAAGGAGATCAGGAACATAATTACCGCGTTGGGCACCGGCATAGGCGAAGACTTCCGGGTCGAGAAATCCAGGTACCACAAGGTGGTTATAATGACCGATGCTGACGTCGACGGGTCCCACATCAGGACGCTCCTGCTCACCTTCTTTTATAGATACATGAGGCCTCTGATCGAGGCGGGCTATGTCTACATCGCCCAGCCGCCTCTATACCAGGTGAGAAACAAGAAGATAATAAATTACGCTTACAGCGATGCCGAGCTGGATCGGATCCTGGAATCGATTGGCGGCAAGAAGGCGGTCATCCAGAGGTACAAAGGGCTGGGTGAGATGAACCCGGAGCAGCTATGGGAGACCACCATGGACCCGGTGGGACGAACCTTGTTGAAGGTTACCATCGAGGACGTCCTGGAGGCGGACGACATCTTCACCATACTCATGGGAGGACTGGTGGAGCCCCGGCGGGAGTTCATCGAGGCCCACGCCAGAGAAGCGAAGAACCTGGACGTGTGAGGTAAGAATACGATGACAGAGATCGACGTCGGCATCACCGAGGAGATGAAGGCCTCTTACATCGACTACGCCATGAGCGTCATCGTGGGAAGGGCGCTTCCCGACGTGCGAGACGGACTCAAACCAGTTCACCGGCGGATCCTCTACGCCATGTACGAGCAAGGGATGACCTTTGACCAGCCCTACAAGAAGTCGGCCAGGATCGTAGGAGACGTTATGGGTAAGTACCATCCCCACGGCGACGCTGCTATCTACGAGACCATGGTCAGGATAGCCCAGGACTTCTCCATGCGTTACCCGCTGGTGGACGGGCAGGGCAACTTCGGATCGATAGATGGCGACCCTGCGGCGGCCATGAGGTACACCGAGGTCCGCCTCTCGAAGATTGCGGGCGAGATGCTGGAGGATATCGAGAAGGATACCGTGGACTTCGTTCCCAACTACGATGACTCCCTGAAGGAGCCTGTGGTCTTGCCCTCGAAACTTCCCAACCTCCTCCTGAACGGATCCACGGGCATAGCGGTGGGCATGGCCACCAATATACCTCCTCACAACCTGGGAGAGGTGGCCAGAGCCACGATCAAGCTGATAGACGATCCCGACATCACCACAGCAGAACTGATGGATTGTATGCCCGGGCCCGACTTCCCCACGGGTGGCTACATCATCGGAAGGTCGGGGATCGGGGCCGCTTATTCTACGGGCAAAGGCATAATCAAGCTTCGGGCCAAGTCCAGGATCGAGAGCGAAGGACGACCCCGGATCATCGTTACCGAGCTGCCCTACCAGGTCAACAAGGCCAGGGTCCTGGAAGATACGGCCGAGTTGGTGAAGTCGGACAGAATCGAAGGGATATCTGACCTGAGAGACGAGTCCGACCGGGAGGGCATACGCATGGTGATCGAGCTGAAATCAGGAACCACCCCGGAGGTCGTTCTGAACCAGCTTTACAGGCATACCCGGCTGGAGATCACCTACGGGATAACCAACCTCGTCTTGGTAGACGGCCAGCCCAAGATCCTGCCCCTGAAGGAGATGCTCGTCCAGTATATATCCTACCGGTCTGAGGTGATCGAGCGGAGATGCCGGTTCGATCTTGACAGAGCTGAAATGCGGGCTCACGTTCTGGAAGGGCTGCTGCTGGCGCTCCAAAATATCGATCGAATAATCGATATGATCAAGAAGGCGTCCTCGCCGGCCGATGCCAGGATCGCCCTCTCCGAGGGCTTTGATCTGAGCGAGGTTCAGACCAAGGCCATACTGGAGATGCGTCTGCAGCGTCTGACCGCCCTGGAGCAGGGCAAGATCGAGTCGGAGGCCAAAGACCTGGAGATCACCATATCTCGGCTGAGAGAGATCCTGGCCAGTCCTCACGAGGTCCTGGAGATAATCAAGTCTGATCTGATGGAGCTGGACGAGAAGTACGGCAACCCCAGGAGGACACGGATCGTCGACGCCGAGGCCGAGGTACAGATCGAAGATATGATAGAGGATGAAGAGGTGGCGGTGACCGTCACCAGCGATGGGTACATCAAAAGGCAGCCGTTGACCGCCTACCGGCAGCAGAAGAGGGGAGGCAAAGGGGTGATCGGGGCGGAGACAAAGAGCGAGGACTTCGTGACCGACCTGTTCATCGCATCTACCCTCGATTACATACTATTATTCACCGACAAAGGCAAGGCTCACTGGTTGAGGGTCTTCGATGTTCCTTCCATGGGAAGAAACGCCCGTGGCAAGGCGATAGTGAACCTGCTCCCGCTCGATGCCGACGAGAAGATCACCGAGGCCATTGCGGTCAAGAACTTCGATTCCGAGGAGTACATCGTTATGGCCACCAGCAGCGGAAAGGTAATCAAGACACCCATCCGGGCCTACAGTCATCCCCGAAAGATCGGGATCAAGGCGGTGAATCTCAGGGGTGACAGCCTGGTTGCCGCACGTCTTACCGATGGCCACCAGGAGCTGATCCTGGCCACCAGTCGCGGAAAGGCTATCCGGTTTCCCGAAAAGGACGTCAGGTCCAGCAACCGGGGATCGATGGGGGTAAGGGGCATATCTCTGGAGTACGACGACCGGGTGATCAGCATGGACGTGGTCAGTCCCGATTCTGCACTCCTGACCGTGACCCTAGAGGGGTACGGCAAGCGCACCGACCTGGAGGAGTACTCGCCTCACCGGCGGGGGGGTAAGGGGATGAAGAACATAGACTCCAGGAAAGGTGAGGTGGTGACCTCCATGACAGTCTCCGAGGATGACGAGCTGATGATCACTACCAGAGAGGGTATTATGATAAGGATCCCCGTCAGCGATATCAGGGTCCAGGGTCGGGCCACCCAGGGCGTGAGGATCATGCGCCTAAATCCCGGTGACGAGGTGGCGGCGGTGGCGCTGGTGAAGTAGAGCCTCGCCGGAAAAAAAATTTATCTAAACGCCGAGGGAGGGATTTGAACCCTCGCGACCCTCACCGGATCACAAGCTTTCAGTACGTCATTCCAGGCTTGCGCCTTACCGCTAGACTACCTCGGCACCTTTCTTTGTTGAAGACCACCGTCGAGGGTAGATGCTTGGCTCCATTATCACCCGGGAGGTCCTGGCGACTATGCCGGAAGAAGATCTCATCATCTCTTCGGAGGTCATGGTCGCGGTGGCCACCGCCACTGCCTCGCCTTTCAGTGTATAAATAACTACCTTCTCGCCCATCTCTATATCTGACTCCAGGCGGATGAGACCCGGCGCCGCCAGGGGCGCTCCATGGCAGATGGCATCTACGGCGTTATCGCTTATGACCAGTCCGGGTAGGAACCCCAGCGCCGATTCCAGGGGATATACCACCCGCCTCAGCTCTTTCTCGTCGCCGGTCTCCTCCCACAACACGAAGGCATCTTTCAGATCGTGAAGGGTGGCCAGGGTCTCGTCCTCCTGAAAGGGACCGCTTCTGGTCCTGCGCAGCTCCTCCATGTGAGCACCGACGCCCAACGCCAGACCCATATCGTGGCAGAGCTTGCGCAGATAGGTTCCCGCCTCACACCCCACCTTCATAAGCACCCTGGGCCCCTCGATCTCCATCACATCCAGATAATAGATCTCCCTGATGCGAAGAACCCTCTTTACGTTGGACTTGATGGGAGGTTTCTGGTAGACCTTGCCTCTGAACTCCCTGCAGACTGCCAGAATCCTCTTCCGGGGGAGGGTGGCATGTACCCTCATGAGACAGACGTACTCCTTTCCCGCACCGAGCAAGGAGTCTACGACCTTGGTAGAATCGCCCAGCATCACCGGCAAGACTCCGGTGACCTTGGGGTCCAACGTCCCGCTGTGTCCCGCTTTGTCCAGGTCCAGGATCTTCTCCACCCAGGCCACCACCTCGTGGCTGGTAGGCCCGGACGGCTTATCCAGGTTCAGACAGCCCAACCGGAGGTATCGATCGAGCGGACGCTCACCGGGATTGCAACCATAATGGGGATCGGTCTGGCCGTCTCTTCTGACCAGAACCTTTCGGGCCTTATCGAAAGGAAGCTTTGTCTTCATCTTTCAGGGCCCTCACCGCGGCGAGCGCGATCTCTAAAACGCCCTTCGCATCCTTGGTCTCGGTATCTATCACCAGGTCGTAGACCCCATGATCGTCCAGGTCTATGTTGTAGTACTTTTTGTAACGTCTGGCCTCGCACTCGTTCCGGATCTTGCCCTCCATGAGGGCATCTTCCACCAGCTTGTCCTCCCGGGCCGCAATCCGCTCCGCCCTGATCTTCCGGCCTGCACGGAGCAGTATCTTGAGGTCGGCGTCCAACAGGTGACCCGATAGCCTGCCTTCAAAGACGCCACCCTTCTCCATGGCGATCATCTTCTGGGCGTCATCGATCTGGTAGTCGATCTCAGGACTCTGCTCGGCCAACCTGCCCAGCTCCTTGAGGCTCATGCTTCTATCCCGGGCTATCTTGCGGAAGAGGTCTCCCGAGTTGATCCAGTCGAGGTCGAGTTTTCTGGCCATCTCGCGTGCCAGGGTGGTCGTGCCGGTCCCGGGAGGTCCGCTGACGGTGATTATCATCATATACCGCCTATGTTGAGAGCCTTGCGTATGATCTGGGAGACGGGTATAGAGCAGACGAAGTACCAGTAGAACCAGTAGAATATCGGTCCTATAACCGAATCGGAGATGTTATGCTGGCCCCAGAAGGGAAAGGTGAGGAGCAACGTATGTTGATCGATGTAGAGATAAGCCCACATGAAGAGCGGTATCGATACGATCCCGATGTAGGCCATGGGCTTGAACTGCATCTTCATCATCTCGCCCTGATCGCCCAGCATCTCCCTCTGTTCTGCCTGGAGCTGCTGCTGCCTGGCCTTGTCCCCGGAGAGCTGGGCCTTCTTGAACTCTCGCTGGAACTTCTTCATCTTCTCCTGCTGTTTGCGGAGAAACTCCCAGTCCATGGTGTACTTCTGGATCAGGCTGGCATAAAGACCGGTTATCGCTGCCAGGACGAAGATGACCATGTGGAAGGGGAGGACCAAAGGGAGCCACCCGATCAACATACCCGTAGCCTCGCCCATGCTATGCCTGAACTCCTCGCTGAGCATAATCCCGAACATCAGGGCGAACCCTAGAGCCAGGAGGACGTTGTCCAGAGACTTGGTCATATTCTCGTTCATACCGTCTCACCAAAGAACTTGCGCATCATGGGGTACATCTCCTGGATCTGCTCGCTGGCGATCTGCTCGTAGAGCCTGTAGACTATGCTCACCGTCAGCAGCAACCCAGTTCCCCCGGCACCGCCCAGGGTGCCCATGAGACTGGCCACCAATGTCAACAGACCGATTATCGCTCCGCCGAGCACGGTAACCTTGGGGATGTATCTTCCCAGCATCTTCTCGATGCTGGCCGGGTTTCTCCTGTGACCGGGCACCTGCAGACCGGATGCGTGTATCTTCTTGGCCACGCTCTTGGCACCCATGCCGGTGGTATCTATCCAGAAGATGGCGAATATGATGCCTCCGACTATCAGGACGAATGCATCGGTGAATACGTGGAGCCAGATCTGCCAGCCCGCTATGGAATCGAGTCCCAGCAGCTCCATCGCAGGGTTACTCTGGGCGACGAGACTCGGTATCCAGTCGGAAGGGCTATTGATGGGCGATAGGTAGTACATGATGCCCGATATAGGCTGGGGCGCGGTCGTGGTGACCGGATCTCCGGTCAATATATCGTATCTCGCCGTGGAGATGAAGGTTCCCAAGAAGCTGGAATAAGCGGTATGCACGATCTTCAGACCTGCCGCAGAATCGGTAGTGGCGGCGGTACTTACCGCTCCAAGTTTGCCTGACAGGAGCGTCCCGATCATCTGGATGTTGGCCTGGAGCGCCCTGACCAGGATCATGGGCAGAACGCTGGCGTATACCAGCTTGACGGGGAAACGACCCCTGGCACCTCTGACAGAGCTGTGGGCCAGGGGTATCTCTATCCGCGTGCTCTCCACGAAGACCACGAAGAGGATGATAACTACTGTAGATATCAGAGCCAGGATCCCATAGTCTACCATGATCCGCTCCAGACCGGCCGGAACGAAGAAGTCCTCTATACCAAGAATGTCGTGGGTTACGATGTAGATCCATTTGGGGATTATGCCTATGGGAAGACCGCCCTCGCCGGTGGTCCAGTTGAAGATGCCCGTGATCAGCTGCTGGCTTACTCCGGCGACGATGAAGAGACCCACGCCGGAACCTATCCCCCACTTGCTCACCACCTCGTCCATGAAGAGTATCAGCACCCCGCCGATACAGATCTGCACGAATAATATAAAGGACATCACGCCCAGGGAGACGCCCAGGATCTGGGAGACGCCCAGGTCCGGAAGAAGGTAGCCTCCCGTCACCTGAGGCAAGGCCTCTACGATGATCATGACGAAGACCAGGAGCTTCTGCGTTCCCTGGAAGATCGCCTGATCACGAGGGTCTCCCAGGTCCAGTTTTATTAGATCTGCTCCCACCATAAGCTGGAGAACGATAGACGCGGTGACGATGGGACCGATACCCAGGACCATCAGGGTCCCGAAGGATCCGGCGAAGAAGGCGCGGTACATCCCGAAGAGGTCGATAGACGCAGGCGAGAGACCAAAGAGGGGGACGTTGGATAGGGCGAAGTACAAAATTAATATGCTCAGCGTCCAGATCATCTTCTTCTTAAAGTGGACGTGCCCCGAGGGTCTCTCTACGGCAGGCAGCCTTCTCACGAAGGGCTCTATGGCATAGAAGAAACTGCTCTGGTTCATGTTACCACTACTTCACCGCCGGCTGCCTCGATCTTCTCCTTTGCAGACCGGGAGAAGTTCGCAGCGCTGACGATGAGCTTTCGGGTTATCCTGCCATCACCGAGGACCTTTTTCCCGCTCAGATCGATACGACCATCCTCGCCGACCATCTGATCCAGCACACCGACGTTGATCACGTCGATCTTCTTGACGTTGGGTCTGTGGAACCCGTACTTGCCCTGACGCTGGCCCCTCATTAAGGTGCGCACGACATGGTGCTTAAAGCATCCTGCGTTGCCGCGGCCACCGCGTGACCCTGCGCCTCTGCGGTTCTTGTGGGTACCCCCACCACAGGTCCTGCTTCCCCTGAACTTCTTCAGTTTGCTCTTGGGCATGATATTACCTCATTTTCCAGAGGAGGTTGCCGATGGCGTCGTGGAAGCCCAGTTCACCGCCCTCCTGAACGGTTTTCTTTATGCCTCGATGTCCTTTCCTGGGAGGATGGAGCCTGAAGACCGGCTTGACCCCGGCGTCCTTGAAGCTGGCAGAGCCTCCGCAGATTGCGGCCGCAAAGTCTCTTATCGTATTGTAGGGCGTATCCTCGCGGATGAACTGATCCGTCAGACGCCTGTTGCCGCTCAGCCGGCCCCGTTTCTCCAGCATGGATGCCAGCATCTCTTCGTCCACCAACCCCCAGGCCACGTAATCTTTCACCTTCTGGATCATCCCTCTATAATGAGGAGTCTCCTGCACTACAATGCAGTGGTTAACCCGATGGAGACGGAGCATCTTGAGGGTGTCCTTGATACCAGGCCTGGTGTTGACACCACCCCTAAGTCGCACTATCGCGTACATCATCATCACTTCATCATGATGGTATTATGCAGCGCATCATAGGTGGCCTTGGCGAAGTTGAGCGTGGTCCTGGTCTTACCCTCGGTCCTGGTCCAGACGTCCTGGATCCCGGCCAACTCCATGACCTTCTTGGCGGTTTCTCCGGCCGCGATCCCCAGGCCACGGGGCGCTGGCATCAAGAAGATACGCACGCTCCCCGCCGTTCCTGAGACCTTGTAGGGTACGCTATGCTCCTGACCGCAGCTGCACTCCCAGCTGCCACATCCTCGCTTTATGGATATGATGTTCAGCTTTGCTTTGTCTATCCCGTTTCTAATAGCCGGGCCCACCTGTTTGTCCTTGCCCTGACCCAGACCGATATAACCATCTTTGTTCCCAACGATGACCGTGGCCCTGAACTTCACCCTCCGGCCTGAGTCTGTCATCCTCTGGACCATATTTATGTCCAGGACATCGTCCTCCAGACCGGGCAATAGCACATCGATGATCCCGGACTCCTTGAGAGGCAGCCCGGATCTGAGCGCCTCGTCGAAGGTTGTAACCTGCCCCTCATAAACGAGCCTGCCCAGTTTGGTCTTGGGAATCCATTCTTCTCTGTAATTCCTCACTCTTTCACCTCAGGATAGCCTCTCGGGCAGCCTCGAACTGGGCCACAACATCAACGTCTCTGTAGGCCTTTATGTGCTCGCCCCGGATCCGCTCTTCTGTGGGGAGTATCTTCGGGTTGTAGGGCACATCGATCCCTGCATCGACCACGCCCTTCAGGGCGGCATAAATCCGCCCACCCCTGGTGCTGGCGTGGAGACCTATGTCCGCGATGGCGCGGTCATGATCCTGAGCCTTCATCCTCTTCCCGAAGAGAAGACCGGTCAGATACGCCGCGGGCACGTTGCCGGCGTTGTTAGAATATCCAAGATTATCCAGCTCCTCTGAGCTGACCGCCAGAAGCGTCCGGTCTCCTATTGGCTCGGCCACTATCAGCTGTATTGTGATGTTCCTGTTGCTCTTCCTGATCACCAGCCTGGGCTCTCTGGACAACAGGAGCTTGTATCTGGAATGGTAGTTCGTTCTGCCCTCTCTCCGCCTCCTGAAGGGCACCTTGTATCGCGGTCCGGTTGCCATCACTCACTCCTCATTAGATCTTTTGACTTCATATAAGCGTTGAGATGGGCCGTGCTCCGGTATTCTCCACCCTTCGCCTTCCGGTAGAGCATCCGATAGGTGTGACGATCGATCTTGCCCTCGTCTTTCAGTTCTCTGAGCGTCCTGCGAAGGGCCCGGATCTTCGTCATCCATCTCTCTTTCTTGGGCATCCTCGCTCCTTTGGCCCCTTTTCTCCGGCCATGTCCTTTCTTGTGACCGTAGGCCCTCTTGGCAGCTCTCGCCCTGTACCTAGCGCGGCTGTTCCCCTTTTTGGGTCTGGCTTTTATATTTTCAGCAGCGATCATGTTGCGGATGTCTTCCTTGGTTATGGCATCCATCATCTCGTCGGCCACGTCAGGATCGGGTTTGATCCATACCCTGTTCTGGCCGACGTTCAGAACGCTGGCCGCCAGCCTCCGTTGGGTGGTGAAGTTTGGCATTATCACTCGCCTCCGGCAGGGTTAAGGATCTTCAAGTTCATTTCCCGGGCGAGGGCTTCGATCTCGGCTCTCTTTTTCATCCCTACTGTCCTGGCGATCCTGACCGCGCACCCTTCGGCCTTCTCCAGATCGGCGGCGCATCTCACCAAAACTTCTCTCTTGCCACAGGGATGGTACCCTTTCACCGCCCTGGGGCTGCCATAACCGGGCCTTACCAGCCTACCCTTAGCAGCTACCTGGCGGCGCAGTTTGTTGTGGAGACCGCGTGGTCTTCTCCAGCTGGTGGTTAGCCTCTTCTTTTTGTGGGAATCGCAACGGTTGAACTCCGGCTTTTTTTTCTTCTGCCTCGCCCTAACCCGTAGCAACCTCTCAGTATCGGTCAACTGCTCACCTCTTGTCCACCAGGTATATCCCGTCCTGGAAGACCCTTATGTCAAATCCTCGGACCTTGGTCGCCTGCTCGATGTTGGCCATCGTCTGACCCACGTTCTCCTTATCGATACCGGAGACTATCACCGCGTCACCTTGAATATCTACCCTGGTATGTCCCAAGATCTTGGCTGTGCGAGGTTTTCTTCCTCCCAGGAAGTTGCTGATGACCAGCTTCTCCTTGGTCGCCTTCAGCTGTATGGGAAAGTGAGAGTAGACTACCTTCATCCGATACTCGAAACCGTCAGTTACACCTCTGATCATGTTCCCCAGATGAGATGCCAGGGTTCCCACCATGGCCCGGTTTCGTTTCCGGTCGATCTTCGTGTCCACGATCAGGCTGGAATCTTCTTTTCTGACCACTATATCAGGATACCAGATGCGCCTGGAGACCGTCCCCAATGGGCCGGTTACCGTCACCAGAGTATCTCTGATATTAACTTCGACGCCTTCTGGGACCACTATCTGCCGTACCAGCTCCTTGACCATCAGAACCACCTAGTAAACATAAGCCAGCAGTCGGCCGCCGATACCACGTTCCCGGGCATCGGAATGGGGCAAAACACCCTGGCTGGTGCTCATTATCAGCACTCCGAAGTTCCTAGAAGGCAGGTACCGCATCTCCCACTTCTCCAGCTCTGAAACCCGGGCAGAGAAACGGGGCTTGATCACACCACACTTGTTGATCTTCCCCCGCAGGATCACCCTGAACATCCCTGACTTGCCGTCGTCGATAAACTCGAAATCACCAACGTACCCCTGGTCGGCCATCACCTTCAAGGTGCTGCCGATGAGCTTGGAGGCGGGATTAATGATACAATCGTTTTTGCCGATGCTCTCTGCGTTCTTTATCGTGGACATGGCATCGGCGAGGGGATCTAGCAAAACCATCTATTATCACCTACGAGTATTTTTCGAAACCCATGTCCCGGGCGATCTCTCTGAAACACTGCCGACAGAGATATATCCCATAGGCCCTGATGAGTCCCGACTTTCTGCCGCATCGCCTGCAGGAGTTAGCCCCACGACCGAAGCTCTTCTTTTTATTCTTCTTCATGCCGCCTCCACGACGTCTACGTCTAACTTACTCTTTACAAATTCTATGGCGTCCGTCTTGGTCAGCCTGTGTCGTGAGGGAAACTTCCTCCTGGCAACACGCCTCCTGGCCACCCGGTACCCGGACCGTTTGAGGGCCACCGAGACGTCCATCCCGAAGATCCCTATGTCCGGATCGTATCTCATACCCGGAAAATCGGTATGCTCTTCAATCCCGAAAGAGAAGTTGCCCATATCATCAAACTGGCTGCTTCTCAGGGTCTTCTCAACCACTTCCATGGCGATCTTCAGAAACTCCTCGGCCTGTTTTCCACGGAGGGTCAGCCTGCATCCCATGGGCTCACTCTTCTTTATCCCGAAGGCAGGAAGGGTCTTCTTGGCCACCGACCGCACCGGGCTCTGGTCAGTTAGCGTCGTCAGTATGTTCTCAGCGTTGACCATCCTCTGGCCGCCTTCCCCCACACCGATGTGAACGGTGACCTTGTCGATACGAGGCTCCTGCATAGGGTTCATGTCTCGGCCCCCAGCTTGATGGCAGGCACGTCCTTGCCTATCATGAAGACGTGATCTACCGTGGTCTCGAACTCCTTTTTGCCGGTGATTATCACGCGGTTGGGTCTGGAGCTGCGAAGAATCTGGATCTTCTTGATCTTACCCACCTCACCGGAGTGGGCTCCGCCCACCACCATGACCAGGTTACCTTCCTCAAACTCGATCCGGTCTACGATCTCCTTGTCGGGTATGGAGAGAATGACCGAGTCACCGGTATTATACTCACCGTCGACGATCTTGTTCGTCCCATCGTTGAGGTTGAGCTGTAGAGTTCCACCTTTCAGGATGGTTTTGTTCCTGATCTTGTTGAGCTTCCTGGTCACGCCGGATTCCAACTCGTGGAGGTTGAACTTGCCCTTGGCGTCCAGCAACATGCGGTACTGCTTGTCCAGCTTGGGGATAGATATCACGTCGAATATCCCTACCGGGAACTTATGGTCCTTTCTTACCTTCCCGTCGACCAAGACGTTGCCCTCGTTCAAGATCCGGGTTGCCTCTCTGGCGTTGTCTGCGAACCCCAGGAGGTCTCTGATCACTATCAGGAGGGGAAGGCCATATTTTGCCGAATGAGGACCTGGACGGCTCTTGACCGTCCACTTGTGAGTCTTCCTGGGGATGGGCCAGCTTTTGGGACTGGCGATCCTCTTCTGATGTCTGCTCACCTAAATCACCTCGAAAAGATCTCCTTTCGCCTCTCGTCGTCCAGCTCCAGCTTGGTGATGATTACGTTAGATGGATGGATCTGCCTGGGCACCTCTGTCCCGTCCGCACGGAAGACGCTAACGCCTGTTACCGCGATAGTACCTCTCTTCAGATCTGCGTCTTCGACCTCGCCCTCGGACCCGGCATGATCGCCCCGAACCACCTTGACGGTATCCCCACGCCTCACCTGAGCGCTGCGCCGGTTCATCTCCTCGCGAAGCTCCTTGCTCAGAGGGGCATGCATGTACTTCTGCCGCCGGTGGAGAGGCGCGGTGAACCTCTCTTTCCTCTGCTTACGTGGCTGTTTGCTCTTCATAGCGATCACACTATTATCGATGCAGCGGACGCGATCTTTCCGAACTGCTCTGCCACCTCTCGGGCTATTGGTCCCTTTATCTCCGATCCCTTGGGGATGCCAGCGTCATCGGTGATTACCGCGGCGTTGTCCTCGAACTTCACCCGGAGACCATCGGGTCTGCGAAACTCTTTCTTCTGTCGGACGATCACTGCGTTGAGGATCTGTTTTCGCATCTCGGGTGTCCCTTTCTTGACCGATACTACTACAATATCACCGAGGCCCGCACGAGGCATCCGGTTTTTCACTCCTCGGTACCGTTTCACGGCTATTACCTGGAGGGTCCTGGCACCTGTGTTGTCGGCGCACTCCAGATAGGTTCCCGTGTTGATCGCCTTGGTGATATTGGCATTGTTCCCCTTCATCGCACGACCTCCACCACAACGAAGGATTTGGTCTTGCTGAGCGGTCTGCACTCGGCGATCTTGACCGCATCACCCGCCTTTGCTCCTAGGCAAGGAGGGTTGTGGGCGTGAACCTTGGATCGCCTCTTTTCGTACCTTTCATACTTGGGTATCTTCTTCTCGAACTCGCGCAGGACCACGACGGTGTTGGTCATCTTGTCGTTGACCACCACACCGTCAAAGACCTGGCCGCGCACGGGAAGCTTTCCGTGAAAGGGACATTTGGGGTCGTCGCACACTTCATCAGGCGGCTTGACGTCCAGTCCGATATCCCTCATAATTTCCACCTCGGTTTTCGTGCTTTTTTATGAATCCTGTTCTCGGGTTGTGAGACCAATATGCTGCCCGCTACCTTCACTCTCCCGCGAGGGAGGGAGAATACAAAGCTGACATGAGACTTAGCAACGCGTTTCTCACCATCATCGGTCTCGATGAGGAAGGTGTTCCGGGTCTCGTCGGTCACCCGTCCACGTATCCCCACCAGACAGGGGTTGGTACTCTCCACAACCTCGGCCAGGAGTCCGATGATCTCATGTCTGGCGATATTCTCTGGAGTTATAATCAAGTTGCATGCTCCCGCTGGATCGTCTTGATCCTGGCTATGGTCTTTCTCAACTCTCTTATCCGGCCAGGGTTCTCAGGTGCTCCGCCAGCGATCACGATCCCTCGCTCCCGGACCAGCTCGCTCTGCAGATCGCCTAGCTCCTCGCCCAGCTCATCCGGGCTCATATTTCTCAGCTCATTTACTCTGAATACCGCCATGTTAAGCCCCACCCTTGGTATCACACATCTGAGCGTTCCTCGTTCTTGCCGGTACGTTCCTTCGTCTCATCTACAATAGGCTCGGGCTCGGGCACAGTCTCGGTCTCTACCGCAGGCGCCTCTTCGGGCACGGCCTCTGGTTCTACCGCAGGTGCCTCTTCGGGCACGGCCTCGGGTTCTACCGTAGGCGTTTCTTCGAGCACAGCCTCGGGTTCTACCGTAGGCATTTCTTCGGGCACAGCCTCGGGTTCTACCGCAGGCGTTTCTTCGGGCACAGCCTCTGGTTCTACCGCAGGCGTTTCTTCGGGCACAGCTTCTGGCTCTACCGCAGGTGCCTCTTCGGGTACGGCCTCGCTTGAGGTTTCTTCTTCTGAAGCCTCTATGAGTTCATCTATCTCGCTCTTTGTATCTTCCACAGGAACAGAGGCTTCCTCTTCTTCCTCAACCGGAGGTGCCAAAATGTTGAACTCGTCCGGAGGTTTCACGCCGGGAGGAACTATCCTGACCTGGCATCCTATGGTCCCCAACTTCTTCACCGCTACCGCGTACCCGTGGTCCACGATCTCTTCAGAGGGTTTGCCTGCATGTTTTATGTAGCCTGCAAGGAACTTCTCCGTCCTCGACCGAGGACCAGTCACCTTCCCGCTGAGGATTATCTCACAGCCCAGTGCCCCGCTATCCATCACCCTGCGAAGCATGGACTGGCCAGCCTTCCTGAAGTACCAGCCCCTCTCCAGAGAGTTCGCCAACCTGTTGGCCACGATCTGGGCGTTCAGCTCGGACCTGCCCACGTCCTGGACATCTACTTGAGGGTTGTCCAGACGGAACTTCCTGTCGAGATCTCTGGTGAGCCTCCTGATCAGCTTGCCGCCTTTCCCGATGACCATCCCGGGTTTCTCGGCATAAACGGTTATCTGGGTACCCATGGGGGTCCGGTTCATCATCATGCCCCCGTAGCCGGCTCTGCTGAGTTCCTTGGTCAGAAACTCGTTCACCAGCGCCTTGGTGAACCCATCTTCTACAAACTTTTTTTCTACTCCCAAGTCAGCTCACCTCGGCCAGGATCATCTCTATTGATACGGTCTCCGTGTTCTTTGGGGTGGCCCTGCCCATGGCCCTGGGCATCCATCCCCGGATAGCCCTACCCTTCTTGGTAGCGATGTGAGCTATCCTCATATCATCGGGATCGAGGCCCTTATATTCTGCGTTGCTGGCCGCGTTGATCAAGACGCCCAGGACTTCCCCGGCTGCTTTCTGGGGGAACCTCCCGGCGTCCCAGCCCTTGAGACCGCGTCTATGACCAACCTTCTTATTATGACGCTTGAAAGGGACAGCTCTCTTCAGGGCGATTACTTCTTTCAGGTACGCCTTGGCTTTCTCTACACGCATGCCTTTGATCGCCCTGCATATCTCCAGAGCGTGCTTGGGCGAGATGTGAAGCTCCATGCCCATGGCCATGGACGAACTCGATTTGTCAAATGCTGTGGAATATTTCAGTCGTCCCAATTTCACACCTCACTTGAGCGGTACGTACTTGCTCGACCTGGTAGCACCCACACCAGCGCTGCCGTGGTTTACTCGTCCTCTGGTCATGGCGTACTCGCCGAAGTAATGCCCTACCATCTCTGGCATGATCGTCACCCGGTTAAAGACCTTACCGCTGTGGATCTCGACGGTCTTCCCCACCATATCGGGCAAGACTATCATGTCCCGCAGGTGGGTCCGGACCACGTCTCTCGTCTTCATCTTGGCCAGCAGTTTCCGGTGATCCCTCGAAAGACCACGCTTTATCTTTCTCCTCTGCCGCGCAGGGAGAATATCGGCAAGCTCATTCAAGCTGAGCTTCTTGAGATCATCTATCTTCTGACCTCGATAGGTGAACTCCTCTTTCCTTCTCGGAAGCTTTGATCCTGATTTCTTCGCCAAACCAAATTCCCCCTAACGTTTTCCGGTCCTTCTGGCCGCGATCGATCCCACCTTACGACCAGGTGGTGCATTTCTGCCGACAGTCGTCGGTCTTCCGGGGTGCTGCCATCCGCCGCCGCCGAATGGGTGATCCACCACGTTCATGGCCACTCCCCGGACCCTTGGGTACTTGGCAGCTCTCGACTTCAACTTGTGATACCGCTTTCCCGCCTTGAAGAAAGGCTTCTCCGTCCGGCCACCGCCGGCCACCACGCCTATGGTGGCCATGCAGCGAGGGTTGAGCCATTTCATCTCTCCGCTGGGAAGCTGGACCACGGTCTTTGCCACGTCGTGGGCGATGAGCATGGCATAAACACCGCTCGACCTGGCGAACTGCCCTCCCGAGCCCGGCTTAGACTCGATGTTGCAGAGGTGGATCCCCTCGGGGATCTCCGCCAAGGGCAGGCTGTTGCCGGGTTTGATCTCCGCCGAGATGCCGCAGGCGATCTCCTGGCCCACGCATACGCCCTCGGGAACCAGGAGATACCTCTCCTCGCCGTTATCGAGGGAGACCTTGGCTACGGGTGCGCTCCTGGCAGGGTCATGCACGATATCCTTCACCACGCCCCTTACCGTCTGGTTGGGATCAACTTTCACGTGTTTGAGCTCGGCCCTGTACTTATGAGAAGGAGCACGATAGGTAGGTGTTCCACGACCCCTGTTCTGTTGTATGATCCTATGTCCCATAACCTCACCTACAGCAGTCCTAGCCTGGAAGCCAGCTCGTTCGCGCTATCGTCGCCGGCCAGCTTCACGATCGCCTTCTTTTCTCCGGTGGTGGTAATCATCGTCCTGACCTTGACCACCTCGATCTCGTAGAGGCTCTCCAGAGCTCTCTTGATCTCCGGCTTGGTATATCTGATGTCCACCAGGAACTCCATGGTGTTGTTGGTGTCGATCATGTTGGTGACCTTCTCGGTGATGAAGGGAGCTTTAACGATCATCCTTATCACCCAACCACTTCAGAGATGCTTCGGTCCAGATTGTGAGCCTTCCCGCATGGGTTCCCGGTGCCAGAAGCTTGGCGTTTAGCTTTTCGACCGTAGCGAAATCTACGCCGGGAAGGTTTCGGACGGCTCTCTTGAGGCCGCCGTCCTGGGAAGCCACGATCAGCAGACTTTTTCGATGTTTATACTTTCTCCCACGCATCGTACCCCGTCCGGCACGGATGGTTCTGCCGTGTTTCGCCCTCATTACGTCGTCCAGGAGACCGCTTGCCGCCAGAAACGTCTGGACGTCCTTGGTCCTGTCCAGCGTCTCCAGATCGTTCTGGACTACCAGAGGCAGGTCTGCGGAAAACTTGTGTCCTCTCATTTTCACCAGGATCGGGTCGGCGGTGGCGGCTATGGCAGACCGGATCGCTTTTTTCTTCTCCTTGGCGTTGATCTTCTCCGTCTTGTCGGCCTCTGGCTTAGGCGGGTGCGCTTTTCTTCCGCCCGTGGCCTGGGGCACCCTGGCCGCTCTCCTCCCGCTGATTATCCGGGGTACCCTGGAGACGCCACGACATGTTCCCCATGACCTGGCAGAAGTATGCATGCCCGAACGGCGGTGAGGTCCTTTGGGCTGGAACCTGTTGGCCTGTGCAGACAAGACTGCCCTCTTTATGAGATCGGGCCGGTATTCCTCCCCGAAAATGGAAGGAAGCTCGACCTCGCCGACCTCGTTACCAGATAAATCGATAACCTTTGCCTTCATCGTAACCCCTGCTTAGAAGTTGTGCTGATATTCATAACCGCGGGCGTCTTTGCTTCCACCTTGGGCCGGGTCGCTCTCTTCACCCTGATCAGTCTCCTGGCGGGACCGGGGATGCTTCCTTTGACCAGCAGATAGTCGCCGCTCACCAGGCCGTAGCCTACGAACCCCCCGTCTGGAGTAACATCCTTGCCGTCGGACCCCATCGCCAGGATCATCTTGTTGTACTCCGTTCTCTGGTGGTAGCCCATCTGACCCATCTGGGGAACGGTCCACCGCACCCGGTGAGGGTGCCACGGACCCAGGTTACCTATGTGACGGCGTTTGCCTCCTCTCGAGTGTTTCCTCTTCTGGAGCGCTATCCCCCAGCGTTTGACCGGGCCCTGGGTGCCCTTGCCCCTGGTGATCGCCGATACGTCGACGAACTCGCCCAGGTCGAAGACGCTGGATACGGGCATCTGGTTGCCCAGAAGGTCTTTGGCCAGATCGAACTGGTCTGCAACAGATCCGCCGGTGATCGCTATCTCCATCAGATCTGGTTTCTTCTTGGGTATGCTCGCCAGCTGGCTGGGGTTTGTGTGGGCGATTAGACGCACCTCGACCATATTATCTATATTGGATCTTATCTCCTCGAGGGAGTCTCCATTATTCTTCTTAGGGACGGTAATTGACCTGGCAAGGTATGGGTCAAATTCTTCTGCCCAGGTCTCTCCCGCGGGCCTCACGCCGCCGTTGTACTTCTCGTAGACGCGAAGGGCGGCAAAGCTAACCGGCGGGGCCTCCAGCACGGTGGCGGGCACGCTGATCTCCATGCCTTCTGTGGGGCTGTTCGGCCTCTCGTCTATCATTACGATGTGGGTCATGCCCGCCTTGTACCCGGCAAAGCCGGCCATCCTGGCTTTGTCCTCACCAGCGGCCCAGCTTCTCGTCCTGGGTACCTGGCTATTGGCCCTCTTCCTGGGACTGAATGCCAGTGAACCTCGTCTTGGTCGGTGTATGTCTGCCATTTACTCCTCCAGAGAGCGCACCAGGTTGAAGAGGGCGAGGGTGGCAAAGATCGCCTCCTCGACGCGAACGGTCTCCGTTCCCTGATGCGGAATTGTGTTGATTACGCAGCATCTATCCATCATTTCGTCGCTCAAGAACCGGTCGACGCCCCGAGCTGGTGAACCGAATATCGCCACCAGGTTGCAGTGTACGGCCATATTCTCCAGGAGATCTGGGGTCGCCGGTCTGCCTTTTCTCGATGCGACTACGAGGCGGGCGTCGGTGGACAGGAGGTACTCCTCCAGGTCGTCCACGACTATAGTCTCGTAGCCCCAGTAGTGGGGTATCTCGTTTTGATCTACGGGCTCCGCGGCGAGCGGGTCCAGCGAGAAGATTCTGACGTTCAGGCGCTGCCCTCGTCTCACCGTTTTCTTGGTGAGGAGGGGCACCGGGCACTCGACTCCGAGTTCCACCCTTGCGCCACCATCAGATCCGACGTCGTCAACAACCAATCCTACTCTGAACTCGCCGACTTCGAGCGTTGAAACCTTGGGATGATGTGCTGTGCGTAACGGTGGCAGGATGCCCACATATCTCAGCTCTTTCATGCGGGGAAATAGCATCTTTCTCAGATACTGGGGCGTCTCCGCGTACTGTAGGATCCTCTTGATGAACCGGGAATCGTCGAATTGATCATCGTGATAGATGACGATCCTGTTCATCCGGAATACCGCGGCTGCTCTTGCGATAAGCCCCACCTTGAAGGTGCGGACGCGCATGTCCGCCGATTCCATCGTCACGGAAGACGGTATAAGTATGGACCTCTCGCTGCCACCGGTCATCAGATTCTTGCCTCCAAGAGAAATCACTCGTATAAAAAGGTTTGTAGTCTGCAAGGGCCACAGCGTCCGGAGAGATTGTCACATCGCAGTATGAGTCGCGGCCGAAGGGCAGCGGCTTGAGGTGGCGGATGAGCGCCGGCATCTCGGCCCCTCTCTCGAGCAGGAAAACGATGAGGTGGTCCATCCCGGAGGCCAGGCCGATCTCCTGATTGACCAAGGGAAAACCACGCCGTCCAGGGTGAGGATGGCTACCACGCAGTCTGACTGGCGCATCCCGAACCTGATCCTCTCTGCCAGGACGATGGCCTGGGCGTGCCTGTAGACGGCCACGAAGCTCTCCAGGTTCACGGACCATAACGTCTGGGCCAGCTCCAGGGCCAGGAGCTCGTCCTCCTGGCAGTGAGATATGTATACTTTGGTGATCATCAGCGAAGGGCTCCGGGGTGTTATTCTCCTATATATGTATTCACCCTTTTGAGGCCTTGGGACAATATTATTCG
>DAOG01000157.1 GCA_002501765.1 Methanosaeta sp. UBA204
CAGCTGATCGCAGGGATCGCTCTGACAGCCGGCGCGGGCAACCAGCCTTCTGTAGAACTAGTAAGTGCTCTAGTGCCGCCGGTCCTCGGAGCCGCGACGGTTCTTATCATCTACCTCCTGGCCAGGGAGCTATTCGGCCGCCGGGTGGCGTTGCTCTCTGCCTTCGTGCTGGCGATAGCGCCGGCCCATGTCGCAAGGTCCTGTTTCGGCTGTACAGATCATCATGTGCTGGAGGTCCTTCTCATCCTGGGGTCGATCCTCTCGATGGTCTTTGCCCTCTCCGGGAGGGAACACCGGCTATGGTTCGCGGTCCTGGCCGGTGTCTCGACGGCCGCCCTCGCCTACACGTGGATCGGTGCATCGATCTATCTGGGAGCGTTTCTCGTCTATGCGGTGGTGCAGGTTACCCTCGACGTACGCGACGGGGTCTCGTCGAAGGATATGATCGTTCCCTTTCTGATCGCCTTTTTGACCGCTCTGCTTCTTCTCTTGCCTTTCGGGAGCGAACCGTGGCTTCGCCCATCGATCTTTTCTGCGGCCAGCGTATTGGTGGTCACACCTATTCTGTACGCCCTTTCGCGTATCTTTCTAAAGATAAAAGTTCCATGGATGGTATTCCCACCGGTGATGGTAGTCTTGGGGTACTGCTTCGTCATACTGATATACGTCTTCGGCCAGAGTCGCGGCATCTATTCTACGCTCCGGTTGGGGTCGGCTTATCTCTTCAGAGGCGAGCTGGCCGGGAAGGTGACGGAAGCCACACCGATCTACGTCGGCTCGGACTTTGTCTCCTTCTTCGGTCTGGGTCTGCTGATCGCGCTCTTCGGACTTGCGGCCCTGGTAGCACACATGCGGCGCTCACCTCTCCAGAGAGGTCAGGTACTCTTCCTGGTCTGGACGGTCTTCACTATGGTGCTCAGCGTTGCCCAGATCCGGTTTTTGTACATCTTCTCCGCCAATGCTGCGATCCTGGCTGGCTACCTATTCTTCTGGGCGAAAGATCGGATCCAAGTTGCAGAACGGCCCGGAAGAGCCGATCCTCTGATGACGAAGATCCTGCCTCTGGCTCTCCTGATAGTCATCGTCCTGCCTTCGGCGGTGGGTCCGATGGCCATGATCGAAGTCGAGCCTGCGATCTCCGGGGACTGGTCAGAAGCTCTCCGGTGGCTGGAGGATAACACTCCCGCTACCAGCAACTTCGGAGAGCCGTATGCCGTCCCCGAGTACAGCGTACTATCCTGGTGGGACTACGGCAACTGGATCCTTTATCGGTCCAAAAGACCTGTCGTCGCGAACAACTTCCAGGTCGGTGCCGTGGATGCAGCACGGTTCTACCTTTCGGAAAGCGAGGAGGAGGCCATGGATATACTGGAATATCGAGGCTCGCGATATGTAACTACCGACGAGAGCATGCTGTACGAAAAACTGCCCGCAATCGTCTCGTGGATCGATGAAGACCCTTCCAGCTACCTTGGCATAACCAACGACCAAGACGTTTTGACCTTCGAACATTCCAGAAGGTTTATGGGAACCACCCTGGCGTCTCTCCATCTCTTCGACGGTGGAGGCATGGGCCACCTTCGTCTGATCCACGAGACGAATACCATGCGGGGTCAGATATATTCGACGAACAATGTCAAGATATTCGAGAAGGTTCCCGGTGCCAGGATCGCGGGCACCGCCCGGTCCGATCGGCCTATGGGCGCCATCTTGAACGTGACCTCTAACCAGGGCAGGAAGTTCCAGTACTTCACCTCGGTTATGCCTCAGGACGGACGCTACGAGATAACGGTGCCCTACTCGACCGAAAACCGGTCCGAGGTTCATTCTGCCGGTGCCTATCAGGTAGGACCCGTGGTGGAGGTCAGCACCTGGAATATGGTCAAGGAGGTGGAGGTGAGCGAGGAGGACGTGCTTTGTGGAAGGGTGATCGAGGTGAACTTCTGAAGAGCTGGAGCGGCTCCGACTCGGTGACGTTGACCCAGAGATGAAGGTCCCGGTACGGTGTGGTGAGGTTGCCTTCCCGGTAGAGCAAGAACTCCAGCTTCTGTCGGTCAACTGGTTTTTTCCGGAAGTAGTTCGATGGTTTTTCCCAGGACGGGTTACGGCCCAGACCGCCCTCTCCTATTTTTGGGAAATCGCCATAGAATAGATGGAGATAAGGGTCCCGGTAGGGCGATGATAGGCTGTCGTTGAGCACGAACTCCGGCCTATACCGGACGCCGGGATATTCCAGAACGTAACTTACCGGTTCTTCCCAGGTCATGTTATGGTCCAGGATTAAGTCTCTATCCACCAGGATCGAGTTATCGAAGGAAAGCTGCAAGGTGTAGTTCACCTGGCGGTATTCGTGGTTGACCACTCCTACGATCACCATGCTCGTATCGCCCGCAACCACATCGGTGGGATAGTCGTACGCCATCCCGCCCGGGCCGAGGATGTAGAACTCGGTGAACTTCTCCCCCTGCTTGGGAGTCACTATCACATACACCAGCACGGTGATGGAGACGATTATCGATATTATCAGCAGCACGGTCAGTATCTTGTCGATCCTGCTCTTTTGATCGGTGATCAGCTCTTCATGGAGCGATCCCAGGCCTTCTCTGAAAGGCACCCGGAACCTATCGTCCGAAGGCAGCGAAGATCGTCTAAGATGAGCAACCGTCGCGAGAGCGATGGTGAATATGGATAAGGAGATCACCACAGGCGCGAGCCTGATGCCCCAGGGAGTATAGTTGAGGCCCAGTCCTATCAGGGGGACCACCGCTATGCTGAGCCCGAAGCTGAGCGCCGCCCTCTCGATACCGTCCAGATCATCTTTATTGGGGAACAGCGCCGCGATCAGGGTATAGCCGGGCAGAAAGAGGACCATCAAGAGACCCAGAGGCACGCGAACCAATGTGTCTGCCAGCCCCGGCACCAGAGTGAAGATCAGGGTCAAGACCGCCAGCAGAACCGCTGCCAATAGGTCTGCAGGTATAATATTCCCCTTTTCGCTATCTTGCCCGGAGATCAGATATTCACCTCGTACTCTTTATACCGTCGTCATGGATCGTGGATAACAATATATACACTTCGCATCTCTTACAGCTTTATGCGAGCAATGCTCATATGTTTCCTCCTCCTGAGCGCCGGTGCAGCTGCCCAGAACTACAGCTCTTCATATCATTCTTGTGACCCTGTAAAGGGTAACTGGACCCAGATCGAGGGGACGAACTTTATAAGGATGCCGGTGATCAGCCTAGCCCGGCCCGATACGAACTGGACCTATCCTTATGACCGCCATCCGGTCTCCTCATCAAACGAGACCATATCCGGCATCTTCTTCGGTTCTTCCTGTCTGGCCAACGCGACGGTGGAGATCTGCATCGCTCCGTTGAACTCCTCCGCCTTCTTGAGTGCGGTGAACGTTCTGGACATGCCTGTGAATATAAACTGCAGTGGCGATCCGTTCAGGCTGAACAGCAGTGGCGACCAGTCCTTCGCCGTGCCCGGGAAGGCGCCCGGCATCTACGCCCTCTATGTGATGGAGAGGAACGCCACCGTCGTTCTATCGGCATCTTTGATCATCGTCGCGGAAGAGAAAATCACAGTCGAGGTGCCTTCGGAGATACCGGCCGGTTTTCCTCTGGAGGTGAAGGTGCAGACGTCCAACCGATCGGATGGACGTTCTCGGCATTACGGCGCATTTCTCGTCCCCTCGAGCTGTTACGAGGCGGCGAACCTGACCATGACCGGCAACGGAACCCGCCAGGGTACCTGGTTCGCGATAAACATGGGCGCGGATTCCGTAGAGATCCCCGGAGATCTTGACGTCTCCATGGACCTTCTCATGGATCTGCTCGTGTTCTTCCCTCCGAACAGTGCTGTCGCCCTCCAGGACACCCCAAGACAGGAAGCAGAACTCTATCTTATAACCGAACCGGACTGGGAACCAGGAACATATATATTAACATCTGCAGTCTTGGTCGAGGATGGTATAATCGGACTGGAGCAGGTTGAACTGGAGCTGATATGATGAAAATATTTGCTTTATTCTTCGTATTGATCTTAATGTTAATGCCCCTTGGTGCGGCGTTCGAGGCATCGCCCATGAACCCCCGCCCCGGAGAGACGGTAGCCATCACCGGTTTCGCCGATCCGGGCGAGGCGGTCAGGCTGAGTTCCAGCTTCGGGATGGACCTGCCCGTGGAGAACGGGAGGTTCGAGTATCTGGCCGAAGACGTGGAGATACCCAGAAAGCCGAACAACTTCGCGGTGACCGCCAGGAACGTCGAAAGTCTCAGAGTGGGGGTCAAGATGGGGATATGGCTGACCATGCCGGTTCCGGCGAGCGGGGGGACCGCATCCATATCCCGTTCCGACGTCCCTTCCGGCAGATATGCGCTCAAGATCTTCGGAGATGCTCAGGAGGGGGCTTCGGTGGTCCCCGTCCGGGTGAAAGCGGAGACGACGGTCTATGCCGGTCCTGATGGAAGATACCAGCTGTCCGTGGATACCACCGGCGTCCCGGTGGGTGATTACCGGATCCGGGGCGCTGGAGACGTCCTGGTGCTCAGCATCGGCGGATCTGTCCCGAAAGCGGTATCTTATGACGCTAAGAAAGAAGTGCCTGAAGAAGAAAAAACGTCGGGTCATCGTGCTCCATCTGTTACCAGGACCGTCTATGTGGAAGAGGTTGAGGTCCCCGAGGAAGAACCCTTGCCAGAAGATCGCACTTTAGACCTTGCCGGACCTATCTCTGCAGAAGATGCCAGCGTCTCCGAAGAAGTAGCTTCCTCAGGTTACCCTGTGCAGAACGTGAGCGAATATCTACCGACAGAACCCGTCGAGGAGAGGAGCTTCATCCAGAAGATCTTCGACCAGATACTCGGTATCCTGGGTCTGGCGAAGTAAGGCGACGTGACCGGGAAATCCGACTGATAGGAGATGCGGTCTGATATTTGGAGAGGCAGGCGAGGATACCACGAAGGGGGCAAGAGAAACGCCGGATAAGAGAGAGCTGGCGCCGGTCGATCTTTTGGCAGCAGTAGCGATCGCCGCCACAACGCTGGTTCTCACCCTAGCGCCAGCGCTGGAGGATCTGCCTTTACGTGTTCCGTTAGGTTTATTCACGCTGTTATTTCTGTCCGGTTATACGCTGACGGCGGCGGTGTTTCCGAGAAGAGACGATCTGAGCCCCCTCTTGCGGGCGGTCTTCTGCGTCGGGCTCGGCGCGGTTGCTCTTTTGCCGGTCGGTCTGGATAACTGGGGTATACGGCTCAACCCGGTGATGATATCGATCTCGGCTTTTATCGCCGTCTCTGCGATCATAGCCTACCTCAGACAAATGCGACTGCCCGCCGAGGATAGGTCCGGAGGCGAGGTCAGCCGGTATCTGATATCGCTCGAGGAGGTTTTGGTATCCGGGCATCCGCTGCTCTTTGTGCTGCTCATAGCTCTTGGAGAACTCCTCATATTTTGGGACCATATGGAGGCGGCGATGGTGGTTCATGGGATCAACCTGATAGGGCTCGTTCTTCTTACCGCCTTTATGGAGGACAGGATATACCAGGCGTTGATGCTTCTGCCTCTCTTCAGGCTGCTCAACGTAGCCATGCCCGTCTTCTTCGAGCTCACGCTATACTCCTACGCCCTGGTCTACATACCCATGTTCATCCCCGCATATTTGATCATAAAAGAGAAGAGGCTGAGCTATGAGGAGATGGGCCTCACCACCGCCGGTTTTCTTGTGTACCTTCCCGTCGCCGTCGCCCTTGGGTTATTGATGGGATGGGGCGAGTACCAGGTGCTTCATCCTCAGATGCTCACCCCCGGCCAGGATCTGATGAGCCTGGTGAAGCTGTCTCTGATAATGATATTTTTTGTGGGTCTGATAGAAGAGTTCGTCTTCAGGTCCGTCTTGCAGACGGTTCTGGTGGATCGGATGGGGCTGGTCAAGGGCCTATTGGGAACAAGCCTGATATTCGGCATGATGCACAGCGGCTACGGCATGTTTTCCGAGCTGATCTTCGTCTTTTTTGCCGGCATCGTCTTCGGGATCTTCTTCTTGAAGACGAATAGCCTGGTTCTGGTAGCTCTATCTCACGGGGTGACAAACATATCGCTGTTCATGGTCGTTCCGGCGTTCTCGGGTTCATTGATCGTTCTCGCGGCTGCGGCATGTGGTCTTTTCATGATATCGGCTTTGGGCACCATGCTGAGCAGGCGACGAAGATCGTGGGATGCAAACTAAAAACGCTGTCTATACCGGTCTTTCGTCTCTATATCACAGCACGGTCACGCTCTTCGCGAGGTTCCGGGGCTTGTCCGGGTCCAGCCCTCTCTGTACCGCCAGCTCGTAGGCCAGTATCTGCATGGGTATGGCCTGGATTATGGGGTTAAGATCACCACACTCGGGTACCTTTATCCAGCGATCGAATACCCGATGGTTCCAGTCAGAGACACCGATCACATATCCTCCTCTGGCCTTGACCTCCTGGGCGTTGGCCACGATCCGATCTTCATTATCCCGAGATACGAATACAAATACCGGTGTGCCCTTTTCGACGAGTGCCAGCGGGCCGTGCTTCAGCTCACCGCCCGCAAAGGCCTCGGTGTGGATGTAGGACACCTCCTTTATCTTGAGGGCGGCCTCCAGGGCGGTGGTATACTGTAACCCTCTCCCGATCATGTATATGTGCTCTTTATGGACCAGCTCCTTTGCCAGATCCTTCAGCCGCACTCGCATCGATTTGGATGTAAGGTTGTAGACGTCCATGTAGAGGTCCTTGGCCTTCTGTACACACTCTTCATGCTTGTCGCAGAGCGCATAGGCCATGAGGGCCATCAGCATCGCCTGGGATGTGTAGGTCTTGGTGGAGAGGACGCAGATCTCCGGACCGGCGTTCATCATCATCAGCTCGTCTCCTTCTCTGGAGAGCGAAGAGCCCATGACGTTGGTTATCCCTATGATCTTGCTTTTTTTCCTCCTGGCCGCCTTCACCGCATCGAGGACGTCGGCGGTCTCTCCGGACTGGGACACGGCGAAGACCAGCGTATCTTCGGTCAGGAAGTGCTCGTAGTTCTCGAACTCGGAGGCCAGAACGGCGTTCACGTGCACGCCAGCCACCTTCGACAACAGATAGGTCCCCGTCAGGCAGGCATGGTAGCTCGAGCCACACCCTACAAAAAAGACACCAAAGCCCTTCTTCACCTCGTCGACTATCCTCTCGATCACGTCACCGTCCTGCTGAAGAGCCCTCTGGATCGTATCTGCCTGCTCGGATATCTCTTTCAGCATGAAATGCTCGAACTTGCCCCTACTTGCCTCCTCCATGCTCCATTCCACGGTGTCCACCGGTCTGGAGACCTCCCCCTGGAGAAGGTTGTAGAACTTCACACCCTTCCCATCGGCGACCACAAAATCATAATTTTGCAGATAGACTACCTTCTTCGTCCACTCCAAGAAGGGCGAGACATCGGAGGCGAAGAACGTCCCATGATCGGCCAGGCCCAGCACCAGAGGAGAGTCTTTTCTTATCCCCACGATCTTGTCTTCTCCTTCCTTGATGGCCAGGATGGCATAGCTCCCTCTCAACAACCGGAAGGCATCCAGGCATGCCGTCTCAAAGAATCCGTTATCGAAAGATCCTGTCCCAGGTTCTCCGTCACCGGCGCCTCTTTGACCTGGAAATCCATTCAACCGGTCTTCGATCAGATGGGCTATGACCTCCGAGTCGGTATCGCCCGCGAACTCATGTCCTCTCTTTAGTAGCGCTTCTCGGAGCCGGTCGCTGTTTTCTATTATCCCGTTATGGATTATCGCTATCTTCTTTGTGCAGTCGGCATGGGGATGGGCGTTCTCGAAGGAGACCGTACCGTGGGTGGCCCACCTGGTATGTCCTATACCGATATGTCCGGGGATCTCCTCGAAGTTCAACCGGCATCTTAAATCGTCGATCTTCCCTACCCCTTTTCTTATTTCCAAACCACCTGATACTGTAGCCATCCCCACCGAGTCGTAGCCTCTATATTCGAGGTTCTTGAGACCCTGGCAGAGTATCGGTGAGGCTTCCTCTGTTCCTATATAGCCGATGATTCCGCACATGAATAATGCCCCTCTCGTTCGTCCCCCACAGTTCTGGATATTATTTTATGATTTAAATTGTGGCGATGAAGACGATATCGGCATCGCCAGCCATCGTCTTCAATATTTATCCTATGTCCCATCATATGGACTGCGGTGGCGTTATCCGGGCACGGGATCCACAAAACCCACCCCGGAAAGACCGAGCGCATCTGACCTCCGTCCATCAGAGAAATTTTTGAACCTTCCACTCAGGCACGTTGAGATATTCAATTACGATATCTACGAAGATCTTCTCTTGCCGGTATCTGCTAATCCCATAACCGTCATCCAGCTCGCACTCTTGCATCTTCAGGCATATTAACCGCATCTGGATCTTGGCGATCTTGATCTCTTTGCTCAGTGCAGATAAGACGTTCATATAATAACCGATACTACGGGGTCTATCCGAGGATAGGTTCATCACCAGACCGCAGTTTAAACAATAATTATGCGGCTTCAGCCCGCACTCTCGACCCTGGTAGGTATGAGTAAGCCATACCTTCTCGCTATTCCCGCAGCTTACATGATTACATGACGTCATAACTCTCTCCTAAGTCATCCACGTTAGAGTTCCTCACCCGGTCTTCTTCATCGAAGTCGCATGTTAGAACTTGTTACTATAGGTACTCATCTAAAGGATGATAACATAAGTACTTTGCTAAGTCGGGCCGCATCCACCTCTTTTCCAGATCTCGCTCCCGTTCACGCAGACCTCGATCTCACCGTCCTCTTCCAGATGTTTCGTCTCCCTCAACCAGAAGAAGGCCGTCCCCGAACCGTCTACCAGGCTTCTTTCCGGCCTGTCCATGGCTCGATAACTCCACAGCGATAGAAGTCGTTCGCAACCGCGAGAGAGCCTTCTGCGCCCGGGTTAGTAGATACTGATAAATAAACCTGTGGCTTTCTAGTACCCGATGATACCCGGCTGGATGATCGCGAACGTTCTCTGGGTGGGCCTGGCGTTCCTGGTAATATCCGCGATCACGGGCCGTCGATCTTTTTCGGGTATTGGATGGTTCTTTTTCGGCATCCACTGGGTGAAACAGCCGGGTTATTACCTGGAAATCGGAGACTACTTCAACGTCGTGCTGACCGTAGTCGTGGCCTTCTTCTCCTTCTACATGGCCTGGATCATCCTGGCCGGGGTCTCTCGCTCGCGTTCCTGCGACTGGGCCAGCTCGGCCGTGGCCATAGGAGGTCTCATCTACTTCCCCTTTGCCGAGTTCGCACCTCTGAGTGAGTGGTTGATTGGCCAGACGATTCATCTCACCGTTCTGCTCATGGAGGCTTTACAGATGCAGGCATCGACGATGGGGTTTAACGAGATCTCTATGAACGGCTACTCGGTAGAGGTCATCCTGGCCTGTACCGCCATCGAGAGTATCGCCTTCTTCGCCGGGGTCATTATATCGGTCAAGGCGCCGCCATGGAAGAGAGCGAAGGCGCTGATGGTATCTGTTCCCGTAATCTACATATTGAACCTCTTCCGAAATGCCTTTGTTATGATGGCCTATGGAAACCAATGGTTCGGAGCAGACAGTTTCCAGGTAGCTCACAACGAGATAGCCAAACTGGGCTCTACCATAGCTCTCTTCCTGGTCGCCTACTGGGTGCTCGTTCTTCTCCCGGAACTTCTGAATATGATAGACGAGCTGATCAAGGTTCTCAGGCATCCGAGAGGTGGCACCGATCGATGAAGCTGGCCAGAAACTCTAAAGTTTGGATCGGCACACCCCTTCTGACCGCCTCGTTGATGGCATGGTTGAGAGTGTGGTCGGTTGCGATCCTGGTGGCGGCGACCTTCGTCTTCATGGTCTTCTTTCACCGGGACCCGGATCGCATCCCATCGGGTCCAGGCATGATCTCTCCTGCAGACGGCCGGGTGGTGGTGGCCTCGCCGGATATGATGGCCATATTTATGAACCATCACAACGTTCACGTTAACAGGTCGCCATTGGAGGGGCAGATTAAGTCAGTGGAGCACATGAGTGGCGGCCACGTGCCTGCTTTTTTGGGATCAGCACATCAAAATGAGCAGAACCGGGTGGTAATCGACACCCCTGATGGGGAGATCCGGCTCCGCCAGATCAGCGGGTTTTTGGTGAGGAGGATCGTCTGCTACGTCGTTCCGGGAGACCGGATAAAAAGAGGGGAGAGGATGGGGATGATACGTTTCGGCAGCCGGGTGGAGATCACAATCCCGGAGGGGTACCGGCTCACGGTGGGCAGGGGAGACGAGGTCAGGGCGGGGGAGACCGTGGTCGCGGTGAAGGCGTCATGACGGGCATCTATCGGCTGGTCCGGATCCCGGATGTGGTCTCTCTTGCGAACTCTCTACTGGGTTTCGGCTCCATCCTCATGGCTTTCCAGGAACGGTTCTCGATCTCGGTGGTTCTAATTATTCTGGCTGCGGTGGCCGACGGCCTGGACGGTTTTCTGGCAAGACGGACGGGGACGGGGCCTCTGGGCCTTGACCTGGATTCCCTGGCAGATCTCGTCTCTTTCGGCGTGGCGCCTGCCGTTCTGGCCTGGACAGCCTTCGGCTCCTGGATATGGGCTCTGGGCGGGGTTTACCTCATCTGCGGCATACTTCGACTGGCAAGATTCAACGTTACCGCTTCCGGTGAGGCTTTCTTCCAGGGTATACCGATAACCGCGGCGGGGACGATCCTGGCGCTCAGCGTCTTGCTGGACGGTCTTTTTCTGACTACTCTTCTGATCGTCGTACTGTCCGCTCTGATGATCAGCAGTGTGACGTATCCTAAGTTCAGGGATCTCAAGTACCTGCCTTTCGCCTTCCTGGCTGTGCTCGCGGTACTGATCTGCTGGTTGGTAGGAGACGGGAATCTCTGGGCAGTGGTAGCCTTTTTAGTCCTCTTGGGATATATGATCAGCCCGGTGGTGATAACGTTATGCCGACGGATGGAGAGATAGCTGCCTTCGAGGCAGGAATCAAGCTGGGAGCCCTCTACCACCAGTTTGTGGGATCGCCGGTGGGCGCCCGGACCGCAGCCGGCCTGGAGAAGGCCATCGAGGAGAGCATCTCGCTCCAGCCTTATGTCAGAAGGGTCAGGGTGGAGATCGACCAAAAGATGCTGAAGGAGAACGTATTCGGTTACGGCGAGCTGGAAGGAAGGATGATCAGGGCAGATATCGAGGTCTATTACCGGGGTGCGACCGCCAGGGCCAGGCTGGAGTACGATCCGGAGACGAAATATCCGATGATGAGGCTCTTGGACTGAGAGATCGGGTTCTTCTTATTCTTATTCTTATTCTTCTTATTCATCATCATCATATTCTTGTAATCCTGCTCACCACGATGAGCAGCATAGCGCTGACCGCCATCCCCAGGAGGGGCCATCTGTTACCCAGAAGGAGCGCGGTGCCGCCGCCGCCTGCGAGCGCGGCCAGGGCGCCGGCGGGGGTCAGCCTCAGCTTGTTCTTGTAGAAGCCTGCCACCACGGGGATCGTCAGGCCGCCGGCAAATACGGTGTACGCGGAGAGCAAGGTGGCGATGATCTCCGGAAGGCGGAGGGCGGAGGCCAGGGCCAGGGTCCCCAACAGAACCGTTCCTGCCCTGGAGATCTTCATCAGGTCTTTTTTGGTCGATTTTGGCCTGGCGGTCCGGTAGAGGTCCAGGGTGAGGATGGACGTGGCGGTGAGCAGGGTGGTATCTGCGGAGGAGATCAGCGCCGAGAGGAGGGCTGCGGCCACCAGCCCCTGTCCTGCCGGGGAGAGGGTCTCGGTCATCAGGACGGGAAGGGCCTCTTCCGGTCCGATGCCGGGAAAGAGGTCCCGGGCGCAGATCCCCAGGAGGGTTATGGCCAGGGCCATGGGGACCAGGACGAATGCGGCGATCAGGGCAGATCTCCTGGCGGCACCGGGGTTTCGGGCGGAGAAGAGCCGGGAATAGATATCCGGTCCTACCAGGTACATGGAGCCCACTATCAAAATCAGGCTCATCACCTCCGTCCCGGACCGGGCAGGTGAGGTGGGGAAGCTTTGTCCGCTCAAGATCTCCAGGCCCGTGAGGTCCAGCGCCTTCCATAGGACGAGGCCGATGCCTGCCAGGAGAATCGAGAACTGGAGCAGGTCGGTTCTGACTATCGATCTCTGGCCGCCGTGGGCGGTGTAGATGACGAACGCCGCGGCAGAAAGTATCATGAAGTACACCTGGCCGTGGCCGAAGAGGGCACCGAGCAGCTTTCCCGAGGCCACTATCTGGGCTGCTATCACCCCTATCCAGGCGACGAGGATGAGCGCCGAGGCTCCCAGCCTCACCCGGTGGCCGTACTGGGTGCCTATCAACTCGGGCAGGGTATAACAGCCCGTGGATCTGACCTTCTTCGCGAATACCGTGGAGAGGACGACCAGCCCTATGGCGCCGGAGAGCATCCACCAGGCGCCCGTCAATCCTTCGCTGAAACCCAGACCGGCCATGCCCATGGTCGAAGAGGCGCCCAGGATGGTGGCGCATAGCGTGACTGTGAGGATCGCGGGCTTGAGGCTGCGCCCGGCCAGGTAGAAGCTCTCTACGGTGTGAGAGCGCCGGGCGCCTATGATGATCATGATCAGGAGGTAACCTGCCAGGGCGAGGGCGGTCAGGTGAGAGTTGTCAACCACAAAAGGGGGTTGGGTTGACAGGGTATAAAGGTTGTGTTTCCGGTGAAGAAAAAGAAGGTCGGGTGGAGGTCTTCTTATGGATGATCTTCTTTTCGCGCCGGTCCGGAGGATTTATTACGTCCTTATTATGTTATTATTTTGGGCTGGTCGTGTGAACTTGTCGAATCTATAGTATGTGACCCGTGTTTGACAAGATT
>DAOG01000061.1 GCA_002501765.1 Methanosaeta sp. UBA204
ATAAATAGATTTGGGGCACCATGGTTCTTTTTGGGCTTAGCACTGTTAAGTGCACCGTAAAGCAGTTCGCCCATGACAACAACAACAGGCAAAAAAAGTATATCCGCCCCCTCTATCAAAGTGCAAACTGTAACAATGCCCTCCCTATAAGCAATTACGGCATTAGTATCAACAGCTAGCTTACCCCTCACCTTCAACTTTCTCGAACTCCTCGTTAATAAGTTTCTGCATTGCCCAAACTACGGCAAGAAGATGTTTGTTTATGCTCACATTTGCCATGAAAATGACGACCCAGGCTGCCTGTGCCTGCCGATTTCCATTTTTCGGGCATGAGACTGGGTATCATGAACATTTACTTGAGCAAACTTTATATGATGAGCCGCATTACTCGATCCAAAGGAGGATCTCAAGATGACCGATGAACCAACGCCGATAGGCGGTCGGGCGCGGAGAGGGCAGGCGCCCATCGCCTGCATCTGTCCCCAGTGCGGGTACGAGGCTCAGAAAACAGCAGGAGTGCCTTGTCGCTCGATGACCTGCCCGAAGTGCGGAATTCCTCTCATGGGAAAGTAGGCCGCGCCCCATCGATATCACCATATCGACCCGGCCACCTTTTTGCAAAATGGTGTAGGATCTTCGGCAGAGGGTGGATCTTCGCCCTGTGATATACTCATACAACAAGTTTATATGAGTTGATCGTGATGCTGTGTGGCCATGATCGTAGTTGTATCGGACGTGCACCTGGCCGAGGCGCCACCGGGTGAGGATCCGAAGGTTCGAAGAGACGACCAGAAGTTCGTCGAGTTCTTGGATTACATCGCAGAGAACCAGCTGAGCAGCGGAGGAGACCTCGTTCTGCTTGGGGATATCATCGATTTCTGGAGGCGCGACTTCGCCAAGGCGCTGATGGAAAGCGACGAGGTGGTCTCCAGGCTGATGAGCTTGAGCGGTGTGAACATACACTATGTGGTGGGCAACCACGATTATTATATGCTGAGACTCAACAAAGTACTATCGACCAAGTTTCCTTTCAATACCTTGGACAAAACTGTCCAGCTTTCCGATGGCGGCAAGAACTTCGTCTTCATACACGGATATCAGCTGGAAGTCCTGTCGAACCCCTACTACAAGTCGTTGACTGCCTATGAAAGGTTCGCCGAGGGGCTCTGCCTGGCAGGAGATGATGCCGGAGACGCAGCCGACAAGCTATGGGAGACGATCGAGTTATCAAAGTCGTTCCTGGACGGGCTAAGGAGGCTGCCTACCAATGTATCAGGGGCGCTGAGATCCATGATGCATGGCCCGAACGAGAGGCTCGAAGGTGCTCACAAGACCGGATCGACCATAGAGGAGCTTTCTCGATCGAGGGCCAGGAGCATTTATCTCGGGATGGGAAAAGACGACGTCCTCGTCTTCGGCCATACTCACAGGCCTTTCTACGCCTCCAAAGATGGTGTTGTGAACACCGGCTCCTGGAAGAAGAACCCGTGCAAGGACTACAGCTACGTGGAGATAGAAGACGGGCAAGTCGTGCCGAAGACGTTTCCATAGGCCCATAGCGCCCTCGTCCGCCTCGTGGTCCTGGCCAGATGCCAGCAAAAGCCGCGCCAGGTGCCGGAAAGCACGCACCGCTCGCGTCCTTCGCTCAGCCCCTCGCCTTCCGCTCCGTCTCGGACCGCGCCACACCCGTTTTCTGAGCCGCTCTGGCCACGGCTTCGGCCACCTTCGGCACCACGCGCCGGTCCAGGGGCGAGGGTATGATGTACTCTTCCGAGATGGGCTCCACCAGATCCGCTATCGCCCTGGCCGCGGCCATCTTCATCTCTTCGTTGATATCCTTGGCCCTGACGTCCAGAGCACCCCTGAATATGCCCGGGAACCCCAGGACGTTGTTCACCTGGTTGGAGAAGTCTGACCTGCCGGTGGCCACCACCCTGGCCCCGGCTTTCTTGGCCAGGTCGGGCATGATCTCCGGGACTGGGTTGGCCATGGCGAAGACGATGGCGTCTTCGTTCATGGACCGGACCATATCCACGCTCACGATCCCCGGTGCGGATACACCGATGAAGAGATCGGCTCCGCTCATGGCGTCGGCTAGCGATCCTTTCATCTGGGAGGGGTTAGAGATCTTGGCGATCTCTTTCTTGAAGCGGTTGAGACCATCTCGGCCCGGATGTATTATGCCCCTGCTGTCGCAGATTATGATATTCTTCACTCCGAAGCTCATGAGAAACTTGGATACTGCGATACCCGCGGCTCCGGCCCCGCTCATCACGACCTTTATCTCATCGAAGTCCTTCTTCACCACCTTGAGGGCGTTGATCAACGCGGCCACGGTCACCACCGCCGTCCCGTGCTGGTCGTCATGGAAGACCGGTATGTCCAGTTCGTTCTTCAGCCGATCCTCTATCTCAAAACATCGAGGGGCGCTGATGTCCTCCAGGTTGATGCCTCCGAAGACCGGAGCCGCCATCTTGACGATCTCTGTGATCTCCGAGGGTTCCTTGGAACCTATGCAAAGGGGGAAGGCGTCTATGTCTGCAAACTGCTTGAAGAGGATGGCCTTCCCTTCCATGACCGGTATGGAGGCCAAGGCCCCTATATCACCCAGGCCGAGCACGGCAGAACCATCGGTCACCACCGCCACCAGGTTGCCCTTGGATGTGTAATCATAAACAGTATCCGGATTCTTCGCGATCTCGCAGCAGGGCTCGGCGACACCCGGGGTGTAGGCCAGGCTCAGATCCTCCAGCGTATTGCAGGGTACTTTGCTCTTGATGGCGATCTTACCTTTAGATATTTTGTGGAACTCCAGTGCATCAGCTCGAAGAGACATCTCTTTCCCAAAGGAACGGCTCCTCATAAACCTATCTGGAAAATGTAGTCTCCTGAGAGAATTTTGAAAGACTCAGGTACAATTTTGAAAATATAACGTAACTACTCAGGTACCT
>DAOG01000092.1 GCA_002501765.1 Methanosaeta sp. UBA204
CGTAACTGATCGATTAACTTTTTACGCATGACTCGACACTAGCAATAGGTTGACATATTACATGCCCCTACACGAAGCGGTCCAATGTACACTGGCGCCTCGATACCGGCTTTCTCTTCTCGGGTCGTGGTTTCGGGATTCCAGGAAAGACCGTTGGAAGACCGTAACGTCTGGAGACCTCGTCTATCCTCTTCAAGAGACCGGATAAGTAGGCGGTATCCCGTGGTCCGGAACCGAACTTGGGGCCGAACCGTCTTGCCGGATAGAGTTCTTCGTATCTCTTTACCAGCGCAGGAAAATACTTTCTTAAGACGCCGAAGCACATATCCCGCTGTTTTCCGCTGCTGGTGACTCTCAAGGGTTCCGGAACGACGTACTTGCATCCGTTCTCAGCGGCTCTCGAAAACAATAGGTCCAGCTCTTCATCGGCGTCCGAGATGAAGGGGAGTACCGGCATCAGTATAATGCCGGTCTGTACGCCAGCATCGGATATCTTCTTCATGGCCTCTAGCCGGTCGAAGGGAGAGCACGTATAAGGCTCGAATATTCGAGCATGATCTTGGTTCAGGCTCGTCAGCGAGAAGGAGACGTTCACAAAGACACCGGAATCGTTCAGCTCTTCCAGCAGGTCCAGGTCTCTCAGTACCAGGTCAGACTTCGTCTGGATGAGAAGTGGTATCCCGTACTCGACGATCACCTCCAGAGCCGACCTGATGAGCCTCTCTCTCTGCTCTGCAGCCTCACAGTCGTAGCCGTCTAACAAGATCGCCTTGGTCTTGTCCAGGCTTGGAATATTGCTCTTCAAGACCGAGACGGTATTGGTCTTTATCTTGACCTCGTCTTCATGTATGAACTCGTTATGGAGTTCGAAGCAGTACCGACATCTCTTGGAGCAGCCCATGTAGGGTGAGAGCCTGTACTCGTAGACCTCCTTCTTGATGAGATCGCGTGGGAGGAATGCCCCGGCTTTTCTGAACGCCGAGGGCGTCTCGTACTTGGTATAGGTAATACTCGGGTTATTGTCACCCAACCGTGGCGTCATCTCTTACCTCGATATCTCCACAATCTTATCATCAGGTCTTCGTTGTATTCTTTAAGGCTTTTGTCCTTGTACATAAAGTATTACTTTATGTACCCCGAGTAAATCCGACCGAAGGGAGAATTTTCTCGGCCGGATGACGTATCCCGTCCTCTACGTACGGGTCGAAGGGACCACAGCTCGTGGTCTGCCCTCTCGTTACGGAGAGCTGCGACGTTCCGGGCCGGGCTGGCGATAATTTATAAGCTCGCAGTCTCCATCCCATACCGAATGAGGTGAGAACGGCTTGAGTTGGTTCAAGAAGATCTTCCGCAGAAACGAAGGCGGTGAAGCAAAAAAGACGGCTTCCTGCCTCGCACTCTCGGACCTCCCGGGGTGGCTGGACGAGAGATCACACCACCCGGGGTTCGAGAAGACCGTCCAGGACCTTTACGTTCAGATAGACAGAGCGACAAAGGGTCTCGGCCGCAGTCTTAAGAAGCTGGAGGCAGCTTCGCCTCCTGAAGACGCTCATCCCCGGCTCTTGAAGGCGGGGACCGCCTCTCGAGACGCCGTAAGAAAACAGATGGTACTCCTGTCCGAGAAGCTGGAGCCTCCATTGGATATCGATTCTGCGGAAGAGTATCATTCGGTCATACTCAAACATCTTGAGAATACGGTCCAGAAGTTCGATAAGGCTCGGAAGTACACCGCTGCCCTCTTTCCCGAAGAGTCGGAGACGATAACCACCGATCTGAGCCAGTTGACCCGCCTGCTTGCCGAGCTCGGTGAGGCGATCGATGGAAGAAAACGCTGGCTGAGGAAGTTCGAGGATGCCAGGGAGATGGCCATCCGGGTCCAGGAGGGCCACCGTCAGATGGGTTCGCTCGAAAGCGAGATATCAGAAAAGGAAGAGAAGCTCGCCCGGCACCGGGCCTCGGAGAAGGGGCTCCTCTCAGAGCTCGACGAAGTGAAGTCCAGTGAAGAGGGGCGGAGAAGAGAGACGCTGAAAGAGGATCTGAACAAACGGCGCCGGGCGCTGGAGGGGGTCGAGGCCGAGATGGCCGATCTCGTCTCACCCATGACCAAGGCGCTCAGACGGCTGATAATGCAGGACTCGAGCGATCGGATCAGCCTGCGATACCGGAGCCGCTTCGAGCAGCTCATCGCATCGCCCACCGAGGCCCTGGAGAAGAGCATCTCCGGCCCCCTGGAGGAACTGAGATCGAACGTCGACAGCCTCGGTCTCCGAAATAAGAAGAAGGAGCGGATCCTCGAACAGATCGATCACCTCCTGGAGACGAAGGTGCTGGAAGACCTCAAGGCCCAGCATGCCGATCTCTCAGAGGAGATAAGAGGGATCAAGAGAGAGATCACCGAGGGCGGCCGGGAGACGGCCCGGCTGGAAGATGAGCTCACCCGGGCAGGTGACCGGATCAGCAGGATCGAAGCCGAGCTGGACCAGGCCAGAAAGAGCCTTGCGGCTATGGAAAAAGAGGCGGCAAAGTATGAAAGTGACCTGAGGGCGGCAATCGAGAAGATAGCGGGCAGGCCTCTGGAGATCGATATGGGCAACGGGTGTTAGGGTCAGCATGAGCATACCGAACTCGAAACTGGCCGAGGCAAAGCGGCTCTGCCATGAACGCCGGAGCGCGGTTTGCGTCGACCAGAAGCGCCGGGGTCTCCATCGGGAGCTCCTGGAGGAGAGACCCCACTGGTCGGTGCTCAAGCGCCAGGAGCAGTACGCCACCATCGACCGGGGCGAGAAGGTCCCCTTCGACATAGCCGTGCCCTTGCCCGCCAAAGACCCGCGTTCCCCTGAGGAGACGTCCGGGGGCGTGGAGCTGTTCTGGGAGACGTTCGAGTGCGCCCACTGCGGGAGGTGCTGCTACACCCCGGGCGCGGGGCTCTACCTGGAGAAGGAGGATATGGAGCGGATCTGCAAACATCTGGGCTGGTCCATGAAGAAGCTTAAGAAGCTCTGCCACTACGACAAGAGCCTCAAGATCTGGGCGCTCAAGCAGCCCTGTCCCTTCTATGACCGGGAGGCGAAAAAATGCACAATCTACCCCGTGAGACCTCTCACCTGCACCCGGTACCCGCTACATCCGCCTCTGAAGGAGATGCCCTACCATCTGGCGGTGGACGCCTTCTGTCCTGCGGCCAGGGAGCTGGTCAAAGAGACCCTAGGCTGGTGGATAATCTGCGAGAATAACTGGAAGGATATCCTGGAGATGATGGGGCGCTAGAAGAGGAGGAGCGGGTCGCTTATCCCCTCAGGTCGCGCCTTACCTTCCACCCCCCAGCATCTGCGATAGGGCCCATGTTCCGGGTGGCCGGGCTCGGCGCCGCGGTGGCCAACGCCCCGTCGGAGGTGAAAGAGGCGGATCACGTCTCGCGGTACCAAAGCGCCAATATGTTCTGTAAGGAGGGAGACCCTCTAATAATTCTCACACAAAAGCTCAAAGTAATCTCTCGGATGCGCACAGGCAGGGCATTCCTCCGGTGCCTCGGTGCCTTCGTAAACATAGCCGCAGTTTCTGCATTTCCATTTAACCACGTTGTCGCGCTTGAAGACCTTGTTTTTCTCAATATTTTCGAGAAGGGCAAGATATCTCGTCTCATGCTCCTTTTCGGCCACTGCTATTGCTCTCATTACTGATGCAATCTCCTGAAAGCCCTCGTCATCTGCTATGCGTGCGAACTTTGGATACATCTGTGTATATTCGTAGTTCTCACCAGCGGCCGCTGCCCTGAGGTTCTCCTTCGTATCTCCAATAACACCTGCAGGGAATGCAGCCGTAATTTCGACCTCCCCACCTTCGAGGAACTTAAAGAGCCTCTTGGCATGTTCCTTTTCGTTCTCAGCAGTGTCCGAAAATATGGCAGAAATCTGCTCATAGCCCTCTTTCTTTGCCTGTGAGGCAAAGAAGTTGTAGCGGTTTCTTGCCTGAGATTCACCTGCAAAAGCCGTCAGGAGATTCTTTTCTGTTCGGGTTCCTTTCAAACTCTCCAAATTTACACCCTCCTTTAAGATCTTCTTCTTTACCCTTCCACTACTGCTCGATATCGGCGTGGTATTCTTGAATGGATTTTATCCCCGATTTCCCGTGGCGGAATGCCGCAATCCCTTTAATAGCTGCCGACGCGGCGGCTATGGTGGTTATGTACGGCACCTTGTACTTGATCGCCGCTTTACGGATGTAGGAGTCGTCATGCTGGCTGGTTTTTCCGATCGGTGTGTTGATGACGAGCTGAACCTCCTCGTTTTTGATCGCATCATCAATATTGGGTCTGCCCTCGTGCAGCTTGAAGATCAACTCGGTCTTCACCCCGTTGGCCGCCAGGAAATCATGGGTCCCTTGGGTAGCCTTAATCGTGAAACCGAGATCGGAAAACTCTCTGGCAACGTCCAGCACTCCTGGCCTGCCATTGGCTGCAACGGTTATCAATACCGTTCCCTCGTTCGGAAGCATCTGTTTGGCCGCTTCCTCGGCCTTGTAGAACGCCACTCCGGAAGAGTCGGCCATCCCTAGCACCTCTCCGGTCGACCGCATTTCTGGTCCCAGTAACGGATCGACCTCCGGGAACATATTGAAGGGAAACACGGCTTCTTTGGCGCCAAAGTGTGGTATCTTTTTCTTTTCGAGTCCTAGGTCCACCAGTTTTTTGTCCATCATCAGCTCGGTGGCGATACGGGCCATGGAAACGTTGCAGACTTTCGACACCAGCGGCACCGTGCGGGATGCTCTCGGGTTCGCCTCCAGCACATAAACGGTATCCTTCGCAATCGCATACTGCATATTCATCAAGCCGACCACATGCAGCTCCTTGGCAATCCGCTGGGTGTACTCGTTGATGGTTTTCAGATGCTTCTCCGGTATGCTCACCGGCGGAATCACGCAGGCAGAATCCCCGGAGTGGACGCCAGCCTGTTCGATGTGCTCCATCACTGCCGGAACAAAGGTATCCGTTCCATCGGACAGGGCATCGGCTTCTGCCTCAAGGGCATTTTCCAGGAACCGGTCGATCAGGATCGGACGCTCCGGCGTAACGTCCACGGCGGCCAGAACATACTGCTCCAGCATCTTTTCGTCATAGATAACCTCCATTCCGCGACCGCCCAGAACGTAGGATGGCCGTACCATGAGCGGATAACCGATCCGATTCGCCACTTCCAGAGCCTCTTCGAGGTTGCTGGCCATGCCCGACTCCGGCATGGGAATCCCCATATCTTCCATCATCATTCGGAACCGGTCACGGTCCTCGGCCAGGTCGATGGTGTCTACCGTCGTCCCGATGATTTTCACACCGGCGTCGACCAGCTCTCCGGCGATATTCAGCGGCGTCTGACCGCCGAACTGGACGATCATCCCTTCCGGCTTCTCCTTATCGTAGATGCTCAGAACGTCTTCGACGGTGAGGGGCTCGAAGTACAACTTGTCGGAAGTGTCGTAGTCGGTGGAGACGGTTTCCGGGTTGCAGTTCACCATGATCGTCTCGTAGCCGAGATCACGAAGGGCAAAAGCGGCATGAACACAGCAGTAGTCGAATTCGATCCCCTGGCCGATCCGGTTTGGCCCGCCCCCCAATACTATGACCTTACGCCGGTCGCTGCTCTCCGTCTTGTCAGGCGCGTTGTAAGTCGAGTAATAGTAGGCCGCGTCCTCGACCCCGCTGACAGGTACCGGTTCCCATCCCTCAACGATGCCGAGGGCTTCGCGCCGGCTGCGGATTTCCGTTTCCGAAATGTCTAACAGTTTGGCCAGGTACCCGTCTGCAAAGCCGTCTTTCTTGGCCCGGCCAAGAAGGTCGTCAGGAAGCATTTTGCCTTTGTATTCCAGGATATGTTCCTCCAGCTCGACCAGTTCTTTCATCTGCTGGATGAACCAGGGCTTGATGTAGGTGATCTCGTACAGCGTCTGAAGATTGGCGCCTTTACGCAGGGCTTCGTACATGATGAACTGCCGCTCGCTCGTCGCATCCCTCAGCATCTCCATCAGTTCAAGCAGCGACTTTTGGTTGAAGGCCTTGGCAAAACCGAGGCCGTACCGTCCGATCTCCAGGGAGCGGATGGCCTTCTGGAAGGCCTCTTTGTAGGTCTTGCCGATGCTCATGGCTTCACCCACAGCCTTCATCTGGGTGCCCAGCTTGTCTTCGGCACCCTTAAACTTCTCAAAGGCCCATCGGGCGAACTTCACAACGACGTAATCTCCGGAGGGCGTGTATTTCTCCAGGGTTCCATCCCGCCAGTAGGGGATCTCGTCCAAGGTCATGCCGCTGGCCAGCTTGGCCGAGACGAGGGCGATCGGAAAACCGGTAGCCTTGGAGGCCAGCGCCGAAGACCGGGATGTCCTTGGGTTGATCTCGATCACGACGACGCGTCCTGTCTTCGGGTCGTGGGCGAACTGGACGTTTGTGCCTCCGATGACCTTGATGGCTTCGACGATCCTGTACGAGTAGTCCTGAAGCTTTTCCTGGAGCTCGGGAGCGATGGTCAGCATCGGTGCGGTACAGTAAGAGTCGCCGGTGTGAACGCCCATGGCGTCGACGTTCTCGATGAAGCAGACCGTGATCTTCTGGTTCTTGGCGTCACGGACGACCTCCAGCTCCAGCTCCTCCCAGCCCAGAACGGATTCCTCGATCAGAACCTGGCCGATTAAGCTCGCAGAGATTCCCCGGCTTGCGACGGTGCGCAGTTCTTCTACGTTGTAAACGAGGCCGCCGCCGGTACCGCCCATGGTATACGCCGGACGGACCACGACCGGATATCCGAGTTCTGCGGCCACTTCTTCGGCGTCCTCGACGCTGTAGACGGCTGTGCTCTTTGGCATCTCGATATCCAGGCTGTTCATCATCTCTTTGAAGACGATCCGGTCCTCGCCGCGCTCGATGGCATCGAGCTCGACGCCGATCACCTTCACGCCGAACTTATCCAGAACGCCCGCCTTGGCCAGTTCAGAGCTCAAATTGAGGCCGGACTGACCGCCCAGGTTGGGCAAAAGGGCGTCTGGTCTCTCCTTTTTGATGATCTGGGTTACCCGTTCCAGGTTCAGCGGCTCGATGTAGGTGACATCTGCCGTACCGGGGTCGGTCATGATCGTGGCCGGATTGGAGTTCACCAGCACGACCTCGTATCCAAGCCCGCGCAGCGCCTTGCAGGCCTGAGTTCCGGAATAATCAAATTCGCAGGCCTGCCCGATAACGATGGGACCTGACCCGATGATCATGATTTTGTTGATATCTTCTCGCTTTGGCATCTTCCTGAATCTCCTCGTCCTCTTCCTCGTCCTCTATAGGTTTATCTCTTCAAGGCCGCAAAGCCCTACATGGTCAGGGGATAAAAAGGCTATTGCTGGAGAGGGTCGGTTCGGTGGCGAAAATGAGAGGGAGGGGGTGGCCGGGTATCAGCGCCGCGAGCGTTCCGAATCGACAAGAAAATGCTCGCTTACGCTCACATTTACTTGAGCGCATAAAGTTATACTTTATGTACAATGAGAAAGCCCAGGGTCCTGCAAGCTGAAGGTTGCTGAGATCCGATTGGCATTCACACCACCACCTACATGAAGCATAAATATAATGTCAGATATAGGAAATAATGAATGGATCTTGAGGAGACCCTGAAATCCAGGCGGGAGGAGAGCCTCCGAGTAACGGCGAAATACGGCGCACGGAACGTGAGGGTGTTCGGCTCGGTTGTCCGTGGCGAAGCAGACGAGGGGAGCGACTTGGACCTTCTCGTAGAACTGGAGCCGGGCGCAACCCTGCTGAGCCATTCTGCCATGATCCGAGAGCTAGAAGGTCTGCTTGGATGTGGGGTAGATGTAGTGAGCGAGCGAGGACTACGGGAGCGCATCCGGGAGCGAGTCTTACAGGAGGCGGTGCCTCTTTGAGAGAAGACCGGGAATCGTTGTTAGCTTGACAATGTCACATTGGAACGTCAAGTGTATGTTGCCTTTGACTTCAATAGCAT
>DAOG01000106.1 GCA_002501765.1 Methanosaeta sp. UBA204
ATTCATTTTTTGTGAGTTCCCTTAGAGTACATTGACCAAATGCACGATGGAGATGGTTGCCCACTTCCACAAGAAGATATTAATTACTCCTTCCTCTGGATGCGAGATGATTACCAAGAACTGATGGCGCGGGTGGTTGAGCAAATCTACAAGCTTGAGCAAAATAGGACCACATTTAGATATACGTATCTAGAAAATTTCTTTGTTGAGAAGAACGCCAAAGATCACCATGAGGTCAAGGAAAAGCAGGATTGCTTTTTGAAAGATCTCATCGAACGCCGACACGAGGACCCCGACTTTATGAAGTTCGTCTTCAGCGTGATCGCCCATTTTCATCCTGATAGGCGCCGTCAATTCGTAGCCTTGTTCCTCGAACACAATAAGAGCTTCGAAGTCTTTCAGGGGTTACCCTTCGAGCCCAATGTATGGGGCTGGACAGGGAGCGCCGTGCCTATGCTCCAGAAACGAGCGGAGTACTTTGAATCACTCCTACCTCTGCTCAATACAGTGGACCTCCTCCAGCACAAGCAGTGCGTAGAAAAGCAGATTCAAAGAATTCGCTCGGAGTATATTGAGCGAGAGAAAAAGAGAGCCTTCATGGAAGACTAAAACAAAAATTATTGAACACATGTTATTTTAGATTGCCACTTCGACCCAGGGACGTAGCCCAAAACACCCCCTCCCGACCATATCCCCCGCCGAGATAGACACCCGCTCAGATAACAACCGCCTCGATCCCTCGCCTCCGGGCCACCCCACCCGGAAGGTCAATGACCGAAGAGACGGCATCGATTATCGTCCCATCGGCGGTGGCCACCACAGACCGGCATGCCTTGAGCCTCCGGTCCACGTCTTTGGCAGTCTCTGCGGCCCCACGAATATCGACCTCCGCCATCATCTCCCTGACCACCCCTGCCAGCTCGCCGCTCTTACTCATCTGTTGGTCCAAAAGAAACTCGACCTGCGCCACATTTTTTAGAAGATCGAGGACCTCGCAGAGGGCCGGCCCGGTCAGCCCGGAAGATCGATAACTCCTGAAGACGCCCCGGGTGTCCCGGAGAAAGCCATCATCACACCGGTAGACTGGCACCCCGGCCAGGAGGCTCTCCGTGGTGATGAGAACGTTGTAGCCGTCCACGGCCACCTTCCTGGACCGAAGGGCATCCAGAGGCAGAACCTTTCTCCGGCGCGACCCGGCAGCCTCGCGAGGAACGACCACCCTCGTCAAGACGAACCGCTTCTCCTCGGGCAGACGGTGATGGTCGGATACGAACCTGACCGCCGACCCGATAGGATAACCCCGGTCCGCCAGGTACCTCACCTCTGCAACAGCCGTTCTCAGGACCGCCTCGACCTCAGGTTCGCCTCCGCCGATAGTCTCGCCTCCTGGTAGAGATCTCTGCCCAAAGAGTCCATGGCCACGACCAGGGGACCGAACTCCTCGGCCTCAAACACCCAGAGGGCCTCGGCCATCCCCAGCACCGCCAGATGAACATCGATCACCTTGAGGTGTCGGGAGGCCAGAGCACCGCAGCCGCCAGGATAGGCGAGATAGACCGCCTGAGACCGGAGATGTTCGGAAGCTTCCGATATGCCGCCTTTGCCGATGATCGCCTTGACGCCCTTATCGACCACCTCTTTGGTGTACCTGGCCATCCTGCTGCTGGTGGTGGGACCTGCCGAGATGACCAGATCGTCTCTGATCAACGGCCCGCAATGGTAGAGAACCGCCCCATTGAGATCCACCGGCAGACGGCCTTCTGTTCGGAGAAGAGCATGAACCTTGTCCCTGGCGGTGTAGATGGTGCCGCTGATCCAGACGAGGTCGCCGGCGCAAAGGTTTCTGACATCATCGACCGTTAGCGGAGTCTTCAATCTATGTTCCATCCATTATCTCCCACCGTAGCAGACGCGCTCCTGTTGGCCCAGCACTGGAGGTTCACCGCCACCGGGAGTGATGCGGTGTGGCAGCAGGCGGTCAATATCTTCACACCCAAGGCAGTAGTGTCTCCTCCAAGTCCCATGGGACCTATGCCCAGATCGTTGATCCTGGCCAGAAGGTCTCGCTCCAGTTTCGCCTCCGAGGACCCGGACATCTCTAAGAGCGCCCTCCTGGCCAGCCTCGGAGCAAGATCGAAGGTGCCTCCTATCCCCACCCCCACGAAGAGAGGAGGGCAGGCCATCCCCCCACGCTCGACTATCGTTTCCAGGACGAACTCCAGGGGATCGTCGGCAGGGTTGAGCATGGCCAGGAGGCTCATGTTCTCCGAACCGGCGCCCTTGGGAAAAGCGGTGATCCTCAGAGCGTCTCCATCGACGAGGTCCAGTATGAGGTCCGGCATGCCCGGCCCGGTGTTGTCGTCGGTGTTGATCCTGGTCAAAGGATCGACGGCGTTGGGCCGGAGGGGCACCTCATCGGTGGCCCGCCTGACGCCATCGGCGACGGCCTCTCTCAGGTCGAAAGGAAGACTGGCGTCCCTGCCCAGCACCAGATGGAAGACGGGGAAACCGGTGTCCTGGCAGATGGGAATTTGATCCTGGGCCGCGATTGCCACGTTCTCCAGTATCGCCTCCAGCTGAGATTCGGCCAGAGGGTTCGACTCTCTCCGGGCGGCCTCTTCGATACGGTCCACGACCCACCCTGGCAGAGAGGTCTCCGCCCGGGCGAGAACGGCCACTGTCGCCTCCACCAGGTCAGCGCGTTTCAAGTTCTCTTTTTCCTCTGATCTTGATCGGTTTGGACTGGTCGGCCAGGTGGAGTTCGGTCTCCATGCCCAGGGCTCGTTCCATGGCGTACTTGTGCAGGTCTCCCGAGGCGTGGATGCCGCCTTCGCCCCCCCGGACCGCCCGACAGGGATACATCTGACAGAGGAGGCCCGCGTGGGGGGGTGCTTCCTCCACGGTCTTGCCCACGATCTCTTCTGCCATATACCAGGTGCTGCCGCAAGGAGATCCTCTTATTACTTTTACCCCGGCGATGCAGCCATCTTCCACCGAGACCTCCAGCTCGGGCCTGCCCAGCTTCTTAGCGAACTCGTCCACCACATCCACGCCACACTCCTCCAGGGTGCAGCAGATCTCGTCCACCTCCACGTATAGCCCGTACCGGTCGGCTATCTTCTGCAGCTCCGGCACCGATCCGGCCCGGGCCAGACCTCCGGGGATGATGACTGCTTTGGCACCGGCTTCGCCCGCCCTGGCGACGATCTCCGGGGTCACGTCGAGATGGAGCGAATAGGTGATTATTATCTTCGATGCGAAGAATCCCGGGTCGAGGTCGAGCCCGTCCAGAAACTCTTCCGGGTCCTCGATGAAGTCGGGCAGGAACTCGGGCACCTCTGCGGATAGCACCTCGAAGTCCGTCTTATCCCGGATGTTCTCGATCAGCCGTTCGCCGTACTTGCCCCTGATGACCACTCCAACACGCATGCGAGGGAGATTATGGGACGTGGGTTAATAGCTTTCCTCTTCTCGGAGTACATAAAGTATAACTTTATGT
>DAOG01000122.1 GCA_002501765.1 Methanosaeta sp. UBA204
TGGTCCATCTTGTTGCTGTTATGTATCTCATTCGATTAACCCCCACTAACTTCTGGCGTGGTTCTTGCCAAAGGAGGAGTACCCTCCCGGTGACGAGCCGGGTCTGGGAAGAAACATCCCGCACACCGGCCTATCGCCAATACCTCATGGAATCTGGCGATTTAAATCATTATTTCTCATGTAGGGATGATATTGGATCTATATATCCTATATATTATCAATTTAGAAGATAGAATTGTGATGTTTTGGGACGACATCTCTTAGGTGGCATGATGCCCAGATCAAGATGCGCCGCCGTCAAGATGAGACCTCCATAACATCTTGACCGGTCTCGGAACTACACCGTGGCGCCTTGTCGGCGCGGCGGCCGTCCGCCTCTATCCAGAATCGGTTGCGGACGAAACGGTGGACGGTCCACGTTTTCCAGACCACCACCGGCCAGTACACAGAAAACTTTAATTATAGACAAACAAGATAGAGCAAATGCTGTTGATTTAATCCAAATTATGCTTTGGTGGATGATATGAGATCTGTTTGGAAGCTTCTGAGTTTGAGCATTATTCTGTTTCTCCTGACGTCTATGCCAGGGGCGGCCCAGGATGTCTACCCGATGCCAAAAGAGGACCCCTCTATAAGATCGGCTGTAGATTATCTGCTCGGCTGCCAGAACCCTGATGGCGGATTCAACAACGAGCCCGGGATGACGACGAGTAGTCTCCGGGCAACTGCCAATGCTGCGATGGCACTGGCCTGGACAGGCGACCTCGATCGTGCGGCCGACGGCGGCAAGACGCCTCTTGACTATCTCACTGCGAACAAGCCCGATGATAGCGCCTCGGGAGGTGTCTTAGGACGGTATGTGATGGGCGTGGTGGCCGCGGGAGTAGATCCCTTCGATGTGGGCGGCACAGACTATGTGGATAAGCTCAGGAACCACGCTAAGGCGCCTTATGGAGACGAAAATTTCTTCTCGGAGTCGTACATCCTCCTGGGCCTGATCGCCGCGGGCGAGTCAGAGTCACCTGAGGTCCAGGATTCTGTCGCATACTTGAAGAGCAAACAGTACCCCAACGGCGGATGGGGCTGGGGTGATCTTGGTCCGGATGTGGATACAACAGGCATCGTGGTCTGCGTTCTGGTGGGAGCAGGTGAAGACATAGACTCGCAGCAGATACAGGATGCTCTGGACTACCTCCGGGATCAACAGAACTCGGATGGCGGATTCTCCTCTTCTGGAATGGGGTCTGCCACCAACTCCATCAGTGATGAATGGGCGATCATGGCCATCTATGCTGCAGGCGAGAACCCGAAGGACTGGCTCAAGGGCGCAAACAACCCCCTCAGCCACCTTTTGAGCTGCCAGCAGGATAGCGGCGTGATCTGGTGGACCCCTGATAGTCCCGGTGGTGTGGGATTCCTGCTGGAAAATACCGCCTATGGGGCGATCTCCCTGACCGGTGGAATACTTCCTCCTGTAATCTTTACACCTGAAGCTCCTGAGGTTGCGACGGTCACCATCCATGTCCTCGGAGACGGTGCGCCTCTCTTCGGCGGTGAGATCGATGTAGGGTCCGAGGATTTCACGAAGGATGGATATACAATCCATAACCCCACCGCCCTCGGAGCACTCGAGGAGACCGCTGTAGCCTATACCCTCGGCGGTCCCCAGAGCAGCCCGGAGGTCACCGATCTATCAGGGTTTGGATCTCCGGTCTATTACGTCGATGGCGTGACGCCGGATGTGTCAATGGGCAAGTACGATCTCACCGGTGATGAATGGATTACAGTCAGCGCTCCTGGTGATATTCCTCCATTGTACATGAACGCTCCATCGGATGTCGAAACTGGCGATGACTTCAGGATCGAGGTGTATACCAGAGAAGATGATGGGAGTGGTAATCCAGTCGAAGTTCCTGTCGAGGGAGCAAACGTCACCGTTGAATCTGTCACCGCAGGTTCTGCTACCTATACCACCGATGCCGATGGTTTCACACTAGATATTACGCTGAATACGGCTGGTGACTATAACGTCAAGGCTGAGAAGCAAGACTACATAGGCACATACTACCTGATTCGCGGCGGGTATCACGTTATCCACTGTACCGAGGGCGAGGTCAAAACGGTCACCATCCATGTCCTCGGAAACGGTGCGCCTCTCTTCAGCAGCGAAGTCGACGTGGGAACCGCGGGTTTCACCAAGGATGGATACGAAATTGATAATCCAACGGCGATGGGGGCCCTCCAAGAAACTGGCGTGAGTTACACTCTCGGCGACCCCTGGGGCATGGGGAGCCCGGCGGTCACCGATCTGGCAGGACTTGGGATGCCGGTCTACTACGTCGATGGTTCGATGCCACTGGAGGGACTTGACAAGTGCAAACTAAGTGGTGGAGAATGGATCACCGTCAGTGCTCCGTACACTGTAACTCCTTTATTCATGGACGCACCAGATGAAGTTAACATCGGCAAAGTATTCCATATCAAGGTTGAGACCGAAGAGTACGATGCCAGCTGGAACCTAGTTAGAGTCCCGATCGAGGGAGCAACAGTCACCGTCGGGACCGAAATCTACACCACCAGTGCCGATGGCTTCACACCAGATATCACGCTGAACCAGGCTGGTGACTACAACCTCAAGGCCGAGAAAGCTGGGTATATTGGGACTTACTACCTGATCCCCGGCGGGTATCATGTCATTCACTGTACTGAGGACGTGGTCAAAACGGTCACCATCCATGTCCTTGGAGGCGGTGCGCCTCTCTTCAGTGGCGAGGTCGATGTGGGGACCGTTGGTTTCACCAAGGACGGGTACGATATCGATAATCCGACCGCGATGGGAGCGCTCGATCTGACGAGCGTGAGTTACACTCTCGGCGACCCCTGGGGCATGGGGAGCCCGGCGGTCACCGATCTGGCAGGACTTGGGATGCCGGTCTACTACGTCGATGGCTCGATGCCACTGGAGGGACTGGACCAGTATTATCTGAGTGGTGGAGAATGGATCACTGTCAGTGCTCCGTATACTGTGTCGCCGCTTTACCTGGATGCACCGGTTGATGTCAAAAAGGGTGAGACGTTCCAGATCAAGGTGGAATCCGAGGAGTATGATGCCAGCTGGAACCTGGTCAGGGTTCCGGTCGATGGAGCAATCGTCACCCTCGAATCGGATCCAAATTCGCCCTATACTACCAACAGTGATGGACTCGTTTCGGTCACACTGGATCAAACAGGGTTCTACAATACCAAGGCCGAGAAAGCTGATTACATAGGGACCTACTACCTGAGTGGGTATCACGTCATCAAATGTACTGCGGAGAGCGGACGCTTCAATGTGACGAAGATTGCTGACAAAAGCTCAGTATTACCCGGCGATCCTTTGACATACATCATAAAGATCTACAACTGGGAAGATGGTCCGGTGACCGAGGTCAAGGTCAACGACAGCTTCGAAGAAGATGTGGAGTATATTACCGCAAATCCCTTGCCAGACTCAAAAGGTGATAACTGGCAGAACTGGAACTTCTTGGAGATAGCCTCTGGAGAGTGCCAAAATATCACCCTGTTTGTGAAAGTACCGGAGACAACGGAGCTTGATTCCGTAATCCACAACTGCGTCAACGTCCTGGCCTGGAACGGATCTGAGTGGATCGAGACCGATGCCTGCAAGGAGGTATTTGTGGGCAAGTCTTCAGATCTCCTGAGCGTGACCAAGACCGCAAACAAGGACAAGGTCGATCGCGGCAAGAAGGTTAACTACACCATAAAGGTCTGCAACCTAGATAACGCGCCCATGACCAATGTCGTAGTCGAGGATGTATTCAGCAGAGACGTGAAGTTCTTGTCGGCGTCACCCTCACCGTCGGGTGGCAATTATGATCAGGAACGAACCGACCTGATTATATGGCGTTTCGGTGAGATCGAAGCTGGCCGATGTGAGGAGATCAACCTGCAGGTAAAGGCCCTGGAGATGCAGGACTTCAAGTTCGGTATGGAACAGGGCATAGAAGGTGAGGGTTTCGTAAACGTGGTCAACGATTATAGCACCAGTCCCCCGAGGTATGTTCTGGAGAACTGCGTCAATGTTACCGCTCATGTCAATGACGGCGCAGGAAACGCGGTCAGCGCCTCCGATTGTGCGAACGTGCTGGTCACAGATCCGGGAACCGAGCTGAGAACCAGGGAGCATGGCAGTGGCGACTACGAGAGCGATGAATTGATAAATCTAGAGACAGAGAACAAGTCCATCGAGATGTTCAAGGACGTCTCGGCAGAGTACAAGACCACAACTCTGGGCCTCTACCGGAATCGATCGATAACCTACTCCTCCAGATGGACCGAAGAAGCCTGCGCCAAGAACCGGATAAAGCCCACATCGATGCATGAGTCCTACAAGTACGCCACCAACATCGATCGCAACTCCTACATGATGCTCGACGAGAAAGGCTCAATCATGGAGGTTGACTCAGAGTTCGAAGGACAAGGGCACATAGGTTACCTTAGTATGGCCCCGAAAAAGACCTCTCCCAAAAATACGCCCTTATTCGAGTCGAGAGAGGATTACACGGGCAGCTTCAAGGTTCTTGAGAAGATAGACGGGTACGGCTCCAGCGTGGCCTCCGAGAAGTCCGCCACCGGAGAAGGGTTTGTCGTCGCAGACAAACAAATAGAGAACAAACAGAGGACCTACGAATGGGGAACCGGCACCTACGAATCAGACGAATTGATCGAGACGCAGACCAAGTACATCGCCAAGGACATAAACCTGACTTACCGGCCTTCGAGCTTCAAGTACACCGAGGACACCTCCGTCGATCAGTGTCCCAAGTGGAAAGAAGGGATGTGGTCCAAGGACTTTAATAAGTCCATGAACTCGACCATCATTAGCTTCATCGGAGAGGAGTTCACCAGCATAACCCGGCTGGAGAAAGATACCATCGCTCGAGGTCTGGGCGATATGGCCACCGAGGCAAAATTCTCGGGCAAGGCGAGGTTCAGAGCGATCATGGCGAACAAGTCTCTGAACACTTCTAGCAGTAATTCCAGGAAAGGTATCCAGCCTATGGTCGATATGGACGAGACCTACCTCGGTGATTATTCGATCAAACGGAGGGTAGCCATTACCGGGCCTTACAAGTATAACCAACCTCATCTGACGATCAACAAGTCGGGTGAACTGGTATACCTGGACGAGAGCACCCTCGCCAGGTACGAGATCATCATTGAGAACGATGGCAATCGGGCTCTGGGGCCGGTTTACATAAGGGACCGCTTCCCACCGAAGACCCAGTTCATCAACTCTTCTGCGAGGCCTTCGCTCACCTCGACCAGCGCCAACTGGACTCTAGTTCATCTGGGCATCGGCGATACTGATACCATCACCCTCTGGCTCAACGTGACCGAGTACCATGGAGACGAACTGGTAAACCGCGTAGAAGCGTCCGGAGGCTACAACGGTGGTTGGGCAACTGCTAGCGGCTTCTCCTCTATCGAGATTAACTGGCTCAAGTGTTGCCAGGAGAGAACCATATCGGCAGTCAAGACTGCCGAGTTGGATCCGGATAGGTCCAATGTGGTCTGGTACACCTTGGAGGTTCAGAACCTGGGAGAGAGCACCCAGGTGGCCGAGGTAAGGGATGTACTACCGCAGAACATGTTGCTTCTAGACTCGTCGGTCGCGCCCTCATCTTACGAGAGCAACCAGATAACCTGGAACTTGGTCGATCTGGCTCCCGGGGAGACGGAGACCATACTCTTCAGTGCCGAGGCTCTGAGAAGCGGGCGGTTCGTGAACCTGGCAGAAGTGAACGCCGTATCGGTAGACGGCGCCGCGTCCAGGACCGCCTACGCCAATGCGGTGGTGGATATCGGCGAGTTCGAAGGAGAGATGCCTGTTTATGGGTGGCAGCCTCCAGACTGGGGATTCGAGTACATCGGGTACCCGACAAATCTGACCTGCGGGGAGATCTGTGAGCTGGAATATGAGGGTGCCTGCAAAGAGACCGCTGCCGAACTCAAGACTGCCAAAGAAACAGCGATCCAGGAACCGCTCACTACGACCGGAGATTATACAAAGACCATGGCCGCCGCCTCCACCATTTCGGGACTGGCCGACGAGACGCCCTATGTGAACTCTGCCGTAGAATACCTCTTATCCTGCCAGAATGAAGACGGAGGGTTCGGACCCAAGTCCGGGTCGAAGAGCAATATCCATTCAACTGCGATTGCAGTGATGGCACTGGCGTCATCGGGCGAGGATTCTGCAAACTACACCGAGGATGGCAAAACCCCTCTCGACTATCTTGTGGAGAATGCGGACGTACTGAGCACATCCTCCAATATCGAGGCCCATATTGGACGTTATGTAGTAGCCCTGGTGGCGGGTGGAGCGGATCCTCACGACATATCAGGCACGGATTATGTGGACGTTGTCAAGAGCTACTCCAGGCCGAGCGGTGAGATCGGGAAGGAGAACTACATCTGGGACGACGCCTGGGTAATTCTGGCTCTCGCCGCCTCCGGCGAGCCGGGATCAAACGAGGTCTCCGGCGCGGTGGAGTACCTGAAGAGCGTCCAGACCGAGTCCGGTGGATGGGCCTGGCATGGCGGTTCCGGCGGAGAGGATCCGGATACCACCGGGATAGTCGTCTGCGCTCTGATGGCGGCGGGCGAAGATATCGCCTCGGGGTCCGTACAGAAGGCCCTGGATTATTTCAAGTCCGAGCAGAACGAAGACGGCGGTTTCTCGTCACTGGGGTCCAACTCCGCCACCGACGACTGGGTGATCATGGCCTTGAGCGCGGCAGGTCAGGACCCCATGAAGTGGCGCGTGGGCATGGCCGACCCGATATCCCATCTCGCCAGCCTCCAGAAAGAGAACGGCGTCATCTGGTGGAAGGAGGAGAGCGAGGGGACGTCTTTCCAGTGGACCGCCTACGGCGTGGTCGCGATGACGGGAGGGCGCATCCCTCCCGTAATTTTTACATGATTTATGGTGGTTAATTTATGATATATACCTATATAAGACATTTTCTCTGGATCTTCGTAGCTCTTCTGCTATTCATCGCCTCCGGATGCGCATCGGACTGGCCCCAGTTCCAGCGAGATGCGACCAACTCCGGTCTGACCAAAGACGACCTGCCCACAGACCCGGGAATCACCTGGTCTGCAGACCTCCATCGCATCGACGTGCCGCCGGTCGTCTCTTCGGGCACGGTATACGTCCTGGCCGACAACGGTATCCTCTGGGCCCTGGACAAGAATACGGGCGATGCGATCTGGAAATATCAGATGGACGGCTGGGTATTCCAGACCTCGACCCCGGCCTGCGACGGTGACAGGATCTATGCGGCCATCGACTCCGGTAACCTCGCCGCCTTCGACGCCAAAACAGGCCGGATGATCTGGACCCACCACCTGACCGAGAACAGGTTCGAATGTCCCATAACCTGCGCAGACGGGAAGATCTTCCTGGGTGAGGGCAGCGCCTACGGAAAAGGTCCGAAGCGGTACCTCTGTTTTGATCAAAACGGGAACGAGAGCTGGAACCTCACCCGAGAGACCCACGGCTATATGTGGTGCGGGGCCTCTCTAGTTGGCGACTTTTTGGTCTACGGCGACTCCGACGGCACACTCCTGAGCGTGGATCGCAAAAACGGAACCCAGATCGATCTTCTGGAGCTTGCTGACGAATCGAAGATCGGCTTTGCGAGACCCGACCCGGGCCGCGTCCGGGATTCCGTCTCGTACAAAGACGGCTACGTGTACACCGCCTCCGAGTTCTCTGCAGACACCGGTTACGCATGGAAGGTAGGCTTCGACGAAGCGACGGGCCGGTTCCTCGATGCCGGCTGGTCCTCTCCCGTGGGCTTCAGCACCTCGACCCCTGTAGTCTACAACGGCAGGGCCTACCTCGGGGTGGGCGAGCACGGCCATCCCGGAGCTCTCGTCTGTCTCGACGACGCCACCGGCGATACGATCTGGTCCTACCCCGTGGATGCTGGGGTCAAGTCGTCTCCTGTCGTCTCCATATCGGGTGACCTGCCCCGCATCAGCTTCACCACGGCAAAGGTCAACGGATCGGCCTACTGCATCGAGGATGCAGGATCCGAGCCGAGGACGGTCTGGAAGTTCAACCCACCGGACAACGGCTACATCCTGGCGGGGGTGGCCGCCTCCGACGGTTGCATCTTTTTCGGGACCGAGAAGGGCCATCTCTACTGCTTATCTGACAAAACGGATGACGACTGGCCCCAGTTCCATTTGAACCCATCGCATACCGGATCGACCATCTCGGAGGCTCCCAGGACCAATCAAACCGCCTGGATCACCGATGACATAAATGCCCTGGCAGGATCGTCGGTCACCGTGGCCGATGGCAAGGTCTTCGTCAACTGTGTGGATGTCCTGGTCTGCCTGGATGAGTTCACGGGAGAGATGCTCTGGAACGTCTCCTTCGAGCAGAACTCTGACGTCTGCTGTTCCTGGTTCACGCCGGTCTACCATGCTGGCAAAGTATTCTTCACCGGAATGAAGACGATCTGTCTGGACGCGGAAGACGGCAGAGAGATCTGGTCCTTTGCTCCGCCTTCGGGAAAGGGCGCTGTCAACGGCAGCCCGGCCATCGTGGACGGCAAAGTGGTGGTCAGCGACTGGGACGGTTCTCATTACTACTGCCTGGACGAGGCGACGGGAGAAGAGCTCTGGAACTTCACCGTCGACGGATCTGCCCAGTCCACGCCTGCAATCCACGGCGATAAGGTGGTCTTCGGAAGCTGGGAATGGGGCCTTGGCGGGATGATATACTGTGTCGATCTGGATGACGGCACGGAGGTCTGGAACCTCACCACCGAGAACTCTCCCTGCGGATCTGCAGCGATAGAAGACGGCGTGATCTACATGACCACCTACAACTTCGACGGCGACGGCGACCTTATGGCCTTGGACCTGGACGACGGCTCGACCATCTGGAGAGAGACGATCAACCCCACCGACTCGACGCCCACCCTGGCCGACGGCAAGGTCTACGTATGCGGCGGCGTGGAAGGATTCAGCCGTTCGCTCACGTACTGCTTCGATGCCGATGACGGCGACCTGATATGGGTGACCGATCCCGGGGACAAGATCGGCGATTGGAGATGTTCCATGGCCTACGCCGACGGTCTCGTCTTCATGGGAAAGGCCGCCTTCACCGACTTCGGTGGGACCTACGCCCTCGACGCCGTCTGTGGCGAGCAGGTCTGGAGCTACCCCGGCGGCGGGTCTTCACCGGCGGTCGCCGACGGGATGGTCTTCACGCTGGGAGGCGGGAAGGTCTACGCCTTCGGCGATGTGAACGTCACAGGAGGAGGTTTCGTTTAATGAAAATCAAGAACCTGATTGGATCTGGAAGGCTGGGGCTCATCGCATTCCTGCTCCTGACGGTTGCAATCCTGCCGGTTTATGGTGACTATCCGACCTTCCACGCAGACGCTCAGCGGACAGGGAACGTGAGCGGAGAGGCGCCTGACTCTCCCGATATTTTGTGGAGGATAAATCCTACAGGGCACGGCTACATAGGGGGCGGCGCGATCATATCAGCCGGTCGAGTCTACGTCTCGAACTGGCCTGACATGAGCTTCAAGGGCGAGCTGGGTCTCTTCAGCCTCGATGCGAGAGACGGCTCAGTCCTGTGGAGAAATCCCATCGGCAGGAAGGGTGGTACCTCGACTCCGGCGATATCGGATGACAAGGTCTTTGCGGGATCGCTTACAGGCGATCTTTATTGTGTGAACGCCACCAGTGGCGAGACGCTCTGGAACGTGACGATCGAGGGGGACCCGAGCTGGTGGGGTGTGGCATCCTCCCCGCTGGTCTACGATGACAGAATATTCGTGATGAGCTTCTCTGGCGGTGCATTACACACCCTGGATCTTGATGGTAAAGAACTCTGGAACGTCACGACGACCTCGATCAATCAATACGTCTCACCGGCAGCCTCTGACGGGAGGATATTCTTCGCAGGCGGCGATCCAGCCCTCTACTGCATGGATGTATCCTCCGATCTCATCTGGAAGTTCCCCACAGATGCTCAGATAACGACCACACCTGCGATCTGGAGGGATCGGGTATTCTTCGCCACGACGAGTACGATTTATGCGGTCAATGTGACGACCGGCAGGGAGGTCTGGAAGAACGATATGGCAGGTACGATCTCGTCTCCCGCAGTATCTTGGGGAAGGGTATACACAGGGAGCGATGATGGTTACATGCACTGCTTCAGCGCCCTCAACGGCTCTCAAATCTGGAGCAAAAAGGTCAACGGCGCGGTCAAGTCATCCCCTGTCGTCGCAGGTGGTATGGTCTACTTCGGAACCAGTACCGATGAGGGCATGATCTACGCAGTTGATGCAAACAATGGATCCGTTATCTGGACCTATCCGATAAACGAATACATAATGTCCTCTCCAGCGGTCCATGATGGTGTGCTATTCATCGGCGCAGACGATGGTTATCTCTACGCCTTCGGATCAAAGCCGTCGAATGTGATCTGGAAGGGAGATGTATCCCTGCCGGAGGGCAGCTTCAACGTGACGGCAAGTAGCGGATCTATCTATTCTGTTAACTGGACGTCGGCGCTGGGGGTGCTGTATGCTGCCGCGGAGATGGGTGAGTTCAACTGCACCGTAAGTGACGCCCTCTACGGGATGTACGGTCTCACCGTAGATTCGATTGGAGATGTGGCTGCAGATAGGGCCGAAATATGGAAGTACTGGGTAAACTACCCGAACGAATCCGTGCCAGTCGTGGGTCCAGACGCATTCGAGCTGAAGGATGGTGACGTTGTCACATTCTACTATGGTGACCGCGGCGCAACACCTGAAACCTCCCCGGCGGTCAGGATAACTGCGAGGATCTCGTCGAAGAAACCGGAGAAGGCCAGATTATTATATATAACGGGTGGAGATCGGTGCCATCCAGACCTGTTGAAGGCTGCAAAAGCGTTGCAAGAAGAGGGCTTTGACCTAAACGTCAGTGCGTATACGATGGCTGAACACGATGTCACAACCTTGCCAGGCGATATCAACTTCAGCCAGTACAATTTTATATTTATCAGAATAGGTCCGAAGGAGTTTCTGAGCATCAAACCCGGGGTCGAAGAGGCAAAGAACAATGGCACTTATGTGGTTAAGATATTTCCACCATATCAAGAGATAAATAATATAAACCTCTCAGAATATCCTCGTATCGAAGAATACTGGACCAACCGCAACTATGAGAATAAAAAAAGGCTTTTGGTCTATCTAGGAGTGGAGTTCTTCGGATGGAATAGAGAGGTAGAGCCGCCGGTAATACTTCCCAAGAGCTACATCTTCCATCCAGATGCTGAAAGTACCTTTGAGAACCTGACAGGTTATCTCGAGTGGTACCGGAACAAGACCGGATACAGGTATAATGAGAGCGCCATCACAATCGGCGTCATGAACTATTACGATACAAACCCTCTCGCGAGAAGGACACTTATCAGTGAGCTTGAGAGTAGGGGTGCGAACGTAATCGATATAGGGTTCTCGAACACTACCACCATGAAGAGGTTCTTCATCCAGAACAATACGTCCATTGTGGATGCTGCAATATTGACAAAGCCCTTCATGATAAATTATGGCGACCCGGACCAGGGACGGCACGATCTTCTGGAGCTGGGCATCCCTGTGCTGAGGGGCATCTGGCTATATTACCAGAAGCCGGGGGAGTGGAAAAACGCGACCGGCCTTTCGCCGATTGAGATATACTTCCAGGTTGCCCTCCCAGAGATAGACGGTGTAATCGAGCCCATCGTGATCGCAGGCAGGGCCGAGAAGACGTATAAGCCGATCGGTTCCCAGGTGGAATGGATGGCCGATAGGGCGATCTCCTGGGCCGAGCTCCGGAGGACGCCAAACTCGGAGAAGAGGGTTGCAATCATCTACTACAACCACGGCGGCGGGAAGGACAACATCGGCGCCTGCTATATCGATGTTCCCGAGAGCCTCAGAAATATACTCGATGGGATGGGTGAGGCGGGTTACACCGTGGAGGGAGAGATCCCTGGCGAGAAGGATCTCCTTGATCAGATGGTTCACCAGGGGACCAATGTCGGGACATGGGCACCTGGTGAGCTGGAGTCTATGGTGTTGGCTGGGAATGCGACTCTGATTCCGGAGGAGGTCTACCTCAGCTGGTTCAGCACCATACCTTCGAATAAGCAGAAAGAGGTTGTCGAGAGGTGGGGTCCTCCTCCCGGAGAGATAATGGTCTATCAGAACGAGAGCGGTAAGTATCTTGTTATCCCAAAGCTCTCCTTCGGGAACGTGATCCTGTGTCCCCAGCCAACGAGGGGATGGCTCCAGAACAATACGATACTTTACCACTCAAAGGACATCCCGCCACATCATCAGTACATAGCCTTCTATCTCTGGCTCAAGCAGGGATTCAAAGCAGATGCCATAGTCCATCTGGGCAAGCATGGTACCCAGGAATGGCTTCCAGGCAAGGAGAGCGGGCTCTCCAGAGAGGACTGCTGGCCTGTTGTACTGATCCAGGACCTCCCTGTCGTTTATCCCTACATCGTGGACAACATCGCCGAGGGTACCCAGGCGAAGAGGAGGGGGGATGCGGTTATGATTACACACCTCACTCCACCGATCGTCGCCTCCGGTCTCTACGGCAACCTGACCAACCTTGCCAGAACGGCTTACAACTATAACCATGTAGAGAACGCGACCGTGAAGGAGAAGTACATGGAGGAGATCCTCACCCAGTCCAGGGAACTGCATCTCGATGAAGATCTGGGTGTCGACCTGGAGCAGATATCCTCAGATCCTGCTGCCTTCGATGAGTTCGTCGGGGAGCTGGAGGACTTCCTCTACGACCTGAAGAACGAGTTCATGCCCTACGGGCTCCATATATTCGGAGAGCCGCCTGAGGGCGATTCACTCCTTGGAATGGTCGGGTCGATGCTCGGCGAAGATTACAAGAGAGAGGTTGCCCTGATGATCTCCTACGATGATTATCCCAACCCATCGAGGTTGGATAAAGAGGGAGAGCTGGCCAATTCTACGAGAGATCTCCTCGATGAGACGCTTCTGAAGGGCACGGCTCCTGAAGAGGCGCAGAAGAAGGTTCTGGGCTCTGTCTCGGAGAACCTGACAGCCGAGTTGAACTTATCCGTTGTATATGCAGAGGATCTCGGTTCATGTACGATTGAGGTACCACGCCTTCTGAACGCCCTTGAGTCCAGGTATACGCCACCATCTCCCGCAGACGACCCGATAAGAGACCCTGAGGTTCTCCCAACCGGCAGGAACTTCCGATCGATCTCACCCTGCACAGTCCCCACACAGGGTGCCTGGGAGGCTGGCCAGGAGGTTGCCGATAAGCTGATCGTGCAGTACAGGGAAGACAACAATGGAACTTATCCGAGAAAGCTTGCAATCGTCCTGTGGGCATGGGCGATGACCGACCACGGCGTGGTGGAGTCGGAGATACTTCATCTCATCGGAGCAAAGCCCAAGTGGGACGGCTATGGTAAAGTCTTCGATGTGGAGCTGGTACCTCTCTCAGAGCTCGGAAGGCCCAGGATAGATGTGGTGGTGGTGCCCTCGGGATTGCATAGAGACATCTTCCCCGAGAAGCTGAAGTTTATAGACAGGGCCATCAGGCTGGCTGCAAACGACACAGATACCAGCTACCCCAACTATGTCAGGGAGAATTCACAGGAGATTTACGAACACCTGATAGAGACCGGCAACTATACAGAGGAGGGGGCACTGAACCTGTCGAGATCAAGGATATTTCTGGAGGCTCCTGGTACCTACGGTCCAAATCTGGATAGCACGATTGGAGCGAGCGACACATGGGAGAACGATACGAAGCTGGGTAACCTCTTCATCGAGAGGATGTCCTACATCTACGGCGACGATATATGGGGGAGCGTCGGCCCCTCCGGAGAGAGCTTCTCGGACGTGCAGAATGATCTCTTCAGACACAACCTTGGAGAGGTCGATGCCGCAGTACACAATACCAACTCCAACCTTTATGGTTTCATAGATAACGACGATGTCTTCCAGTACCTGGGAGGAATCGGGCTTGCAGTGAGGACTGTGACAGGGATGACACCGTCCATGTATGTGACCGACGTGAGGAATCCGGACAGTCTGAAGGTGGAACCGCTTCACGACTTCTTTGTGAGGGAGATGAGATCTCGATACCTCAACCCCAGATGGATCCAGGGGATGCAGGAGCACGGGTATGCCGGTGCCAGGGAGATGGACAAGTTCACAGAGTACCTGTGGGGCTGGGACGTGACCGTCCCCGAACTGGTCACGGAGACTATGTGGAACCAGGCCTACGACGTCTACGTGAACGACAAGTACGATATGGGCCTCAAGGAGTTCTTCGATGCAAACAACCCCTACGCCTACCAGGTAATGACGGCCAGGATGCTGGAGACCTCAAGAAAGGGGTACTGGCATCCCACCGAGGAGATGGAGAAGAAGCTGGCCGAGGAGTTCGAGCGATCAAAGCAGGAGTACGGAGTCGCCTGCTGCCACCACACCTGTGGTAACCCCTTCCTCAGAGAGTACATGCAGGGCGTCCTCACCGGCACCGAGGCGACGAAGTCCAGCTCCGGAAAGGCTAAGAGCGAGGGGTCCAGCAGGCATCCTTACCGGCCGTCTTCATCGGGAGTGGCCAACCAGACCCAGATCTCCGGCGTGGGGACCTCTGCAGAGAGGCCGGCCGAGGCGACGAAGGCCGAGTCTACGATGGACGAGGTGACCGGGTACGTGATGGAGCCTGTGGAGGAAACGAGTTCCATGCCCTCCATCTCCGGGATGCCCCTCGTGGGGATCTTGCTGGTGCTTCTCATGCTCATAGTGATCGGGATGGGTTTCTGGAGGAACAGGTGAACTTGTCTCACCTCCAAATTTTGCTACAAGAACGCAAGAAGTTCTTGGCTTATGCGTCTTGGCTTGCGTAAGGGTTATATCATGTAAAGTTGATCTCCGTTCAATTGTGTTTGGTAGGTGTCACCTTTGGATATCACATGGATCGTTGCATCTGGCGTACTGATCGGCATCGTCATATTCGCGCTCAAGGTCAGCCTGGGATGCGGGCTTGCCAGCCTTAGCCGCAGAGAGACGCTAATCATCGCGTCGGGGTATCTGGTCCTTTCTCTTATCATGGGGACGGCCATCGATATGATACCGGAAGAGACCTTGATGAGCCTGTTGAACCTGGGGGTGGCGATGCACATGATAATCGCCCTCTTGCTGGTGGTGGTGGGCGTGATAACCGCCAGGGAATGGAACCAGCACGGCCATGACCTCACCCGCAAGACCTTCTGGGTTCTCTCAGTGCCATGCCCGGCCTGCATGACCGCTACCTTTCTATCCTGCAGCGTGCTGGCCGGCCTTCTGGAGTTCACCCCTTGGAAGGTGGGCGCTCTCGTGGGCCTGATATTCTTCGTCACCATAGCGGTTTTGTCTACCAGCATGGGACAGGTGGGAAAGACACCTTCCACCATGGGCAACGTGATGATATTCGTAGGTTTGTTCTACATACTTTCCATATTGATCATTCCGGCCTACCTGAACGCCCAGGCGACCATCTTCGTCCCGGCGACCGTCCCCGCCTCTGACCTTATCGTCTCATACCTCATCATCGCGGCCCTGGTCGTATCCGGGTTCGTCGGCAGGAGGATGGGGGTCGCCCTTTGAGCGTCTACGTCGAGATAGTAAACGTTCTATTCGTCTTCTCGACCGCGCTCCTCTATCCCGTGATAGTGGCCCTCCTTCTCCTTTTCGCCTGGTCTCTCGCCCTTCTGGGCTCGCTGATATCCGAGTACTCCACCCGGCGCAGAGATCCGGAGGAGCTGGAGGATGTTTGCCTGAGAGCGGCGGAGCTGACCGGCTCGGGCAAGGTCGATCAAATCGAGTCGGTGCTGGGCAGCTATGCGTCTCATGCCAGGACGTCCGAGTCTCTGAGAGAGGTGGCCCTATCCGTCAGGAAGGGGACCTTTCCTTTCCGGTTCGAGAAGATCCTCCAGGACGCCGAGCTGAGCATGAGCAAGGCGGTAGAGCCCATCAGGATCGGAGTGAGGGTAGGTCCCATACTGGGGCTGATGGGGACCCTGATCCCCATGGGACCTGCCCTGATCAGCCTATCCCAGGGCGACATCGAGCAGATGGCCAACAGCCTGGTGATCGCCTTCTCCACCACGGTAATAGGCCTGGCCGTGGGCGGGATCTGCTATGCGACTTACGTGATCAGGACCCGGTGGTATCGACAGGACCTGAGCGACCTGGAGTACGCCGTGGAGATCATGCGAGGTGAGGAGAATGAGACGGCGGCGTAGCCTAGGGCTGCTGGATGAAGCGGAAGACGATCCTCTGAGCGGGGTGGCCAACCTCTTCGATGCCGCTATGGTCTTTGCCATCGCCCTCCTGCTGGCGCTGGTGATGGCCTACAACGTTCCCGAGCTGCTCAGCCCCGAAGAGAGCGTGACCGTGGTGAAGAACCCGGGCGATCCCAACATGCAGATCATCATCAAGGACAAGGACAGCATACAGATCCTGAACATGACCGAGAACCTCGCCGGTGGGCAGGGGGTCAAGATGGGTACGGCCTACAAGCTGGAGAACGGGCTGGTGGTGTACATACCGGAGAATGTCACCGCGGCGGCGTCTTAGGTATTACATGACTTTCGATCATATAGATTATAGCGACATATTAAATCAGACAAGCTTGAATTAAGAAAAATAACTGCGGAGGGCGCAGAGGATCGCAGAGCATTTATAGTCCTGAACGCTAAGTTTGACACTTATCCGATGCGCAAGACGATCCCAGCCCAAGAAAACGCTGGCCTTGTAGCAGATGACTTCTTTGAGAGGCTCCACTAAGTATCAAGTCTATTTTGTTTGGGTCAAGTTCTTAGTCGTCATGCATCTATTGATTAAAATCATTATCAAGCGAGTGATTCTGAGGGCGCTAAACACATACTCACTCCTTATTTCAACCGCTAATGAACGCTAAT
>DAOG01000086.1 GCA_002501765.1 Methanosaeta sp. UBA204
GTGGTTTAGGTACCTGAGTAGTTATAGTCATACTTTATATACAACAAGAGAATGAGAAGAGGGTTCAAGATATCGTGGAGAAGAGCCAAGGCGGGTGATCCTTCCCGCACAGCACCCCAACCAAACGCGCCTTTATTTTTCTATTCCTGCGAACCTCCCAGCCCCCTCGACGACCCTGAAACAACATATTCTCGGGCGCCTCGCCATCGCTGGCCATTGTGGATTCCAGGCGCGAGGGGATCCTCCGCATAACCGCGAAATGCAGCGCCCTACACCATTTTCCTTCCCCAGAGACCCTTCACCATCAGAGCCATCTTGGGGTTCTTGAACTGTTTGTATACAGCCATATCCTTAGGATACCCGATGAAGGGACTGATGGAGCCGTCCTCCATGTTGGCCACCCAGATCTTGACACCGGCCTCCTCGGTACCAACCCCCTTCTCCTGGAAGTAGTCGACAAAAGGCCCCGGGCTCTCCTCATGAGGCACTATGACCACCGAGCCATCCATACCCTCCACGATCATCACATCTCCTATTGCCGGAAAGATGCGGAAGGCAATCGTCTTCTCCCTGGATGCGAAGATGATCCGGCCATGGGAGTCGTGCTCCAATAGGTAGCCTGCCCCGCCCATGAACTCCACCAACAGGTCCTGAAGGTTGAGGACCACCAACCCCTTCAGCTCCTCCAAGGCCGCCTGGAACCGGTCATAGGCCCCCTTGAAGTCATCGTCTCCATAGTTGCCGGCGTGCACGAAGTGGAAGATCCTGCCGTTGAGGGTAATCGCACTATCCGGGTGGGGCAGGTTGATGAAGACAGGATTCTCGCTGAGAAGATCGGCGAAGATCCCCACAGCCACATGATCCTTCCCCAACATCTTCTCCAGCTCTTCTCGCTCGGCTTCGTCCAGCCCGGCCTCGCGCACATACTGGTAGACCCGCTGGAGCAGCTCGGCCCGAGCAATGATCTTCCGCTCGGTGAGCAATTCGCCAAGACGCCTCACGATGATCTCAGTCTTGTCAACCTTGTCGTTCATCCTTATACTCCAAGACCAAGCTCTGCTCGCAGCTCGCCCATGGTGGCGGTCCTCTCCGCGAAGGCGTTATGCTGGTGTATGCTCTCTTCGTTGATCTGCTTCAAGGAGATCACCGCATCGTCTGGCAGGTCCTCGAAGGATTCCACCACCTTCTTGGCCATGGTCCTGACGCAGTCCTCCACGAACTTGGGGTTCTCGTGTGCCCGGGCGACGACCATGGCCTCGTCCGGGCGCTTCAGGAGACCGTAAACCTTGGCGCTCATCGACTCCTCGATTATACTGATTATCTTCTCCAGCGAGACACAACGCCGGTCGCGCACCTCCACAGAGATGATTCCCCTGCCCCGCTGGTTATGGGTGGCCACTGGAAGCCGGGCAGCAAGACCGTAGACCTCCTCCGGGCTCAGGTTCAGCTTCTCGAGCTCCTCTCTCACCAGGTCTCTCATGATCTCCTGGGCACAGGGACAGGCGGTCATCCCCACCACCTTGGCCCCCACCACTTTTCTCAGATGGCCGGCTTTGGCCACGGCCTCGGCGAATATGTCCACTACCTCCTGGCAGGTGATATGGGTGGCGGGAGACCGCCTCTTCACCACATACTCGCTCTTCATCTTCACCTCTGCCCTGGTGGCGTATTCGTGTTTGGAAAGAACCCTGCGTGCGATCTCGCCGCATAGCTCCTCGATCTCGTAGACCGGTTCGTTGACCACCACCTCCAGAACCTCATCGATCACCTCGAAGTTCCTGGACAGGTTCGCCCCCTTTCGGTTGGAAGGTAGATCCACGAAGACCTCGAAGTTGGAGATCAAGACTATGGGACGATCCTCTTCACGCAACACCTTTACGAGCTTCTTTACCCCGGTCAACCCCACCCGGGTGAGGTTTATGGGGTACTCTGGGCTACAAGCCTGGACGTCAGGAAGGGTATCCAATAGGCTTCACCTACAGAAGATCTCGTCCTCCTCAAGCTCATCTGTGAGGACCAGGAGGTCATCCACCTCGGCTAGAAGCTGATCAAGAGTCTCAGAGACCTGACGATCGCGCTCGTCCATCGTGTCGAGTAGCTCTTCGAACTCGACGCAAAGCTGCTTACCGTCCAGATCAAGAAGTGTGATGTCCCCTAGCCGTCTCTTGATATCGTCCGAACTCAGCATAGATACCAATCAAAGGTCAAACCTATTTTAGGCTTTGCCTGCCGACCTGGAGTCAGCTATATCTATCTGTAAAACTACTCACCATTGGAGAGGTAAGATCATGATCAGGAGATGCCCAGAACACGGATTTTTTCGGGGGGAGGTATGTCCTTGTGGCGAACCTGGCCAGATTCTGCTCGACGACGAGCGAACCGAGAAGCTGGGCAGGCTGGTGGCAGGTGCACTCAGGCACTTCCCCGACGACCTTGGCTTGGCCATAGACTCCAGAGGCTGGGTCGATCTAGACTCCCTGACCAAAGCAATCCGCACCAGATACCACTGGGCGGACAAAGATCTGCTCATAGCCCTGGTCCAGTCAGACCCGAAGAAGAGATACGAGATCGAGGAGAGATACATCAGGGCCCGATACGGCCACTCGGTCGACGTGGACTTGGACTACCCCATGAACACAGTCCCTGCCCTCTACTACGGAGCCAGCGAAGAAGAAGCCGGCAGGATCCTGGAGGTGGGACTCAAGTCAGCATCCCAGAGGTACGTCCACCTGAGCACCACTTCGGAGAAGGCCTGGTTCGTGGGTACCTTCCGGACGAAGATCCCCATCATAATCGAGGTCGATGCCCAGGCCGCCCAGAACGATGGGATCACCATGATGACGGTGAGCGAGGAGATCGTAATATCGGAGAATATACCCCCAATATACCTGAACCTCGTATCGGCGGAAGGATAGATCTCATTTCCCGAACCTGCGCTCCCTCTGCTGGTAGTCCCGGATGGCCCGGAGAAAGTCAATCTTTCTCATGGCGTCCCAGTTTACATCGGTGAAGTAGAGTTCTGAGTAGGCCGCCTGCCAGATCATAAAGTCGCTCAGCTGCCGTCCACCCGCCCTGATCACCAGGTCTGGCCGGTACTTGAACCTCAGCTTAGCCTCGATCATGGCCTCATCGATCTCCTCCGGGTCCACCAGTCCCGACTCCACATCTTCCAGCAGCTTGCCGATGGCTTCGGCCACTTCTCTCTTTCCCCCGTAGCCCAAGGAGATCACCAGCCTGACCGGGCCACCCGTCCCCAGCTCGATATCTTCATCGGCGGTGTGGACGCTTATCTCCGCCGCCAGATCCCTCAACTCCGATACCAGAGGCTCCAGATACCCTGGCCCACAGTCTCCCATGAAGAGTATGATGCCCCACACCCGGACAGACTCACACCAACCTACGAGATGATCAACCCTTCGCCACCCCTCGCTCCTGGGATCGCCAGCAGGGAGAACGATGGCGATACAACGGGGAACCTTACCCCGAGATATCCGCCTCTCCAGCAGCTTCTCATATGCGTAACGCAGCATTCTCACCCATCTATGACTCTCCGAAGAGAAAGTATTTTTGTAATCGCGTCAATCTGGTTTGGCATGCAGAGAGATCTGGCCGCCAGGATCGCCGTAGGGATGACAGCCCTGCTCATCCCCTATGCAGGGGCTTATACAATATTTCTCCTGGCCGCCATCTCTCTTCTGGAGCGGAGAGTTCGAACCCTTTCCGCATCGTTGTCTCTGCTCCTCTTCCTGAGCTGGGGGCTGAGGTACACCGAGATCGATCTTCCTCTCTACCTGGTAGCTATATCCTTTGTGCCCCCCACCTTCGCCGCCGTGGTATCCGGTCGTTTCCACGGCCTGAAAGAGAGCCTGGTCTACATGGCAACGACGATGGTTCTGGGATACCTGGCCGTTCTTGCAACCGCCCCGGCGGAGCTCGCGCCAGAAAAAGTCCTCTTCCTGACGACCCTGGCAGGTCTGAGCGGTGCCTTCCTTCACGTCGCATCGACCGAACGCGACTTCTCCGTGCCCTTCGGGTCCTGCATGGTGATGTGGCTCTTCAGCTTCGAGTTCACCCTTCCCAGCCTGGAGAAGATGATCCTCATATACGTCTTCGCCCTCTCCCTTGGCCTGGCAGCCTACTGGATGAAGGCAGCCGACGCCGGGGCTGTGATGAGCGAGGCCATCATCTGCCTCCTGGTGGTGCTCTTCGGTGGGTTGTCCTGGTTTCTGCTCTTGCTTTCCTTCTATATGCTGGGTAGCGGTTTTACCAGGTACGGATACGCCCGCAAAGAGGAGCTGAGAATCGCTCAGTCCCGGGGAGGCCGAAGAGGATACAAGAACGTCTACAGCAACAGCCTGATACCCCTGGCTCTGGCCGTATGTTATGGGGTATACGGGAGCGAGATATTCTTCTTCGCCTTTTTGGGCGCGGTCGCCACGGCCACAGGAGACACCCTGGCCAGCGAGATCGGGGAGACCAGCAGGTCCAAGCCCCGGATGATAACCAACTTCAGAGAGGTAGAGCCGGGGGTGGACGGTGGCGTGACCTGCCTCGGAGAGCTGTCAGCTCTACTAGGTTCGGCGCTCATAGGTATCCTGGCGGTGGTCACGGGGATGGCAGGATACCATGGGGTCCTGGCGGCGATCTCTGGCGGGTTCCTGGGAACCAACTTCGACAGCCTTCTGGGAGCCACCTTCCAGCAGCGCGGCATTCTGAGCAACAACGGAGTCAACCTGGTGGCCGCCCTCTTCGGTGCCGTAGTAGGCGGAGCCGTCTGGATGATATTGTCATAGATAAAACGCATGACTCGCTGACTCGTGTCCGAAAGATGAAAGACGAAAGACAAAAAATAAAGGAGAGATCTCTGTGGCGTTGACAAAGATATACGGCGTCTTGGGACAGCCGATCGAACACAGCCTCTCACCGGCGATGCAGAACGCGGCCTTCGGCTCTCTCGGACTGGAGGCTCGCTACTGCGCCTTCAATGTAGGACGACCCAGGCTGAGAGAGGCTATTTTGGGCGCAGAGGCCCTGGGGTTCGGGGGCCTGAACCTGACCATACCCCTCAAGGAAGAAGCGCTCCAGGCAGTCCGGCCCGACCCGACCGCAAAGGCTATGGGGGCGGTCAACACCATCGCCTTCGGTGACGAGATCAGGGGCTATAACACCGACGGGATCGGAGCCCAGATGGCGCTGGAAGAGGCCAAAGTCCAGATCAAAGATAGCTGCGTCTTGATCATAGGGGCCGGTGGAGCGGCCAAGGCCATCGCCTACCAGCTGGCCCAGGCAGGAGCCGAGGTTACCATCGTCAACAGGAACGCAGACCGGGCCTGTGATCTGGCCGGATGGGTGGGCGGACACGGGTGCGGTCTTCATGAGCTGGATAGGCTGGTCCCAGAGGCCGACCTGGTGATCAACGCCACCTCGGTGGGGATGAAGGAGGGCGATCCATCTCTGGTCGATGGGCGTCTTCTGAAAAGCAGCCAGTCGGTCTTCGACGTGATCTACAATCGGAAGACGGAGCTTCTCAGGGATGCCGACCGGGCAGGAGCCAAGACCGTGGATGGGGTGATGATGCTGGTCTACCAGGGTGCCCGGGCCATAGAGATCTGGACGGGTCTAAAAGCCCCGGCGAAGGTTATGGAGGGAGCGGTGAGAAAAGAGCTGGAGATGAGATGAACCGGATGCTGATCGTGGGCGGAACAGGCGAGACCGGAAGCTGGTTCGCCCGCTACTTCAAAAGACGCGGGTTCCGGGTAACCGTCTGGGGCCCCAGCGGAAAGAGGGAGGTGGCCGAAGAGATGGGGGTCGGGTACGCAGAAGACCTGATCCGAGAGGTGAAAGAGAGCGACGTGGTGCTTCTCAGCGTCCCCATCGATCGCACCGCCGAGGTGATCGAAGAGCTGGGTCCGAATATGAAAATCGGCAGCCTCCTCATGGACGTTGCCTCGCTCAAGTCCGAACCCATGAGGGCCATGCTGGAGCACGCGCCCGGTGATGTGGAGGTCTTGGGAACGCATCCCATGTTCGGTCCCACCATGAAGGGTATCGGGGGACAGACGATGATACTGGTTCCTGCGAAGGGCAGATGCGAGATGTGGCTCCCCATCATGAGGACTCTGTTCCAGGAGGATGGGGCCAGGGTGGAGATCGTGGGTCCGGAAGAGCACGATCAGATCATGGCCGTGGTCCAGGCTCTGACCCATTTCGCCTACATATCCATCGGAGCCACCCTCAAGACCCTGGACTTCGACGTGGCCGGGTCGAGGAGCTTCATGAGCCCTGTCTACGAGATCATGATAGACTTCGTGGGAAGGATCCTCGCTCAGAACCCGGAACTCTACGCCAACATCCAGGAGAACCCTCGGGCGAGGAGGGTGAGAGATACCTACATCAAGGAGTGCATCTCCCTGGCGGAGATGACGGACCACGGAGACCGGGAAGGGTTCGTGAAGGTCATGAAGGACGCTGCAGAGCATTTTCAGGCAAGAGAAGAGGCCTTGATGCGATCCGATCGTCTGATCGAGATGAAGATAAAGGACAAAGACGAGCAGAGGCCAGACGTCGGGGGGAGGGACCGAGGCGATTACACCGCAGATGCAACCCGCCGTGATGTGGATGGATCCGAACGCGGGCGTTTCTGAGCAGGTGTCCGAGCATCTCCAAGTAGATCGTCGCACTTACCCCCACCTCCTGGGCGCCGAGCAAGAGGTCAACTTCATCGGCACCGGGATGCATGAGGGCGCGATCTGCATCCGGGCTCATGTCGGGGCGCACCAGCTGGCGGGAGAACGGCAGAAGTCCAAGCATAGGTTTATTTTTAGTGAGGACCACCGTTAAGCAGTAAAAAAAAAACTGGATGATGACCATCAGATAGAGTTGTCATGCCGGAGGCATCGGCTTGTCCGAGCGTAAAGATATCCTGAAGCTCCTTGCAGATCTTAAAGTCGAGATTAGAGTGATATTAGAGAATAAACTGATTCGGATCCTGCTTTTTGGATCTTATTCGAGGGGAGATTTCTCGGCGTCCTCCGATGTTGACCTAATGATCCTCGTAGATGGTGATCTGAGCAGAGAAGAAAGGGAGCAGATCGACGACGTGATCGCGGAGTATTCCCTTGAGCATGACATAGTGATATCGGGCATAGTCTACCCTTCAAAGATCTTTCGAGAATATAACACGCCATTTCTTCTAAATGTAAAGGAAGACGGCATAAAGATATGAAATACGAGCAGGAGATCGGAGCTTTATTAGCGAAGGCAGCAACGTGTTTATCACCGCTCGCTCTGGGATGCTTAGGCATGGGTTTTTCCCGTCAAGATGTCTATGGATATATCGAGTTTGTGCTGGAATGCAGGGATTTCGAGATGCTGTCCGGCCATCTTCAGCCTAGATTTCAAGCAGCCTACGATCGCCTCGCTTATGTTCTCGATCACCTCTTCGAGGGTTTCCCCTTCCGAGAGGCAGCCTGGTAGGTCGGTGCACTCGGTCATATACATTCCGTCTTCGCCTATCTCGACGGTGACGTTGAACTTCATCTATACCTTCCTAAATCTATACCGTCCTGAACTTGGGGAGATCCTTATAAAACTTTTCCTTCTGTCCCGGGCTCATTTCGTTCTGCACCATCTGCTCAGATGACGATATGCCCGCACAGGAGGTGTTTCATCCCCCACACTTGCGAGCCATCTATTCATCTCTCGCATCGAGGCGGCACCTCTTTGTTTTGGTCAGTGCAAGCGAGGCGCCCGGCTAGCGCCGGGAATCGGGTGCCGGATATCTGGCGCTCGTTTTCCCGTTGTCGAGGTCGCGCCATGGCGCCGGGTCCGATATCTGTAAGCGAAGACTTGGCGCCAGCTGTGGCTGGGCCTGCGTGAATGGAGCGCGAGACGATCTGCCGGTTGTGGCGAACCCTGCGAGCATGGAGCGCGAGGCGGTCTACAAGTCCTCAAATATTCGTCCCAGGAACCTCTGGCTGTAAGATACAGAGCCATCCAGATGGCATCTACAAGGATCTCTCCAGGTTCTCTGTGGAGATCTCTGCCTGATTCAATATGGATCGTAACGTTCCTTTCTTCAGTTCCTTGTGGAGAGGAACCGAGAAGACGACGCGATCTTTCTGTAAGATGACGTGACTTCCTCTCTGTCGTTTGATCACGAACCCCTTCTTCGTCAGGATCTTGATCATCTCCTTTCCCGATATTACGGGAAGCTTAGCAGACATCTGCCACTTCTACCTTGGTGATTTCCACATTGGAGATCGTCTGGCTCTGCTCTAACTCCTCATGAAGGACTTCCAGGACCAGCTCGATGGCTTCTTTTATGTTCTTCAGGGCCTCTTCCTTTGTCTCACCCTGGCTTATAGCACCAGGCACCTCCAGGCAGCGTACAGCGTATCCGCCCTCCTCCTGAGGATCCAAGATCACCGTATATTTCATCGATTGTAGAATGGGTGGCTGGCCATAAATCGTTTCGGGTATTTTTCTCCCGCGTTCTTCGTTTTGGTCAGCGCAGGCGAGGCGCCCGGCTAGCGCCGGGGATCGGGCGCCGGATACCTGGCGCTCGGTTTTCCGTCGTCGAGGTCGCGCCATGGCGCCGGGTCCGATATCTGTGGGCGAAGACCCGGCGCCGGTTGTGGCGGAACTTGCGTGCATGGAGCGCGAGGCGATCTGCCGGTCGGCACTGCACCGGCTTCTGCGATGCAGAGGTAATCAGTCCGGGCCGGAGATGTGGGGGGCATATTCATGCGCGGCGGCAAGATCTGCGTCCGAGACGGCGTGGGCTACCGGGCAGCCATGCACATGAAGGAGTACGAAGCGAAGAAGCCAACTTCATCGGCACCGGGATTCTCCTCGTTTTGGTCAGCGCAGGCGAGGCGCCCGGCTGGCGCCGGGATCGGGTGCCGGATATCTGGCGCTCGGTTTTCCGTCGTCGAGATCGTGCCATGGCGCCGGGTTCGATATCCGTGGGCGAATACACGGCGCCAGTTGCGGCGGAACCTGCGTACAGGGAGCGCGAGGCGATCTGCTGGTCGGCACTGCTTCGGTTTCTGCGACGCGAGGGTACATCAGTCCGGGCCGGGGACGTGGTGGGCATATTCATACGCGGCGGCAAGATCTTCGTCCGATACGGCGTGGGCTACCGGGCATCGGGGCACACCAGCTGGGCAAAGAGGTCGGGGTGCAGGAGATGGACGGCTGTGACGAGAAGGTTCTGGAGAGGTATGTGTAAGAGTTCGCCGAGTGGTTCGGCGCCGAACTGTGAGTGGACGCCGAAGAAATTCGTAGGGCAGAGTTCGTGAAGCTGATGCCGGTATCTAAGAGGCCTTACGGGGCGGTGTACGCGCACTGAGCACAGAGGTTCTCAGGTGAGGAATTTTAGATCGCCATTGACAGTATGAGAGGTATTTGATGTTATAGAGGGTACATTTCAAACCTAAAATCATCGAAAAGTATTTCATCCAAGATGGATATAATTAGAGGGAGCGAATTAGGAATTCGCGTGATGAATATGCGAACCATATTCGGATATACAACTAATGTGGAAGCATATTGGAATTGTTCGAGTATACCATCATTAGGCAAAATGCTGTCTACCTAATGTTTCATGTTGATGATGAGAGTTAACTGTTTCGACCAAGGTTGATAAGGTCGGTATATTATGCTAACAAGAATCAATAACATAATAATTGATCACGACGAGAGCTGGAGTATTCGTGAAGTCACTTTCGATGGTAAAAATATAAAAGACATCATTTGCTACCAGAATAGCGGCTTTGGAAGTACTATAGCAAATTCTTACTCCGAAATTTCCTCCGGTCAAACAGGGATTACATGGAACGGTTCTAACGTCCCTTCTCGGCAATTGCCTCGAATTCAAATACAAGACTTTAATATTGAGAGACCAGATAATGCAAAAGTTATTCTCCCTGACGAATTCGAGTCGATATTTCACTCGATTTTTTTAGCTGTCGATGAGTTATACAAAACAAATAGAGCTTGTTTGGCTGCATATTTATCCACCTTTTTATTTGAAAAGCTATCAACATATTGGTTAAATTATATGCAAAATGGCCAACATATTTTAGCAATTCCATTTTGGACGAAAATATTATCCATTGCCCATAAATGGGAGAAGGATACAGGAAAACACATTCACAAAGGCACGCCATATGCCTTTATTGCACACACTTACTTAATGATTGGAGATATTGACACAGGCTTTACATATATTTACAATGCAATTGAAGACGATATCGAATTGAACAAAGTCTGTCCTGAGTTGAATTATCCTTATGATGCGCCAGTACACAGAACGGCAATTCTGAGTTCACATCCCGAAAATATCCTGATTGGTTTGGTGAAAGAAATCAGATTGGAACTTGAAAAATATTTGAATTTATATCAGAAAGAATTTGGAAGAACTTTAACTATGGAAGACTTCGATAGACGATTTCTGCAAAATCGTAGTTCAAATCTTGAACCAATCAAATATTATTTTGTTTTTAATTTTTGGGCCATTTTTGAGTATCGACGCAAAGTAGGTCATGATCTGATGAAAATGATTTTGCGAAACTCAAGAATTCAAATTGGCTTTTTGCATTATGCCTGGTTATAGACAAGCTATTGAATAATCTATATCCAAATCTTGGTTCTATTTGGCGAGAGATTATAGAATATACTACAGTTAAAAACTGGACGACTCAAGACGATTTGGAAAAACTAATATCTTCGAATAATCTTAATCTCGCTAAAGGAGAACCTGATCAAGTACTTTTGGGTTTGCTGCCTATGACTTTGCCGATAAAAAAAGAGATTCAATGCCTTCTCGTTGCTTATAATCTTCGGAATTTTGCTGGACATAATATTCGTATACAGAATATCATGGCAACTAATTTCGAAGATCTGCTGAAAACACTTCTATTTGACATTTTTCTAATAATTGAGGAAGATTACTAGACTGAAATGCACTAAATCTTATTGATTTCTCCCTGTAGCTAAAAATTTATTTTAATTATGAGTTTTCTGATGTAGGGAGGTCGTCCTACAATTCCACACGACAGCATCTGCCCCAAAACCGAGATAAGATGAAAACATACCAAAAATCAGCCAACTACATTTTGGCTTTATAACAATTACGACCAAGTTGTTATCGGGAGCGGATGTGAACCAAAATGACGAGAACGCAAAGACGCCAGGACGCAAAGACGCAAAGAATGATAGCACTCTTTGCGCCTTTGCGCCTTTGCGCCTTTGCGTTATACCTTGCAGATATTTGATATGTGTTTCCGTGATTTTGGGGTGGTGTATGCATAAGGCACATGTCGAATAGTATTATTGATTGTGGGTAATTGTTGGACAGCCTCTAGGGCTCTAAAGGATGCCCTCAGCGGTGTGACCTGATTTAGCTACAAAATTATACGATGGCGTCCCATATTATGTAAAGTATTGCGATGTAAAACGGCCTAGAAAATTGTTTTTACGCGTATTGCACCTGCGGAATACAGGTAATAAGATCATATATTGTAACTATTCAGGCATTCTAAGGCCACCATAAGAAGAGCGCCCAGATCCCCAGGCGGCATAAACTTTCGGACCCTACTGAACCGCGTCCTTCACTTCGTCCACGATCTTGCCAAAGAAGCCCTTATCCTTCTGACTCTCCGAGGCCTTCTCTTTCTTATCTTTCCCCTCGCCGAACTCGATGGCCAGCTCCTCCATGAGCTGTTTCTGCCTGGAAGTCAGCCTGGTGGGCGTCTTTACAGCGACCCTCACATGAAGATCGCCTGTGCCGAACCCGTGGAGGCTGGGCATGCCCTTACCCCGCAGCCTGAAGATCGACCCGGTCTGGGTCCCCGCAGGTATCTTGATCCTGGCCTTCTTCCCGTTCAGGGTCGGCACCTCGAGGTCTGTGCCCAGGGCAGCTCTGGTTATGCTGAGAGGCGCCTCGTGGAAGAGGTCGCCGTCAGACCTCTTGAACTGGGGATGAGGCTTCACGTTTACGAAGACGTAGAGGTCGCCGGGCACGCCGCCCTCCGGGCCTGCTTCACCTTCGCCTCTCAGCCTCAGATGCTGGCCGGAGTCGACGCCCTTGGGAACCTTCACGTTGATCTTCCTCATCCGCCTGACCCGTCCCGTGCCGCGGCACCCGGTGCAGGGGTCGGTGATCATCTGGCCCCTTCCTCCACACCGGGAACAGGTGGAAGAGGTCATCATCTGCCCGAACGGCGTGTTCTGGACCCTGGTGACCTGACCGGTGCCGTTGCACATCGTACAGGTCTTGGGCCTCGTTCCCGGCTTCGCTCCGCTCCCATTGCAGGTGGGACACGTCTCCATCCGGGGAACCTTTATGGTCGTTTCCAGGCCGGTGGATGCATCCTCCAGGGAGATCTTCAGCTCGTACTGAAGGTCCCTGCCCCGGCCAGGTCCCCGCTGGCGGCGGCCACCACCGCCGAAGAATAGGTCGAAGATGCTCTCTCCGCCGCCGCCGAACCCCCGGAGGAGGTCCTCGAAATCGACGCCCCGGAATATGTCTTCCTGAGAGTACCTGCCGTCTATCCCGGCGTGGCCGAACTGGTCGTACTGTCTCCGTTTGTCCGAATCGGAGAGGACCGCATACGCTTCCGATACTTCTTTGAACTTCTCTTCGGCTTTGGGATCGTCCGACCTGTCGGGGTGATACTTCATCGCCAGCTTGCGGAAGGCGCTCTTGACCGCCTTCTCGTCGGCGTCCTTGTTCACACCCAGAATCTCGTAGTAATCCCTCTTGCCCGGCATCTGGAAACTCTCCTCTCCTCTCCTCTTTCTCACTATTTCGGCCTTACTTCTTGTCCTCGTTCACGTACTCATACTCGGCGTCGATGGTCTCGTCTGGACCGCTTTGGGACCCCTGCTCTTTCTGTTCTTGTTGTTCTTGCTGCTCTTGAGCTTGCTGTTCTTGTTGCTCCTGAGCAGCCTTCTGGTACATGGCCGTGGATAGCTCGTATATGGCGTTCTGAAGAGCTTCCGATTTTTCCTTGATCTTCTCGATCTCGCCGCTGGTCAGGGCCTCTTTCGTCTCTTCGATCGCCTTCTCGATCTTCGTCCTCTGGTCGGGGGTGACGACGTCGCCCGCCTCCGTCATGGTCTTCTCCGCGGTGTAAACGAGGGTCTCCGCCTGGTTCCTGGCCTCGATATCTTCCTTGCGCCTGGTATCCTCGCCGGCGTACCGCTCCGATTCTTTGATCTTCTCGTCGATCTCCTGCTGGGAGAGCTTGTGAGGCGCGGTTATGGTGATGGCCTGCTCCTTGCCAGTGGCCAGATCCTTGGCGGTGACGTTCAGTATCCCGTTGGCGTCGATGTCGAAGGCCACCTCGATCTGGGGGATGCCCCTCGGCGCAGGAGGTATGCCCATCAGGGAAAACCGTCCCAGAGATATGTTGTCGTTGGCCATCGGCCTCTCACCCTGGAAGACGTGGATCTCGACGACGGTCTGGTTGTCTGCGGCGGTGGTGAATATGTTGCTCTTCTTGGTGGGAATGGTGGTGTTCCTCTCGATCAGCCTCGTAGCCACCCCACCCAGGGTCTCGATCCCCAGGCTGAGGGGCGTCACGTCCAGAAGGAGCAGGTCTTTGACCTCCCCGCCCAAGACACCTGCCTGGATGGCAGCACCGGTGGCCACACACTCCATGGGATCGATACCCCGCTCTAACTCCTTGCCCGTAAAGCTCTTCACAAACTTCTGGACGGCGGGCATCCTGGTCGGGCCGCCCACCATGATTATCTTGTCTACGTCCGTGCCCTCCAGCTTCGCATCTCTCAGGGCCTGGGCCAAGGGGCCTCTGCACTTTTCCAGCACGTCTTTTATCAGCTCTTCCAGCTTGGCCCGGGTTACGGTTATGTTCAGATGCTTGGGGCCTGTCTGGTCGGCAGTGATATAGGGCAGGTTGATATCGGTCTGGAGGACTGACGATAGCTCGATCTTGGCAATCTCCACAGCTTCTCTCAGCCTCTGGGTGGCCATGGAGTCCTGGCGCAGGTCCGCTCCCGTATCCTGCTTGAACTTCTCGACCACGTACTCCATCAGCTTCTCGTCCATGTCCCTGCCGCCGAGTTGGGTGTCGCCGCTGGTGGACTTGACCTCGAAGACACCCTCACCGATCTCCATGATGGTCACGTCCAGGGTCCCGCCACCGAAGTCGAAGACCATCAGGATGTTATCTCCTTTTTTATCCAGGCCGTAGGCCAGAGCCGCCGCCGTGGGTTCGTTGATGATCCTGACCACATCAAGACCGGCGATAGTACCCGCGTCCTTGGTGGCCTGTCTCTGGTTGTCGTTGAAGTAGGCGGGCACGGTGACCACCGCCTTCTCTACGGGCTCTCCAAGATAGGTCTCGGAGTCCTCTTTGATCTTCCTCAAGATGGCCGCGGATATCTCCTGCGGGGTGTACTCCTTCCCGCGGATCTTGATTCTGTCGTCGGAGCCCATCTTCCTTTTTATTCCTGTTACCGTGCCTTCCGGGTTGGTTACCACCTGCCTCCTCGCAGGTTCTCCCACCAGCTTCTGTCCATCCTCGGTGTAAGCGACGTAGGAGGGGAACGCCTTGCCACCGGCGACTATACTGGTGCCCTCGGCGCTGGGGATCATGGCAGGCTTGCCACCGATCAAGACCGCAGCGGCAGAGTTGCTGGTTCCGAGATCTATGCCAATAATCTTAGACAAGTTATCACCTATTTGGGATTAACGTGGTAATTATTTAAGTTTCCTCTCGTTTGGATACCAATACTTTCGAAAAGCGAACAACCCTGGGTCCGAGGGTATACCCTCGGAGGACCTCTTCGATCACCGTCCCGTCTTCGTGCTCTTCTGACGGGACCTGTATGAGAGCCACGTGCCGGTATGGGTCAAACTTCTCACCCAGGGCCTCGATGGCGGATAGACCCTCTGACTTCAGCACGTCCATGAGCTGTTGCCGTATCTGCTCTGTCCCTTGGTCGTGCTTGGAGGCCTGGTCGAGGCTGTCCAGGACCGGTAACAGCTTTACGACCAATGTCTCAGAGGCGTACCTGGCCAGATCTTCTTTTTCTCTGGCGACCCGTTTCAATGTGTTGTCCAGCTCGGCCCGGCACCTCAGGAGCTGATCGAGACGCTCCTCGGCCAGCTGGCATGCCTCTTCAAGACCGGTCTCGGCATCGATACCTGCATCGGACTCATCAGCCCCGGACGAAGCCTCAGCATCCTCAGATCCCTTATCCTGGTCTGCACTCATATCTGCACTCATAAGAAACCCATCGCCTTCGGGTGAACTGTAAATTGATGGCAGTCAGAAGCGCCATCAAGAGACTTTACATCATCCCCCTGGTGTAGTCGTGTGGGCTCTGACCGGGGCTGGGCGTCATCTCTTCCCTCTTCGCCGCGATCACGTCGTCCACCCTCAGCACCACGACGGCCGCCTCTGTAGCAGACTTGATCGCCTGGGTCTTGATCCGGACAGGCTCGGCCACGCCCAGCTCCATCATATCAATGGTCCCGCCCTGGCGCACGTCCAGACCGTAACGGTTCGATCCTGTCCCGTGCTTCGATCTCAGCTCCACTATCAGGTCGATGGGGTCGAGACCGGCGTTCTCCGCCAGGATCCTGGGTATGGATTCTACGGCATCGGCAAAGGCGTCCACAGCCAGCTGCTCTCGTCCGCCCAGGGACGAGGCATACTGGCGGAGCCTCTCGGCGATCTCCACCTCTGGTGCGCCTCCGCCAGGAACTATCCTTCCGGACTCCAATACGCTGGCTACCACCTTGAAACCGTCGTCCATGGCACGCTCGATATTGTCCATGGCCTGCTCGGTGGAACCACGTATGATTATCGAGATCGCCTTCGCGCTTTCACATCCTTCTACGAAGACCATCTTCTTGTCCTTTTTCACCTTCCGCTCCTCGACCAGCCCGGCATGTCCCAGGTCGGCCCCGATCATTACCAGAGGGTCACCGATGATCTTCCCGCCGGTGGCCAGGGCCAGAAGCTCCATCTCTTCATCTGTGACCCGGCGGACCGCGAGGATCTCCTGCTTGGCCAGGTAGCGAGAGGCGTACTTTCCTATCCCCTGTTTACAGAATACTACCTGCGCCCCGGTGCTGGCGATGGCGTCCACCTGTTCCTTCAGGACATCATCTTCGCCCTCCCGGAAGCTCTGGAGTGACTCTGCATCGGTGATCCTGATCTTGGCATCGGTGGTGAGCTTCTTCAGCTCCAGGGTACCGTCCAGGAGGACGATCTTGGCGTCTTCGATCTTTTTGGGCATCTCCGGGTTGAGGCGCTCTTTGTCCAGTACGATGCCGTAGTTTATCTCGGAGTCGCCCACAGAACCGCCGCTGATCTTGATTACCTTTACCTTATCTTCCACGTCCACCTTGCCGTTCTCTTCGATGGCGATGGCGCCGTCGACGCATATCTCGGAGAGCTTGTGCTTGAAAACCTCTATCCCTTTCCCGGTCATCGCCGACTCGGCGATCTTTTTGAGGCTCTTTCTATCATCCTTGGAGATCTCGATCGCCATCTCGTCCAGGACCTGGTGAGCCTTCCTCCGCGCCTCCTTGTAGCCCTCGATGATCACCGTGGGATGGACACCTTGGTCCATCAGCTTCTCGGCGTTGGCCAGAAGCTCGCCAGCGAGAATCACCGCGGTCGTGGTACCGTCGCCCACCTCATCGTCCTGAGTCCGGGCCACCTCCACGATCATCTTGGCCACAGGATGCTGAATATCCATCTCCCAGAGGATGGTCGCCCCGTCGTTGGTGATTACCACATCTCGATCGCTCTCCACCAGCATCTTGTCCATGCCTTTGGGTCCCAGGGTGGTCTTCACCGCATCTGCCACAGCCCTAGCGGCGAGGATGTTATTGCGCTGAGCGTCACGACCCTTATCACGTGTATGTCCTTCTTTCAATATTATTGTCGGATTGGTACTCAAACCAGCCAAATCAAGTCCTCCCCATCTTTCTGCTCACCAGCAGTTTGAAGTTCTATATAAGCATTGCGCGATGGGGTCATGCCATCTAGCTATATAGACTATATAGGAAAACGCTATATATGGATGTTCTCGAAGCCCAGGTGTGTGAACGGATCTGCCAAATCCGAGACAAACCTACTTCTTATAGTGATATGTTTACTTCTTCTGACGGCCGGATGCGTGGAAAAGGGGGCCGAAAAAGAGAGCCTGGTGATCACCGGATCGACCACGGTTCTTCCCGCAATAGAGAGGGCCGCGGAGGTCTTCAACCTCATGCAAGAGGAGATCACAGTCCAGGTCAGCAGCGGAGGTTCTGGTCGGGGGATCCAGGACGTGGCCACCGGACTCGCAGATATCGGCATGGCCTCCCGGAAGGTCAAGACATCGGAGGTGGATATCTTCGGCGACGGCTTCGTGGAGCATCTGATCTGCTACGATGCTATCGGTATCGCGGTCAGCAAGGATATCTACGATGCCGGGGTGACCAGCCTATCCACCGAAGATATAGCTGGAATCTACAGAGGCGAGACCACCAACTGGATGGAGCTCGGTGGTCCTGACATGCCAATCCTCTCCGTCGCCAGGATTCCTGGGTCGGGCACCAGAGACACCTTCAACGAGGTGATCATGGGCAGCACCAGGGCCGAAGCGGAAGGGGTGGGGGTCAACACCATGGAAAACGCCGAGATCAAGACGCTGCTCGTCCAGAGCAACAAGGCCATCGGCTACCTCGGCCTGGGCTACGCCAAGACGGGAAAGATCGGGTTGGTGGAGCTGGATGGGGTCTACCCCTCTCTGGAAAACGTAACGAGCAGAAACTACAAGCTCTCGAGGCCTCTCTATCTTTATACCTGGAACGGTACGAGCGAGACCGAAGCGAAGTTTATCGACTTCGTCTTAGGTGACGAAGGGCAGACTATAATGGATGAGGAGGGCTTCATCCCTGTTTAGGCTTCGACTCGTCGACACGACGAAGAGGCACGTTTTGTCTGTAGCGGAGATATAAGTGTGGTGTTCAAGATAGAAACGAGAAAACTGAACCTCTGGTACGGCGAGAACCACGCCCTGAAAGACGTATCCGTGGGCATAACGGAGAACGATATCACCGCGCTGATAGGGCCGTCCGGATGCGGCAAGTCCACCTTTATCCGATGTCTCAACCGCATGAACGATCTGGTGGATATCGTCAGGATAGAGGGCACGGTCCTCTACAACGAGGTGGACATCTACGACAAGGATCTGGACGTGGTGGACCTGCGCAAGAGCATAGGAATGGTCTTTCAGAAGCCCAATCCCTTCCCGATGTCCATCTACGACAACGTAGCCTACGGCCCCAGGATTCATGGGCTCCGCAACGTAGATAAAATAGTAGAAGAGAGCTTGAAAGACGCAGCTCTGTGGGGAGAGGTCTCCGACCGGATGGAGAAGCCTGCCATGGGGCTGAGCGGTGGACAGCAGCAGAGGCTGTGTATAGCCAGAACGCTGGCCATGAAGCCCGACGTTATCCTCTTCGACGAGCCCTGCAGCTCACTGGATCCCATCTCTACCGGGAAGATCGAAGGGCTCATGGATGAGCTCAGGGGAAAGTACACCCAGATCATCGTGACCCACAACATGCAGCAGGCCGCCAGGGTATCGGACTACACCGCCTACTTCTTGCTGGGCGAGCTGATAGAATACGGGAAGACGAAAGACATCTTCGAGATGCCGAAGGAGAAGAGCACGGAGGACTACATAACCGGGCGTTTCGGATGACGAGTGATGGGAAATGAGTCCTTATAGAGAGCGTTATCGGAGCGAGCTTCGCGAGCTCAGAAGAGATGCGTACAAGCTGCTGGCCATAGTAGATTTGGCGGTGGAAAGATCGGTCGAAGCCCTCCGCGATTATGATATGGATAAAGCCAGTGATGTGATCCAAGACGACCAGATCGTGGACGACCTCAACCTGAAGATCGAGAAGAGATGCATGAGACTGCTGGCGCTACAGCAGCCCATGGCCAAGGACCTGAGACTGATAATCGCCATACTGAAGATAGGCATCGATCTGGAGAGGATAGGTGACATGGGGGTGGACATAGCCAGGGTAGTAATCCACTCGAAGAACAAGGTCCACGTGAAGCGCTTGGAGAACATCCCTCGGATGGCGGAGAAATCCAGGCAGATGCTGGCCCAGGCGGAGAAGGCCTTCCGGGAGAACGATGCCGAATTGGCAAGAGAGACGACCAAGGGGGACTACGAGGTAGACGCCCTATATGAGAAGGTGAGAGATTCCCTCTTCAGGATTATAGCCGAAAACCCCACCCTTATCGACGATGCCATGCCCCTCTTCCTGGTGAACAGGCATCTCGAGCGCATTGGAGACCACGTGTGTAATATATGCGAGAGCATTATATATATGGTCGAGGCGAAGAGAGAACATCTGAACTAGGTGAACATGGAGACGAGAAAGGTACAGAGAACGGGAAAGTCGACCTTCATCGTATCCCTGCCGAAGGCATGGGCGGTGAAGAACGATATCAGTGCAGGGTCTCTTATCTACATCAACCAGAGCGATAACGGCTCTCTTGTTCTGTCCCCCGACAGATCCGAGCGAGACCTGAACATCAGGCTGGATATCGGGTCCAAAGTGGGCGATCCGCTGATTAGGGACATAATCGGGTGTTATATCTCAGGATACCGAGGGATAGAGGTCACCTCGCCTAGCATGACCGCCACCCAGAAGAGGGATATCCATCAGATAGTCCAGAAGCTCATCGGCCCGGAGATCCTGGAGGAGACCGTCAACAAGGTCCAGATACAGGATCTGATCAACCCGGAGGAACTCCACTCGGAGAAGGCCCTCAGGAGGATCAGGACCGTCGTCAGGTCGATGATCCAGGACTCGATCAAGGCGCTGGTGAATAACGACAAGGAGCTGGCGGCGGACGTCATCCAAAGGGACGACGATGTCGACAGGCTTTACCTTCTGATATCTCGCCAGTTTACGGAGATACTGAGGAGAGGATCCGTGAAGCAGGAGACCCTGGACCCCCTCACAACCTTCAGCTATACCCGGGCGGCGACGAACCTGGAGAGCATCGCAGATCATGCCACCCGGATCGCCGAGATCGTGGTCGGGTGCAACTGCGACTTTCCCCAGGACCTGGTGGACGAGATGGGTCGGCTGGACTCCATATTTGTAGGATTGATCGAGGAATCCATATCCTCTCTCCTCCAGCTCAACTCCGACAAGGCGAACGAGATCATCGACCGGTGCCTCCAGGCACGCAAGCTCATCGCCCAGATCGTACCCGGCAATAATTCTGTAAAGAAGCACGAGGAAACGCTTATCAGGCTGGTGATCACCAGCATCGAGCGTATGCTGGACTACATCACGAATATCAGCGAGATCACCATCAACCAGTGCCAGTCCGGGCTCTCCTCCGAGGCTGGTTGATCTGCATACGGGCGAAGATCTCTCCAGAGACGACCTCATAGCCCTCCAGCGAGATATAGCCTCCCGGGTCGTCCTGGAGGACGGCTACTCTCTGGGGGTGGTGGCCGGCATGGATATGACCTCGATAGAAGGGGAGGACGGCTCTGCGACGATAGTCTCCGGAGTGGTAGTCCTCGATCCTTCGTACAGGGTTCTGGAGCGAACCCACGCCGTCTTTGAGACGAATCGTTCTTATGTCCCGGGTTTGCTATTCTTCAGGGAGGGGGCGGCGGCCGTTTTGTCGGTGATGCGGCTGAAGGCCAGGCCGACCCTCCTCTTCGTGAACCGGTGCGGCATCAACCATCCCCGGATGGCGGGGCTGGCATCTCATCTGGGAGTCCTCCTGAATATCCCCACGATAGGGGTGACAAAGAGCGTGCTCTGCGGGTCTTTCTCCCCCCCGGACCGGGTCGGCGATGCATCGCCCCTTCTGTACAAGGGACGAAAGGTGGGCCACGTCTTCCTCTCGAAGAAGGACTGCAGGCCCATCGTGGTGGCACCCGGCCACCTGGTATCGATGCGATCGGCCCTGGAACTGGTCCGCCTTCATCTGGCCGGTCACAGGCTCCCGGAGCCGTGCCAGGTGGCCCACCGGTACGTCAAGGAGGTCAAACGCCGGACAATGCATCGTCGCCTTGATTCGCCTCCAGGTCCAGGAGCGTCTTCTTCAGGTTCGTGCCCGGGCCGTAGCCACCGATGCCGTTAACCGCAACCACCCGGTGGCAGGGTATGATCAGAGGAAAATGGTTTGCGGCAAGAGCCCTGCCTACTGCTCTGGCCGCGCCATGACGACCGAGCCTCTCTGCGACCTGGCCGTAGGTCATGGTCTCGCCCCAGGGTATGGACGCCACCACATCCAGGACCTCTCTCTGGAACTCAGTCAGTGTGGATAGGTCGAGGATATCTTCCGGAAGACCATATTCTTCTTCTTCTTCTTCTCGGGCCGGGTTTTTGAGGAGCTTTCGTATGCGATCCGATAGATCCTGCGGGAGGGGTCGGCCCGGTGGATAGCGGGAAAATCGGGTTCTTCTTATCCTGCCATATTGTCTTTCTAGCACGAGGTAAAGTCCCAGCGGCTCCAGGAATACGCCTTCTCCGGTCATGACGGTCGCAGACCGGTCAGATCCTCTATGGAGGGGCAGGTGCCCATGGAAACTATCTCTGCGTCGAGGGTCTCCGTATCCAGGAGAGCTACCGTCTTCCGGCCGGTGAAATGACCCCAGACCTCGCCGGGGTTGATCAACAGGGTCTCGCCTCTCTGGACGGCGAAGTGGTGGTTGTGTCCTCTTATTACCACGTCGTAGCGGCCGCCCTCAACCAGTCCCTGGACCACAGGCTCGTAGGTCCCATGAAGCAGGGCGATCTTCAGGCCGTCGACCTCGATCTCACCGAAGTCGTCGAGGAACTTGCCTCCCACCCGGGCAAAGTCGCGCTTCAGTCCAACCCGGTCGCCGTCGTTGTTCCCGTAGACGAGCCTGAGGTCTGCTTCAGAGTGTTCGAAGGCGTATCTCATCCCCGGGGCGATCACGTCTCCAGCATGCAGTATCATCTCCACGTTCCGCTCATGGAAGATCTCCAGCGCCCGGATCACGCCGGGAAAGTTATCGTGAGAATCAGACATTATACCGATCATCATAATATCACAGCCGTGTGCAAGATGCCGGATCGACCGTGCCGGCAGGGCTAGATATCGAGATCTTTGACTTATAGGTTTTGATATGGTGACCCGACCAGCCGAAACCGATCGGTTTGGTCTGAAAATGGGTGGCCCCTGGGTGTTACTTGTGAATCAAGTGATTCTGGAGGCTATATTTCATCGTAACTACTCGGGTACCTAAACCACTATCGGGGACTTCACTATGCAGGAACTACCCGAGACATGGGGCATACTGTAACCAAACACGGAATACAACCGCAGAGTACGCAGAGGGGCGCGGAGGGAAAATAAATGGTTAAATGCTCTGCGTTCCTCTGCGCCCTCCGCGGTTATTTTTCTTGTTGTACATAAAGTATAACTTTATGTGCTCAAGTAAATCCGACCGAAGGGAGGATTTTCTTGCCCGAAAGCACAGGATCGCAATCGGGAGACAAATCAACATACCTGAGTATTTACCGGCGGTATTATCAAAATATACATGAGGAGCA